>DATJZH010000314.1:0-18930 GCA_035499215.1 Streptosporangiaceae bacterium | reverse complement strand
CTGCGTCAATTCGGCATCTGTGCGTGCCTGCTCGATGAGGATTACGTTGGCGTGGCCAGCTCGCCCGGGTCCGGCCCGCCGGCATCCGGCCGCGGTCGGCGATGACACCATGAGCCGGACCCGGGCGGGAAGGCAGCACGCAGAGGCGCGCAAGTCCCCGGGAGGTGCCGCAGCCAGCCGGCAGATCTCTCCCCTGACCGGGCCGGTGGTCTGCTGCCGCCCGGCCGGGAGCGGATCGGCGTCACGGCCGGTTCCTAACCCGGGGCACGCCCGAAGGCTGCGGTGATCTCCTGTTCTGCGGCAACGCGGTTCTGCCAGCCGCGGACATCGGTGCCCTTGCCGGGCTCCAGCTCCTTGTAGATGTCGAAGAAGTGGCTTATCTCCTCGCGGAGGTGGCCAGGGATATCAGTCAGGTCGCGCAGGTCCGCATATCGCGGGTCGGTAGCGGGAACCGCCAGGATTTTGGCGTCGGGCCCGTGCTCATCGTGCATCCAGAAGACGCCGACCGGCCTCGCCGTGACCGCGCAGCCGGGGAACGCCGGCTCGCCGAGCAGGACCATGGCGTCGAGCGGATCGCCGTCCTCGGCCAGCGTGGCGGGTATGAATCCGTAGTCGAGCGGATAGCGCGTCGAGGTGAACAGCATGCGGTCCAGCCGGATCCGCCCGGTCTGGTGGTCCATCTCGTACTTGTTCCGCGAACCCTGCGGGACCTCGATGATGATCTCGACTTCCATGAGCCCTCCAGTTGACGGCGCTGACAGCGAGGTGCCGCGCCAGCCCGATCTATGCACAAGCGCTTGCATGGCAGGCAGCAGCTGGTGACTCGGGCGCTGTCACGACGCAGCCTCCCGGCAGATTTTCTCAGCTTCGTGGATCACTTCGCGGATCAGGGCACTGATCGAGATTGATGTCAGCGCCGTGCTGTGCACTGGCAGGCCGTCGTGCCGCACGTAGACGGCGCTCAGGTTCCGCCAGAGCCGCCTCGCTGTCCGTGCCAGGTGCGCGTGAATTGCGCGGAGCGCGCTCTGCGGCTCGTCGCGCCTGGCCGGCCGTGAGCCCGGTCTCCGCCTGGCACCCGGCGGGTATCCCCCGTGCCCTGCAGGGTCGCAACTCATCATCTGTTCCTTCCGTTCAGCCCGCGGCGTCCGGGCGGCAGCACCGCCCGGACCGGGTTGTCGATGGGCATGAGCGCTGGCTGAGAGCGCCGCCAGATCCGGACATGGGCTAGCTCGCGCAGCCGCACGAGCACGACGAGCCCTGAGGCCGGCGATGTCGCGGGCCTGCCCGGCGCGGTCACAGCGCGCCCAGCAGGTAGGCGATCAGGACGGCCGCGAAGACGTAGAACAGGTACAGGTTCACGTCACCCGACTGAATCGGCTGGACGAAGCCGGCCAGCCACTCGACCGCGCGGATCACCGGCCGGTACAGATTCTTGCCGAAGACCGGTGCCGCCTGGGACTCGTAATGCACCGGGCCGGACCGCCCGGCCGGGTCATCGGACGCGCGGCGGACCGACACCGCAGGCCGGTACAGCGCGTCGAAGGTGACCCTGGTGGGCGCGGAGAATGTCATCGCGGAGTACTGCATCCGGGGCCGGAACGCGACCATGCCGCCGTCCCATACGGGCACGGTAAGGCTGCCGGCCCGGGGACGTCCGGCCAGGTAGATGAGCGCGGGCACGGCCGTCACGGCCAGCAGGAACACGGCCAGGTAGGTCGGCGAGAACCCGGAGAAGTTCGTGTGGGCCGGGATCACGGTGAGGTTCCCGGGCAGCAGCACCGGCCGCAGCGCGACGCCTGTGACGGTGCGCATCGCGCGGGACAGGACGGCGAGCACGACCGGGGCGCCGACGGCGAGCGCCACGCAGGCGACGGCGAGCAGCGCCGGGCCGGCGACCGGCTGGCCGGCCTCGCTGGCGGCTGCGGCGCGCCTGGTCCTCGGCATGCCGAGGAACGGTATGCCGTAGCCGCGGACGAAGGCGTAGATGGCCAGGCCCCCGGTCAGGCCCAGGGTGGCCGCGGCGAGCATGATCAGGATCGCGACCAGGTGGCTGCCGGTGCGGAATCCCTGGAACAGCCCCTGGAAGATCAGCCATTCGCTGACGAATCCGTTGAGTGGCGGCAGCGCCGCGATTCCCAGCGTGCCGATGAAGGTGATCACGGAGGCGCGCGGCATCGGGCGGGTGAGCCCGCCGAGCCGGTCCATGTCCCGGCTGCCGGCCGCGTGCTCCACCACGCCGGCCTCCAGGAACAGCAGCGACTTGTAGCTGCCGTGGTTGGCGACGTGGTAGAGCCCGGCGAGCAGCAGGAACGCCCATAGCAGCCGGTTGCCGTAGGCCCAGAATGTCATCGCGGCGCCGAACGCGATGACGATGATCCCGACGTTCTCGATCGTGGAGAAGGCGAGGAAGCGCTTGATGTCCCGCTCATTCAGCGCGTAAAGGATCCCGATCGCGGCGGTGACCGCTCCGGCTGCCATGGTGAGGATCCCGCGCCAGGCCGGCCCTTCGGGCAGCAGCCGGAACGCGAACAGCGCGATTCCGTAGACGCCGAGCTTGACGACCAGGCCGGACAGGAAGGCCGAGCCGTCCGCGGGCGCGACGGGGTGGGCCTCGGGCAGCCAGACGTGCAGCGGCACCAGGCCGGCCTTGAAGCCGAAGCCGGTCAGGGCCAGCAGGTAGGCGGTGTCCCGCCAGCCCGGCGTCACGAGGTGCGCGCGGGCGGCGATGAGGTCGAGCTGCATCGTGTGGGTCCTGGCCGCCAGGATCACGAACGCCGCGATGATCAGCACGAATCCGGTCTCGGACAGGGCAGCGAACCAGAACGCGCCGGCGGCCGCCTCGTCGCGCTGCGGGTGGCGCAGGATGAGCAGGTAGCCCAGCAGGGACATGGTGCCCCAGGCGACCAGGAAGGTGACCACGCCGCCGGCGGCGAGCACGGCGAGGCTGGCCAGCAGCGCGAGGTTGTACATGGCCAGGTACAGCGCGGTCCCGCGGCCGGGCTGGTGATACCGGGGGACGAACGCCGCCGTCGCGACCGCGACCAGGCCCAGCAGCGCGGCGAACACTCCGGCCAGGCTGGTGGCCTGCAGCTGCAGCGTCCCCACCACGACGGAGCCGCCGGCCGTGACGACCCGGCTGTCGCCGGACAGCAGCGTGGACACGCCGCCTGCCAGCGCGGCGGCGCCGCCGATCCCCGACAGGACGCAGCACGCCCGGATCCCCGGCCTGCTGGCCCCGCCGGTCAGCGCGAGCAGCGCGGCAACGCCCCAGGCCGCAGCGGCACCGTACATGAGCGGCAGCGAGGTCACCGGGGACCTCCTTCCTGAATGAAGGTGAGGTCCCGCACCTTCTCGGCGAGCCTGTCCACTGCCACCAGCAGGCCCTGCAGCAGCGCGAGCGGGCTGGGCGGGCAGCCGGGGATCCACACGTCGACCGGGAGCGTGTCGCCGACGCTGCCGTGGGTGAACGCGTCGGGCTGGTAGACGCCGCCGAGCGCGCACGCCCCGGTCGCCACCACCAGCTTGGGGCCCGGCATCGCCTCGTAGGTCTTGCGGGCCGCGATGTCGAAGGCCCGGATCATCGGGCCGGTCGCCATCAGCAGGTCGGCGTGCCGCGGCGCGGGGGTGAAGAAGAACCCGAGCCGGTGCAGGTCGTAGTGCGGCGCCGCGAGCAGCCGGATCTCCTGCTCGCATGCGGCGCAGGAGCCGGTGTCCAGGGTGCGGATGTGCAGGCTGCGGCCGAACTGGCGGGCCACGCTGCGGCGCAGTGCCTGTGCTGTCTCCTCGGTGCGCGGCAGGCTCATGAGCCTCCCTCTCCCAGCAGCGGGATCCGCTTGACGAGATGAGCGGGGTCGGTGGCGGCCAGCTCGAACTCACCGCTCGCGGTGACTGCCCCGGGAGCAGCTTCCCGGCAGCGGCCGCACGCGGTGCAGGCGCCGGCATCGAAGAACAGCACGTCACCGTTCCTGGTCAGGGCCCAGCTCGGGCAGATCGCCGCCAGCCGGTCGGCCAGATCGCGGGTCAGCGCCGCCGGCCGGAACGCCGGCGGGGTCGGCAGCTGCGCCGCGGAGGCGTCAGGCTGGCCGGGGTAGCGCGTGGTGACGACGCCGCGGCGCAGGCCCCGCAGGAACCACAGTGGCACCGTGCTCTCCTCCTTCAGCGTGACGTGCCGGCGACGGTCAGCCAGAAGCTGGCCTCGATGATCGGGATGTCGGTGAAGACGTTCTGCGACCGGCAGGCGTCGTCGAAGCCGCGCCAGTTCCGTACCGAGGCGGGCCGCAGCCGCGCCCGCGTGATCCGCCCGCTGCCGTCCAGCGCCACCCAGGCCAGCGCCTCGCCGCGGGAAGACTCGGCCCAGCCCAGGCCCGAGCGATCCGATCTCCCGGTGACGCTTTCCGGCAGGTCCGCTCCGCCCGGCCCGGCGCCCGCCTCGAGCAGCTCGCCGATCAGGCGGACGGACTCGGCGGCCTCGGCCAGCATCACCCGGAACCGGGCCAGGACGTCCCCGCTCTGGCCGGTCGCTACCGCCGGCGGGCGCGAGGAGTAGGGCTCAGCGGGATGATCCGCGCGCACGTCGGTCGCCACGCCGGCTGCCCGGGCGACCGGGCCGACCAGGCCCAGCCTCCGGGCGGCCTCGCGGGTGAGGATCCCGGTGGCTTCCAGCCGGTCGACGAACGAGTTCGTGGCCAGCAGCGCGTCGGCAGCGTGCCGCAGCTCGCCGTAGGCGCCGGGCAGCCCGCGGCGCAGCGCGGCGGTGTCCGGGCCGCGGCGCGCCCCGCCGATGTCGACGACGCCGAAGAGATACCGGTGGCCGAACGCCGCCGCGTTGAGGCGCAGCAGCCGCTCCAGCGCGATCTCGGCGGCCGCCTGGCCGACGGTCAGACCGGTGGACTGGCACAGCGCCGCGGTAGCGGCAGCGTGGTTGTACAGCCGCTCCAGCTCCAGCGCTATCGCCCGGGCCCGCATCGCCGGGGCGGGCGGCGCGGCCTCCAGCGCCGCCTCCGCCGCCGCGGCGAATGCCCAGGCCGCCCCGACCGCGCCGAGCCCTTCCGTCCGCTCTACGTGAAAGAGCGCCTCGCGCGGCGTGCGGCCGCGCAGCCGCCATTCGACGCCCCGGTGCTTGTGCCAGGTGAACAGGTAAAGGTCGACGACTTCCTCGCCGCTGGTCACCAGGCCGTAGTACAGCGACTCCACCCCCACCTGGCGGACCGGGCCGAACGGGAACTCGAACGCATGGCCGCCCACGACATGCTGCGCGTGCACCTCGGCCGGCTCTTGCGCCGGGGGGCGGCCCAGCCGCGGGAAATCCGGTCCGGCGTGCGGCGGAAGAACCACCCGGTTGAGCGGCTTGCCGCCGGCGGGCCTGATGCCGAACTGCTCGAAGATCTCGCATTCCTCGGCGAACGCGGCGGGCGCGATGTCGGACAGCGCCGGGTAGCGCTCCCCCTCGATCGCCGACTCGGTGACGAGGTACCGGCGGTCGCAGTCCAGGCCCCAGACCAGGCGGAGTACCACGGGATCACCGTCGATTGCGGGATTCCCGCCGGAGGCGAAGAAGTCGGCCAGGCGGGCGCCCTCATGCGCCGCCAGCCGCCGAACCGCGGCTTCCAGGTCTGCTGCGGCCACGCTGACCGTGACCACCGGCCCGGCGCCGGCCCTCGCGTCGTAGCCCAGCTGGCTGAGCAGGCGGGGCAGGCCGGGCCGCCCGCAGGCCAGGTCAGGCCCGACGGCGGTCATGTGAGAAACCCCACCGAATGCAGGATCACTGCATTCAGGCCCGCGGGGATCCACAGGCCGAGGACCAGCAGCGCCGCCAGGCCAACGGCCAGCGGCGCGACGGCGGCCAGCCCCGCTCCCCGGCCCCGGTACGGGCTGGGTGACGGCAGCGCCTCGCCCGTCACCATCGCGGCTGTCGTCCGGGCGAAGGCCACGAACGCGACCGCCAGCATCGCGAGCAGCAGCAGCGGAAACACCGGGCTGGCCGCGGCGAAGCCGGCCCGCACGATCGTCAGCTCGGACAGGAACACGCCGAACGGCGGCGCGCCGAGCGCCGCGAACGAGGCAAGCAGCAGCGCGGCGCCGGTCACCGGCGCAGCGGCCAGCAGGCCGCGGACGCCCGCGGCCTCCCTCGTCTGGTAGCGCAGCGCCACGTCCCCGCTTGACAGGAACAGCACCGCCTTGGCGATCGCGTGGTTGAGGATCTGCAGCAGCGCCCCGTACATCCCCAGGACGCCGCCGAACCCGAGCGCGATGGCGATGATTCCCATGTGCTCGACCGAGGAGTAGGCGAACAGCCGCTTGAAGTTCCCGCGCCGGACCATGAACAGGACTCCGATCACGATCGATGCGAACCCGAACGCCAGCAGGACGCCTCTCGGGTAGCCGTCGCCGAGCCGGGCCCGGGTGATCGCGAGGAACCGGATGATCGCATACATCCCCGTGTTGAGCAGTGCCGCGGACAGCATCGCGCTGGCCGGGCTCGGCGCCTCGGCGTGGGCGTCCGGCAGCCAGGTATGCATCGGCGCCAGGCCGACCTTGGTCCCGTAGCCGACGACGGCCAGCAGGAACGCCAGCCGCAGGCTCTGCGGCGCGAGCGCATGAGCGTGGATGAACAGATACGGCCAGGTCAGCCGGAGGTCCGGTGCGAGATGCAGGCTGCTGGCGGAGTAGAACAGCCACAGCGTGCCCGCGAGCGCGATCGTGACGCCGAAGGAGCTGATGATCACGTACTTCCAGGCCGCCTCGAGCGAGCTCGCCCTGGCCTCGAGCCCCACCAGCGCCGCGCTGGCCAGGGTGCTGGCCTCGATGAGGACGAAGAGCAGGCCGAGGTTGCCAGTCTCGAAGGACGCGAGCATCAGCGACGCGAACAGCCCGAAGAAGATGAAGTACAGCCTGACCTGGAACCTGCTGAGCCTGCCCGAGTCTTCCTCTGCCGACAGGTAGGCGACGGACCCGACAGCGGCCAGCAGCGTCACGCCGGCCACGGTGAGCAGGAAGAAGCAGCTCAGCGAGTCGACGTACAGGAAGCCGCCCCAGCCGCGCAGCGGCGCATGGTGCAGCTGGGCAGCCAGCAGATAAACCGCGGAGCCGAGCGCGACGCCCGCTCCGGCCGCTCCGGCCCAGCCCGCCTGGCGCGCCCGCGCGCCGCCCGCCGCAGCCAGCGTGCCGGCCAGCGGGCCCGCCGCCGCCAGAATCACCGCGATGATCACCCGTGCAGCTCCCTCAGCTCGGCCGCGCTCGCGCTGGCGAGCCGTCGGGTGAGCCCCGATACGAAGACCAGCATGATCAGCACCCCCGCGACGAGGTCGAGGAAGATTCCCGCCTCGACGATGAAGGGAAACGTTGCCACCAGGGTGATCGCGCCGAGGAACACGCCGTTCTCGACGATCAGCCAGCCGATCAGCTGCGCCACCGTGTGCCGGCGCACCACCATCGCCAGCCCGCCCAGCAGGATGACCGCGGTGGACAGCGGCACCACCGCGGCTGCCACCACCCCATGAGGCAGCAGCTGCGGCCTGGTCACCAGGTAGGCGAACGCGGTCAGCGCTCCGCCGGCGATAAGCGAGGTGGACAGGCCCGTCGACAGCGCGGTGTCCCGGCTGAGCTCGAGCCGCTGCACCAGCAGCCGGCGGGCGGAGACCGGGATGCCGATCCCCTTGATCGCCAGGGTGGCCACGGCGAGAATCCACAGCTCGACGCTGTGGAAGGTGAAGGCGGCGACGCCGGCGGCGAACGACAGCACCACCGACTGCGCGCCGTAATAGGCCACGTAGCGGTTGAACAGCTTGGAGCCCAGGCAGGCGAACGCCAGCAGCAGGATGAGCACGCCGGACAGGTCGAGCAGCACGCCGGCGGTGCTGGCGGCGGAGAGGGTCTGCACCGTCTCAGGCTCCGATCACGTAGGAGGTGGCGACGCCGACGAGAGCGAGCAGGAACGCCGCGCCGAGGAACTCGGCGATGCGGAAGAAACGGAGCTTGGCGAAGGAGGTATCGATCGCGACGATCGCCGCGCCGCACAGCGCCAGCTTGCCGAGCAGCACCGGGACGGCGAGCAGCGCGCTGGCCAGGTCCCCGGAGGTTCCCAGGCCCCACGGGATCACGAAGACATTCACGAAGATCGACGACAGCAGGAAAAGCTTCATCCAGCTCCCCCACTTCATCAGCGCGTACTCCCGGCCCGAGTACTCCAGCACCCGTCCTTCCTCGATCATCGAGATCTCGGTCGAGCCGCCCGGGGTGTCGATCGGGATCCGGCCGTTCTCGACCAGCACGATCATGAAGAACGCCAGCAGCCCGAGCAGGTGCGTGGGCAGCACCAGCGCGTACGGCGACCCGGCGATCGCATGGTTCATCAGGTACGGGTTGTCCGATGCCGAGACCACGCCGACCGTGAAGAACACCAGGATCAGCGCGGGCTCGGCCATGCTGCCGATCCAGCTGGCCCGGCTCGCACCGAGGCCGCCGTAAGGACTCGCGGTGTCCAGCCCGGCCAGCGACGTCATGAAGCCGGCCAGGGCCAGCACGAACGCGCCGCCGATCAGGTCGGCGAGGAACGCCAGCGGCAGCGGCGTGCTGGTGAGCACGGGCACGATCACCGACACGGTCAGGTAGCAGGCGAACGTTGCGAACGGGGTAATGCGGAACACCCACGAAGCCTGATCGCTGATCGTGCTGCCCTTGCGCAGCAGCTTCGCCAGGTCCCGGTAGGGCTGCAGCACGCTCGGGCCGCGCCTGGAAGCGATCACCGCCTCGGCGCGCGCCAGCACGCCCGCATACAGCGGGGCGGCGGCAAGGACCACCAGGCTCTGCAGGACCTGGATCAGGATCGGAACAGACAAAATGACCTCCGCCTGGCACGCGGCGCATCAGCGCCGTACAGGTAGAGGCCATTAGCCGGGCCAGCGAGACCCCGGGCGATACGCGAGCCTCATCGCGTGAACGCCTACACGATACATGCGGCACCGGCGACCATGGCAAGCATTTCCCAATGCGCCCGGCTTTACCTTCCGCGGCCTGGCCCGAGCGCAGCGGCGCAGCCGCCGACACCCGAACAGCTGCAGCATGACCACGCCGCCCGCCTGAGATCGATGGCCACATGGCTTCCTCGATGCCGGCTGCGCGGTTATCGGTCTGCCCGTGCCAGCCAGGCCAGCGGGGCGCAGCAACACGGCACCGTCGCGGCTTTCCACGGGCCTCGCATCCGGGCCTGTATCCAGACCGGGCCGGCAACGCCCGCCACATGAGCGGGACGTCGTCCTCACTCACTCAGGACATGCGGACTCAGGCTGCCCCCTTGTGAGCGGTGTCGTCCGGCCGCACGATGGCGGTGGCGATGAGCCGCGCCGCAATCGCGAGAGGACAGCTTGCTGATGACCTCCGGATCTGACCCCTGGCCGCAGTGATGTCGCAGTGGTGAACAGGAGGCCATGATGACTGCTGGTTCTGCCCCTGGGCCGCCCGCGCGGCGGCGCCGGCGGTCAGCAATGACGCCGACCAGCTGCTCACCGGCCGTCATGTCCCTACCGCCAGCTGGCAGCTGCCGCTGGGACCTGGAACAGGGACCGGCAGCCCGATCTCGATGGCCGTGGCACTCTGTCGTCCCGGCCGGGACGGCCGGTCGAAACAGCGGAGCCGTCCGCTGGCCGGCTCCTTGCCCGGGCGTGTGGCGCGAGTCACAATAGTCGGCAAAGAGAGCTCCGTTGCCGCACCGGGAGAATAACTCCCAGAGTTCTGCACGCCCAGCGCTGTGCCCCGGCAGCCGGGATCAGAGGAGGCGCAGTGTTTCCTGCCGCTGACAGCAAACCCGGCCGGCAGGCCGCACCCGGCGGGCCGTTCCGCCGGGTGCTGGTGGCATGGGACGGCTCGGCAGACTCCGTGGCGGCATTGCGGACGGCGGCCGCCATCGTCGGCGAGGGGCCAGGGCACGTGGTCGCACTCTCTGCCCTGCCAGACCCGCCTCACCTTGAGGCGGAGAAAGACCAGCCAGGCCAACCATCCGCAGAGATGCGCCGGGCGGAAGAGACCTTCATGTTCACCCGCGCATCCATCGCCGAGACCTCTGCGGTCCGGATCAGCCTGCACACTGCCCAGAGCCGCCACGTGGCCGGGTCACTCTGCGACTACGCCACCGAGCATGGCTTCGACCTGCTCGTGATCGGCCGCCACGGCGACGGCGGGCTGCTCCACCCCAGACTCGGCCACATCGCGGATGCGACAGCCCGGGCATGCAAAATCCCCGTGCTCCTGGTAAGCGCGGACCACAGCACCGCATAGGGCCTGCTCGCATCGGCACTGGCCGCGCCCAGGGGCCAATCCGGTCCCGGCCACGACATCCAGCACGCGGCCAGCCACTGCGGGGACCATACAGGTGGGCAGATGCATGCTTCCCCCGGTCGGCGCACAGCCCGAGAACTCCGGCCGCGAGCAGGACCGCGGCCGCAGCGCCGCACGGCACCAGCCGCGGTGAATGGCGAGCGGACGGGAGATCAGCACAAACAGGGCCTCCCGGTGATAGACAAGGGACCGTCAGCGGGCCTGTCCGCGGCTTTCAAGGGCGGGTTCCGCCTCATGGATCTCGCACCAGCTGGGCGGAGCCGCTCATCTCGCCAGCTGCATTCCGCAACCCGCGCAGAGCACGCTCGGCTGCCGGGGATGCCGGCGGCGCGGCGACGGAGTTCGCCAGATAGACGGCGCCGGCCGCCTCCAGCCGCCGCCGCACGGTAGCTCTCAGCCGGGTCGGCTCCCAGCGACCCGGTAGACCATGATCAGGCATGAGGCGCGATCCGCCATCGACAGGTCTCCTCCGCGAGCGGCCCCGACGGCGGCGTGGCCCGGCCTGATCGCTACCTGCGGGCGACGGCTCAAGGTCGCGGAGCTGCCGGGCGCTTGAAATGCATCGCCGCGCAGCCAGGCAAGCTGCGTGGTGTCATCACACTGGCCGACGGGGTGGTCATTGTCCTGATCACCCGGGCAGGCCTCCCTTGGCTCACAGGGAGGAACGACAGCGGGTCCCGAACGGCTGGCGCGGGGCGGGCCGCCGCCTGGCGGGCAGGCGCTTGCCCTCCGTGATGGGCGGCCATGCGTCCCAGGTGCCAGATTCTGCCTGCCCAGGTGCGTGGTTCGCCAGGCCGCGTGCGGATACACTGACAGCAGGCGATGAGGCCCGCCCGGATCGCGCAGCCCGTGCTGATGGCCTCTGCGGATGGAATGTCACGCGGAGGCGAGCATGAGTGCACATTCTGGGCTGATTTCCAGCACGCCGGGCTGACCGTGGCCGCGCCCCACCCATCGTCATGGCACCAGTACCGGCGGACGGCTCAGCCGCGCTGGGTGCCGCCCGGCGGCATCGGCAACAGGCTGGACGCCGGCACCCGGACGGTTCTTGTCGATGCCGACGCCAGTCAGCTGAGTCTGCTGCTAGAGGCGCTGGCCGAGGCGGGCATTGCGGCTGATGCCGCGCGGCTGGACCGGATCGGCCGGCGGTGCCCTCGTCGGTGTTCCGGATCTGGGCAGGGACCTGGACCCACGCCCGCGCAGGGGACGTCATCCGCGAGGAACTGCTCCGAAACCGCGGCCCCGGACCATGAGCGCGCCGTCGCTGCAAACCTGACCCGTGCGCCATGGAGGACCTGTGGACGTTGAGATCATTGTGGAGATCCCGCAGAGTTCGCGGAATAAGTACGAGATGGATCACGCGAGCGGGCGGATCCGGCTGGACCGGATGCTGTTCACTTCCGCCCGCTACCCACTGGACTGCGGCTTCATCCCGGACACGCTGGCCGAGGACGGCAACCCGCTGGACGCGATGATCCTGCACGGCGAACCAGCGTCTCCGGGATGTTCGGTGACGGCCCGGCCGGTGGGCGTGTTCTGGATGCACGACGAGCACGGGCCCGACGCCAAGATCTTGATTGTGCCCGCACGCGACCCGCAGTACGCGGACATACAGGATCTGGGTGACGTCTCCGGGCACCAGCTCGGCGAGATCACCCAGTTCCTGGACACCTACAAGCAGCGGGAGCCGGGCAAGAACACCGATGTCAGCGGCTGGCAGGACCGAGCCGCGGCCGAGCATGTCATCGCGGCCGCCTTCACGCGGGCCCGCTGGGCCGTGCCGGCTGGCCCGGCTATCCGTCTATTCGGGACGGGCAGGGCCGCGCGGGTCGCAGCCACGCACGCCTCGGACGAGCTGCGGGCGGACGGCGTGGCCGCGGCGGCGTTGTTCAAACCGGGGCTGGGCGGCTGGATCGTCCAGATCTTCCCCGGCGGGATCAGAGGATTCACGCGGCGGGGCGCGGATGGCCGACGATGAGGCGCGCGCTGGTGCGGCTCGGCCGGTCTACCGACGGCGGGATCTCCGGGCGGCGGATGAGCCCGCCGGGGACACGGACTGCATGATGCTTGCAGTACCGGATGCTGCGCTCATGCGGCAAGTGGCACCGCACACGGCCCGGGGCTGCCATGACATCGGCTGGGGCTCTCTCCGGCTACAGGAGATCGCGGACGCGTCGAGCTGATGCCCCTGACACAGGCGGTATCAGCGCCTGCGGGGCGGACGGGTCCGTCGCTTCCTCGGCCGCCCGCGACGGCCAGCAAGTCAAGTGCCGCCGGGTCCACGCCGGTCGCCAGCCCGTCAAGCCGGTTCGGGGCGGCCAGTGCGACGGTCTCGTCGGGTGCCAGCATGCCGCCTCCTGCCTGTCTCAGGCAGAGACCGTTGGCGGCCGTGCCGCAGTCGGATCGCGGGCCCCTCCGCCGACGCCAGTTGCGCCAGGATAGCCCGGCAAGCACGCAACGCGCACCAGGCACGACGCACACTGAAATGGCCCCGCGGCGCGCCAGTCAATACGACCGGGCCGGCCAAACCAGGCGTGGCATCTGGTGCGGCGGGCGCAGTCCAGCGTCGCCAGAGCATGCCCACGTCGCGGCCCGGGACACTCCGCGGCGCTGGTAACCAGGATCGCCGGCGATTTTCGGCGAGGTGTCGGCCGTACACATGAATGTCGCCGGTCCTTCAGCGTGCATGCCGCGGGCCGCCGACTGCCTTACCCGGGCGCCGCCGAGAGAATCGGCAGAAGCCAACGGTCTGTCCAGCGCTCCGGCACACGCGGGCCTGATCACGGCGAACCGGCCATAAGAAAGGCCCTGCTCCTGCTTGCTGCGACGAGAGTTATCTCCGGCCGGTCCCGCAGCGCAGGCATCCGCGTTCTCGTTCTGGGCTCTGGGCACAAACGATCTGCTCAGGTAAAATCTGGGGACCGGCGGAGGGGCCCGCCGTAAACGCGGATACGCCGCCAACGGTCCCTGCGAGGAGGCAGGAGACCGGCGGCGTGGATGGTTGCCCGCACACCGGAAACATCTCCGCATCGCCGAACGACATCGATCCGGCTGCCCTGCCCGGTGCGGATCTGGCGGAGCAGATCGTCCATCTCTGCGTGTTCGAGGAGCTGTCCACCTGCAAGATCGGCGCGATCGTGGGAATCAGCCGGCAGCGGGCCGGCCAGCCGATGCACAGGATCGGCGTTCCGGTCAAGCCATCCGGAGCCGGGCGGCCCCGGCATACCCGGGCTCGGGCTGCCGTCACTGCACGACCGCACGGCCGTGCGGGCATGACGCGGCTGGCAGAGGGCGACACCAGCCGCCTGGTGGTGCTGCGTCACGGCGAGAGCGAATGGAATGCCAGCAACCTGTTCACCGGCTGGGTGAATGCCGCCCTGACCGCGGGCGGCGAGCGGGAAGCGGCCCGCGCCGGGCAGCTGCTCGCCGCACACGGAATACTTCCCGGTTTCGCGCATACCTCTGTGCAGCGACGGACGATCCGCACCGCCGACCTCGCCCTCGCAGAATGCGACCGTGACTGGATCCCGGTCCGCCGGTCATGGCGGCTCAACTCCAACCACTACGGCGCGCTGCAGGGCCGGGACAAGGCCCGGGTGCTGGCGGCGGAGTCAGGCGACCAGCAGGTCATGCGCTGGCGCCGGTCCTACGACGCGGCGCCGCCGCCGCTGCCCGCCGGCGCCGAGTACTCGCAGTTCGCCGACCCCCGCTACGCCGCCCTCCCGCCCGAGGCACGGCCGCGCACCGAATCACTCAAGGACGTGACCGCGCGGCTGCTGCCGTACTGGTACGACGCGATCGTCGCGGACCTGCGCACCCGGGCATGCGTGCTCGTCGTCTCGCACGGCAACACGCTGCGGGCACTGATCAAGCATCTCGACCGCATCTCCGACGACCAGATCACGGAACTGAGCATCCCCACCGGCATCCCCCTGGCCTACCAGCTCGGCCCCGACATGCACCCGGTCAGCACCGGTGGCCGCTACCTCAGCCCGCAGCCCGCTGGCAGCCCGGCCGCAGCCGTCACCAGCCAGGGCCGGTGACGCCCGGCAGCACTACTAATGCGAACACATAACGAGACAAACGAGACAGGAGAACAACAATGGCAGGCTTCGACATCACCGAGCTATCCGCGCTGGAGATTCTCGACTCGCGCGGCCGGCCCACGCTGGCGGCCACGCTCCGGCTGGGCGACGGCACCACAGCCCGCGCCGGGGTGCCGTCCGGCGCGTCGACCGGGTCCCGCGAGGCAGTAGAACTGCGCGACGGGGACAAGGACCGGTACGAGGGCAAGGGCGTGCTCGGCGCGGTCGCCGCCGTCAACACCGAACTCGCCGGCCTGCTGCGCGGACGATCCTGGTCCACCCTGGCCGAGGCCGACCAGGCCATGATCGACCTCGACGGCACCGCCAACAAGAGCAGGCTCGGCGCGAACGCCCTCGTCGGCGTGTCGATGGCGCTCGCCCGCGCCCTGGCTGCCTCCGCCGGTGTCCCGCTGTGGGACTGGCTGGCACCCGACGGGGTCACCCCCAGCCTGCCGGTGCCGCACTTCAACGTGCTCAACGGCGGCGCGCACGCACCCAACCAGCTGGACTTCCAGGAGTTCATGGTCGCCCCGCTCGGCGCCCCGTCCATGGCCGAGGCCGTACGCGCCGGCGCCGAGGTCTACGCGGCGCTGCGCCGCGAGCTCACCGGCAGGAAGCTCTCCACCGGCCTGGGCGACGAGGGCGGATTCGCTCCCGAGGTCAGCGAGCCGGAGGAGGTGCTGCGGCTGCTGGTGCAGGCCATCACCGACGCCGGCTACCGGCCCGGCACAGACGGGGTCTCCATCGCCCTGGACCCGGCCGCGTCGGAGTTCCGCCAGCCCGACGGTACCTACCGGGTCTCCGGCGACTTCCTCAGCAGCGGCGACCTGATCGAGCGGCTCGCCCGCATCGTGGCAGAGTTCCCGGTGCACCTGATCGAGGACGGCCTGGGCGAGGATGACGATGACGGCTGGATCGCGCTGACCGCCCGCCTGGGCACGTCGGTGGAACTGGTCGGTGACGACAATTTCTGCACCAACCCGGCCATCATCACCGCTGCTATCGAGCGCGGCATCGCGAACGCCTCGCTGATCAAGCTCAACCAGATCGGTACCGTCACCGAGACGCTGGAGGCCATGGCAGTGTGCCGCCGCGCGGGATACCGGCAGTTCGTGTCCCACCGCTCCGGGGAGACCGAGGACTCGTTCATCGCCGACCTGGCCGTCGGCACCGGCTGCGGCCACCTCAAGACCGGCGCCCCGGCCCGCGGCGAGCGCGTCGCCAAGTACAACCGCCTGATGGAAATCGCCGCCGCCACGCCCGCACTCCGCTACGGCATGTCCTGAGCCCACCCGGCTAAACCGGAGCCAGCGATCCGCTATCCGCTGGCAAGCAACGGCGCAAGGGGCCAAGACGAGAGGTTACCGCCCGGAGGGCGGGGCATCCACGGTGCCTGACTGTGCGCACATTGCCGGCCGGCCTGCGCGTTACCCGCCTGGGCGGGCTGAAACCCGCGCCGGTGTCTTCGATCCAGTAGAAAACCTCAGCCCTGGCTTTTCGTGCGCCCAGCACAGCGGGAGGTGACACCGTGACGTAGAGCCATGGTGGATCTTTGTGTAATTAGGCGTTGCGGCGGGCGAGGCGCAGCCCTCCATGGCGGCCGGTCTCGGGCGGGGTGGCCGGTCTCGGTCGGGGCGGCCGAGGCGGGCACGATCTCGCTGGTGACCAGGCCGGACTCGTCGGTGAGCTCGCCGGCGACCTGAAATGCGCCCGCGATCCCCTGGGGTGTGTCGAGGACGACCGTCAGGACCGGGACGTGGCGACGTGGCTGCAATGGCTTGCCGCCGTGCGGCCGATGGTCGCCGTGAAAGCCCCACACGCCGCGCAGGCTGGTGGCGCCGCTGGCGGATCAGCGCACCGTGCAGCGGATGTCCCTGGTGGGGCTCCTTCTGGGGAGTGGATCATCAAGTTCCGCCAGCGCGCCAGGCCGCGCCCATGGCCGGGCACCGCCCAGGGCTGGTGGAGCTCGCCGTCGCGCTGCATACACGCACCCGTTCGAGGGCCAGCAGTGCTCGGCTGAGCAGCGCGGCGAGCTCGGGCCGCCCCCGGCGACCAGGGCGCCGGGGGCCAACGGCGGTGATCATCATCGGCACGTCGGCGCTGAGCCCCACGAGGCAGGCGCAACGTCGTTTGCCGTGGGCGGCCCCGTCGAACAGCGCCTCGAATGTGAATCATTCGCCAACAACCGCCCAGCGGCGGGATCGCGGCGAGCGTCAGCGACGCGACAATCGACCGGCGACAACTAATGAGCGTCGCCGATCAGGACACTGCCGTCGCCGCGCGCCACCTTACCCTGACGTACGGGACCTGCCGGAACGTCCGCCTCGACTTCCCGGACGCGCGCCTCGATTTCCCGGACGCGCTTCAGGGCGTCCGCTCGCGGCTCGGGCTGCGCGGGACACCGGGCCACTCGGGCTCGTCGGGCTGCGGACAGGTCGAGGTCGGCGGCGTCGAGGCGCAGCATCTCCCGTCGACGGCGCCGCGGGCTCATACAGCTGCCACGGCGTCTTGTCCCGCGGCAGGAGATCCTCGCGGACGAGCAGGGCCTCGACGTCCGCGCGGGACTGTGCCCGGCCGCGGCGGCGTGCGCCGGGGCCGGCCGGCGTCCAGGGGCACATCCGCGGCAGCCGGGATCCAGCCCCGTCTCTCGCAGAACCATGCCAGGCCGGCGAGCGTCTCGCGGTTGCGGTTCCACGCCGCTGGTGCGCTGGCGCCCCACGCACCGGCGAACCACTCGGCGACGGCGGGGCCGCGCAGCGCGATCACGTCCGCGTCGGCGCATTCTGATCTGCGGCGGATCCAGCCCGCCACCGCCGGAGGAACGGCGACCGCCCCCCGGGATGGCGGATCGCGATCCCGGCACGGCGCATGAAGCCCGCCACCGTCTGCGCGGGCTGCCCGGTGAGCACTTCGATGTGGTGGAGCCCGACCCCGCACCGCCCGTAGAGATCTTCCACGAGCTGCCGGCTGAGCGGGACCGGCTCGGGGAAGCGCTGCCAGATGGCGCCCCCGGCTGGCATCGGCGGGATCTTGTGCTGAGCTAGGGTTGCGTCAACGAGAGGGTCGGCGTACAGCGCGCTGATCAGCTGGATCTCCCTCGGGCCTGACTGCGGCGCCGCGCCGCCGGTCCGGACCGCCAGACCCAGGTCGTGCGCGTTGCGCAGGACCACCTTGCGCGAGGCGTCGAGCTTGCGGCCGACGTCGTCGGCCGAAAGGCCGTCATGGCTGTACAGGTCCTGGAGCGCAGCGGCCGGGAGAATACGGCGGTGCTCGCGCTCCCAGCCGCCCCGGGAGCGTGCCTTGATGCCGTACCGGCGAAGGCGATCACGCACCGTCCGGTCGGGAATTCCCAGCATCACCGCGATCTGCGGGGTGGTGAGGCGCTGGCTGACGTACAGCTCGGCCAGGATGCCGGGCAGGCTGACCGGATCGCCGCGGCGGCGCTCCGGCCGCGTCCCGCCGGCGCCGCGGGGCCGCAGCTGCACCCCGGCCCGCCGCAGCATGCGGGTGACACGCTGCCGGTCCACGCCGGTGAGCTGCGCGATCCGGTAGGTTGACAGTCCTTCACACAGGTACAGGTGCGCCAGGCGCGCCGACGCCCTGTCTTGCCCGGGTCCTGGAACTGGGCCCGCCGTGTGGCACCGGCACGTATCAGGAATCGGGCGCATACGGTCGGAGGGCACGGCTAACGCCCTCGGTCAAGCAGGAGCATGCGGCCTCCCGCCACGGCTTCGGGCAGGGACCGTTGGCAGCTATCGCAGTCTCGGCGAGCCCCCGCCGCGGACTGCGCCGGGGCCGGCGCGGCGGGGCTCGCGGGTGATGAGCAGGGCCTGCCTGCGGGTCAGCAAGGCCACGTCAGCGCCCTGCCGGCCCCGGTAGGTATGCAGCTCATCGATGCACCGCGGGATGACAGCCCCGAGCACCGGGAAGAGGTCGCGGGTGCGTTGCTGGGCGAGCTGCGGCGCAACCTCGCGATCGATGTGGAATGCCTTAGCGAGGACGGATTCGAGCGGGTGCGGCGCATGTCCGCACAGCATCTGAAGGATCGGGCCACTGGTAGCCCTCGGTCATCCGCTGGACAACATGGGCGCGGATCGTAGGGTCACGGACGTCAGCCAGAGGCTGAATCCTGACTGACCGAAAGCGTTGGCAAAGCGCGCCTGAATGGCTGGATCTAGCCCGAGATCGAAGAAGCCGCTCGATGGCTGCCAGGACCCCGCGGTCGCGATCCGCCGCGCGGACGCGTTCGCCAGCTCGGTCAGCCAGAAAGGCGTGGAAGACGCCAGCTTCTGGGCCGCCAAGGCCTCCGATTACCTGCGCGGCTACTTCCACGCCGCCGCGCTCGCCGGCCTGGATCTGCGCCAGGTGGCACGCTAGTGTGCCTCGCCTGAAATCCGCTGAAGATATCGTGCCAGGGAGTCGAGGATCTCGTCGGCGGTCTTTTTCCACACAAACGGCTTGGGATCGTCATTCCAGTGCTCGATCCAGGTGCGGATGTCGGCTTCCAGGGCCC
>DATJZH010000313.1:0-3261 GCA_035499215.1 Streptosporangiaceae bacterium | reverse complement strand
CAGCTGATCTTCGAGATGCGCGAGCCGCGCCCGCTGCGCGGCCTCGGCCAGGGCGCGCTGGATGGCCGCTGGCAGGCGCGCGGGCCGGTCCTTCAGGACGTAGTCGGTGGCGCCCTTCTTGATGAGGTCGACTGCTGCTTCGTCGCCGAGCACCCCGGACCAGAAGATGAACGGTATCTGCGGGCACCGCTCCTGCGCGATCTCGAGGGCGCTGTCGCCGGAGAAGCCGGGCAGATGGAAATCGGACAGGATGAGGTCCGGGCGGAAGGCAGCCAGCTGCTCCTCGAACGAGTCCCTGGTGGCCACGACGACGGCGGTGAAGCGGAGGCCGGCATCGGTGAGCAGGCGCTGCGCGAGCTCGGCGTCCCAGGCTTCGTCTTCCAGGATGAGGATGCGTGCTGTCGGTCCGGCTGAGTCCGGCTGGCCCCCCGGCAGAGTGCTCACCCGGCCTGGGCCGGCGGCTGCCTGCGGCCTGACTCTCCCCGGCCCGGTGTGCTGCTGATGCTCGGCGCTCATGGATGTCACCTCTCAATCCGGCACGGCCTCGTTCAGGAGCAGCCAGAACATCCCGAGCGTGTTGATCGCCTCGGCGAACTCGGCGAACTTCACTGGCTTTCGGACGAAGGCGTTGGCGCCGTCGCGGTAGCTGGCGAGAATGTCTTCTTCCAGTTTCGAGCCGGTGAGGACGACGACGGGAATGATGTTGGTCCGCTCGTCGGCCCGTATTCTGCGCAGCACCGCCAGCCCGTCGACCTTGGGGAGGTTCAGGTCGAGCAGGATGAGGCCGGGCCGCGCGAAGCTGGCGCTGTCGGCGGGGAAGAGTCGCTGGAGTGCCTCGGCGCCGTCGCGGGCCACGATGACCTCGTTGAGGATGTGGTTTCTTTGCAGTCCCCGCCGGGTCAGCGCTACGTCGTCGGGGTTGTCCTCGACCAGCAGGATGGGCCGGTTTGTCATGCGATTTCCTCCGCCTTGAGGGTGAAGTAGAAGGTCGCGCCCTCGCCGACGGCGCCCTCGGCCCATGCGCGACCACCGTGGCGCTGCACGATCTGCCGCACGGTGGCCAGGCCGATGCCGGTGCCGGGGAACTCGCGGGTCGTGTGCAGCCGCTGGAATGGCTGGAACAGCTTGCCGGCGTAGGCGGGGTCGAAACCGGCGCCGTTGTCGCGCACAAAGCAGCAGACGTCGGCGTCCTCGGCCGCCGTCGTGCCGAACTCGATCAGCGCATCGTCCCGGCCGGAGGTGAATTTCCAGGCGTTGCCCGCCAGGTCTTCCAGGACACAGCGGATGAGGGCGCGGTCGGCCCGCGCCTGGACCGGACGCTGGATGGCGAAGCGGACGCGGCGGTCCGGGTCGTCGCGCTGGAGCTCGGCGGCGATCCTGGTGACCTCGGCGCCGAGATCGACCGTCTGCAGGTGCATCTCGGCCCGCGAGACGCGCGATAGCCGCAGCAGGTCGTCGATAAGCGCGGACATCTGGCTGCTGGCGGCCTGGATCCGCTCGGCGTAGCCCCGGCCGTCGTCGCCGAGAACGTCCCCGTAGTCTTCCGCCAGGACCGCGCTGTAACCGGCCAGCGCCCGCAGCGGAGTGCGCAGGTCGTGGGCGACCGAATAGGTGAACGTCTCCAGGTTCCGGTTGGCCCGCTCAAGGTCGTCCGCCCTGCGGCGGAGCGCAGCAGCGGTGCGGGCCTGGTGCTGCTCGGTAATGTCCCGGGCGATCGACGACGCGCCGATCAGCTGGCCGCCCTCGTCATAGATTGGCGAGACCGTCACCGAGACCGGGAAGGCGGCGCCGTCCTTGCGCCGCCGCACCGTCTCGCGGTGCACGACGCGCTCGCCCCGGCGGATCGTATCGAGGATCTCCCTGATCTCGCCGACCCGGTCAGGGGGGCACAGGACCGTGATCGGCTGGCCGGCGATCTCCTCAGCCGTGTAGCCGTACATCCGCTCGGCGGCCGGGTTCCAGCTCGTGATCACCCCGTCGACAGTCCCGGCGATAATGGCGTCATCGGAGGAGTTGACGATCGCCGAGAGCAGCGCCAAACGCGGCATGCCGCCGTCGGCCGCACTGTCCTCGAGCGGCCGCCAGCCGACGGTTACCCCCCCATGCTGGCCTGGTAGGCGAACGTCAGGAACCGTCCCCTGCCGCACGCAATCCGGCCTGTCCCCCGGCAGGGTGCTCGCCTGCCCGGGACTGGTGGCTGCCTGCGGCTCACCAGTCCTCGGCTCGTTGCTCTGATACCTGCCGCTCATGGATTCACCCCTCAAAAAGACGGCCGGTTGGAATCGGGCGGGGGTTCGTTCAGGAGCAGCCAGAACATGCCGAGGGTGCTGACCGCGTCCGAGAAATCGGCGAACTTCACTGGCTTTCGGACGTAGGCGTTGGCGCCGCAGTGGTAGCTGCCGAGGATGTCTTCCTGCTCCTTGGAGCTGGTGAGGACGACAACGGGGATGAATCTGGTCTGCTCGTCGGCCCGTATCCTGCGCAGCACCTCCAGCCCGTCGACCTTGGGGAGCTTCAGGTCGAGCAGGATGACGCCGGGAGGCGTCACGTCGGCGCGGTCGTCGGGGAAGAGATGCCTGATTGCCTCGGCGCCGTCGCGGGCCACGGCGACCTCGTTGAGGATGTTGTTCTTTCGCAGGGCCCGCAGCGTCAGCGCCTCGTCGTCAGGGTTGTCCTCGACCAGCAGGATAGACCGGCTCATCGTGCCACTTCCTTCGCGTCTTCCCTCGGGCCGTCCTCCCGGCGGTCCTTCGGGCCGTCCGCCGCGCGGTACTCGCGGCGGTCCTCCGGACCCTCCGTCGGGCGGTCCTCCGGACCCTCCGTCGGGCCGTCCGCCCGGCGGTTCGCCCGGTCTTCCTTCGCGCCGAGGGTGAAGTAGAACGTCGCGCCCTCGCCGACGGCGCCCTTGGCCCACGCATGGCCACCGTGTCGCTCCACGATCTGCCGCACGCTGGCGAGGCCTACGCCGGTGCCGGGATACTCGCGGGCGGTGTGCAGCCGCTGGAACGGGGCGAACAGCTTGCCGGCGTAGGCGGCGTCGAAGCCGGCGCCGTTGTCGCGCACGTAGCAGCAGACGTCGGTTTCACGGGCCGGCGTCGTGCCGAACTCGATCGACGCATCGTCCCGGCCGGAGGTGAACTTCCAGGCGTTGCCCACCAGGTTCTGCAGGACCGTGCGGACCAGGGCGGAGTCCGCCTGTGCCCGGACCGGGCGCTGGATGGCGAAATGGACGCGGCGGTCCGGGTCCTCGCGCTGGAGCTC
>DATJZH010000312.1:0-15079 GCA_035499215.1 Streptosporangiaceae bacterium | reverse complement strand
CGTCTTCTACCGCTCGCGCCTGGTTCCGCGCTGGCTGTCAGGCTGGGGCATCGCAGCCGTGTTTTTGCTGCTCACCGCCTGCCTGTCGGCCTTGTTCCGCCACGCTCCCGTGACCTCCTTCACGATCTTGATTCTTCCCATTGCCGTGCAGGAGATGGTCCTGGCGGTCTGGCTGATAGTCAGGGGATTCCGCCCGGGCGCCATCGGGCCGGGGTCGCCGCCCAGACCTGCCGGAACGTGGACATCGAACACTACCGGCTCATGTGCCGACAGCGTGGCCGCTAGTACCTGCGCGCCGACACGCCTTTGAGGGGAGTTCACCAGGGCCGGGACCGCCGCCTTCGACGGGTACTCGATCAGCAGGTGCACGTGGTCGTCCTCCCCGGCGCACCCCGCGAGTATGGCTTCGAGGTCCCGGAACACCTTGGCGGACACACACTTCGGCCAGGTATCGGATGTGCTCTCCGGCCAGCACGCCGTGCCGGTACCTGGTCACGAAGACCAGATGGACGTGCAAGGCGCGAACCACGTGCCTGCCCCGGCGGTAGCCTTCATCGGTTGTCATAGGCCAATGGCATACGCACGGCGCCTGGCAGCCGCCCCGCACGCCGCCCGGTGGCCGCGCCCGTCGTCCCGTTGCCGCCTGCCGGCGGCGTCGCGGGGGCCTCCTCGGAAGCCCTCGCCGCGGTGCACCGGCACCTTGACCCGCTGCAAGCTCTCAGCCGGCACCGTCAGGGCCTGCAAGCGGCAGGCCGCCGCGTACGCCGGCTGGCTGGCCGGGCACGCCGGCGCTCACGGCGACGCGCTCGCCGACCTGGGCGGCGCCGAGGGAGCCGTCACCGCCCGGAAGCGGCACATGATCACGCTGATGTACCAGCAGGCAGGCATCCGTATCGCCATCAAGCGGGTCCGCATTCCCAGGCCCGGCGAGCCCGGCGCGCTCACCCCTGCCCTATGCGTCCGGCGCCGACGGGGTCATCCGAGCTCGTTTTGTCCGACGAGGTAACCCGCCGGGACGCCTGCGACCTGACTGCCTTCAGAATCGGCGAGCTCCCGGATTTCATGGGGCCTGAGGAAAGCGGTACAGGATCCTCCGCTAAGCCCCGGGGCCTGGACCAGATGGTGGCTTCGGGGAGATCGTGGTGCTGGGCCTGTCTGCCCGCGCCGCCATGTTTGAGCGGGAGGCGCAGCGGGTTGCTGGCCAGGCCACATCGGGCGAAGCCCCGTGCAGGGACTGATGCCAGCTGAGCCCGGGCTGCTTCCCCGAATCCGGATGCCCGTACTAGCCCTGGAGATTCCTGATGTCCCTGACTGACGCTCTCGACCGCTACTTCGCTGCCTGGAACGACCACGACCCGGGGGCCGTCGTGCGATCGATGGCCGACGGCGGCAGCTACCAGGACCCCACGACCGGCGGCCCGCTTACCGGCGACGCGCTGGCCGCGAACGTGGCCACGCTGCTGACCGGTTTCCCTGACGTGCATTTCGACCTGTTAAGCGTGGCCCCCACCAGCGACACCACGGCAGCTGCCCAGTGGCTGATGCGTGGCACCAACACCGGCCCGATGCCCGCCGGGCCGGCGACCGGGCAGACGGTCGCGCTTCCGGGCGCCGACTTCATCGACTACGACCCCGCCGCCGACCGCGTCGCGAAGGTCACCGGCTACTTCGACACTGCCACCATGCTCACCCAGCTCGGCCTGCAGGCGCACATTACGCCAGCCGACATGGAGCCGGTCACCAGGTACGGCGTTGGCCTGCACGTCGACACCCAGCGCCGGGCTATCCCGGGCGCCTTCAGCGTGACGTGGATCGACATCGACCCAGAACACCAGTTCACGCTGTACGACGCGACCACCAGCGTCGTGATGGAACAGCTCGGCAACAACGGTTACCTCGGCTCGTGCTTCGCGACCATCGGGCGCCGCAACTACACCTTCACGGCCTGGGAGAGCGTCCAGGCTGCCAAGGCCGCGCTCCACACGGGCGCCCACGCCGCCGCGATGCGCCTGGCAAAAAGCGGAGGGACCGGCGACAACGCCTTCGGTATCACCAGCATCTGGAAACCAGAAGTGCTCAACGGGGTCTTCCGCTCTGGCAAGGCCGAAACGGATGACCTGGCCGAGCTAACCGGGCAGTGGCTGTAGCGCAGCAGAAAGCGCAGCAGGCGGCGGCACTGCTGCCTGGCGGTAAGGGAACTGCCACCAGCCGCCATCTGAGGCGTTTCCGCAGGTTAGTCAGGTTTGGTCAGCCTCTGCGGCGGGGGGGCGCGCCGGGCTGGCAGCGGGTGAGGGCGCATTCCGGCGCGGCGTGCAACTCGTCTCGCTCGGCTGCGTCGGCGCGGGCATGCTCGGCGTCGGCATGGGGCTCAGCGTCGGCGCGGGCATGCTCAGCGTCGGCGCGGGCAGCGGCCTCAGCTGATCGGGCCCGGGTGGCCTCCTGCCCTGTCAGGGGATTTCGGCGATCATCATGCTGTAGTCCCCGCTGCCAACGTTCTCGTGCGGGCCTCCAGCGGGGCAGACCGGGCCGGGAAGACCGGCGAAGTACATGCCCTGGCACTTGTGGCACCAGCGCCAGTTATCCTGTGCCCGTGACGGCGGCATGAACTGCGGGATGCTGTAGTTGCTGCTGAGGGATCCGTCGTGGGCGCCGCCGGCCGGGCAGACGGATCCGGGATTGTCGCCGAAGAATAGCCCCTGGCATCGCTGGCACCAGCGCCAGTCGCCCTGCCATCCGCCGGCGGTCGGGTTGTTAATAGACAACTCGTAGTTGAGGCTGTTAAGGCCGGGGCTGACTTTCTCGTGTTCTCCGCCGGCCGGGCAGTGTGAGCCCAGGTTGTCGCCCATCCACATGCCCTGGCATTTGTGGCACCACCGCCAGTCCGGCTGAGCGTCCAGGAACGGGATCCAGTGCTGGTTGGGCGTTCCGGTGGATGCCGCCTGCTGCAGGGGGAGTCCGCTGATGGGCGGCTGGTCCGGGACTTCGATCGTCAGGCCGCTATGCCGAGCCATGATCCCGAAGTGGCCGCCGCTGAATATGACGAGGCCGAACTGCTGGTTGGTGCCGCCGTGCCAGGGGAACAGCTGAACGGTCGCCCCGCAGTCGCTAAGTACCATCTGATGGCAACGGCGTCAAGATAACATTCCTTCATGGGGTAACGGATGGTAAGAATGCCGTGAGACAATCTGACATTCATGTGAAATCTCCCGCAACGGGGGGATCTGCTCTGGATCTGCGAGCAGCCTGGCCCGTAGGGCTGGTTGCCCTTCCCGGGAGTCCCATGTCAAGCCGCACGGCCGGGGCCTGCGGCCCGGCCGGTTCATGAGCCTGGCGGTGTTGTACCCGGTCGTGCACAATATGTGCTGCCCGCCCGCTCCGGTCCCGGAGCCATCTGCCGGCACTGGCCGATCAGCGATGGGCGCTTGGCAGGTTCAGCGCAGGGCGGCGGCCAGCAGGGCTCGTGCATGCTCCGCGTGGGCGGCCACGTCGACGCCGGGCCGTCCCGCATCGATATCGCCCGTGCCGTGCCGGCGGGTCCAGGCGTGCCCGAGGCTCTGGCTTTGCCTGGGTCTCCCTGCCCGCCCGGGCGCCGGCCTCGCTGAATACTTTACATTGCATAGTACCAGGCTTAGCCTATACACGTGACCGACTACCCGCACGACCCGCAGCTGCTCAAGGGCGTCCTGTCGCTGCTCTTGCTTGAACTGCTCGCGCAGCGCGAGTCATACGGCTACGAGGTCGTTCAGCGGCTGCACACGATCGGCCTGATCGGGGTGCTGGAAGGCACCGTCTACCCCGCGCTGTCGCGCCTGGAGCGTGAGGGGCGTCTGACCACCAGGCTCGTCGCCTCGAACTCCGGGCCCGCGCGCAAGTACTACCGCCCCACAGCGGCCGGCTACGAGACGCTGGCGGCGGGCACGGCGTCCTGGATGACGCTCGCAGAGATCGTCAACGCTCAGCTGTGCCAGCCGATCCCGAACGAACCCATCAAAGGAGCCTGACAATGGCCCATAGGCTGACCTGGATCGATCGCCTGCGCATCGAGCGAGTGGTGTGGATGCTCGACCAGCGCCTCTACGACATTCCGCGCGAGTCGCGCATCGCGCACCGGCGCGAGGTCCGCCAGAACCTCCTCAGCGCCGCGCAGGACATCGGTACGACGGCCGCGGTTCGGAACATCGGCTCGAGCGCGCACCTCGCCGACGCCTACCTCGCCGCCGAGTTCGGCGACCGGCCGCGGCACTCGTGGATCGCGGCCCTGCTGTGGGCTGCGACGTCGATGCTCGTCGTGACCGCGGTGCTCACTGACGCCGCCAACGGCTTTGCGGCGGGAATCGTCGCCGCCAGCCCGCACGCCACCGGGATGTATCACTGGGGAGGGCTTTCGCTGCTGCAGGGCGGTGTGACCGTCAAGGCCGTGGGCGGCCAGACGACGGTCAGCGGTGGCGGGCTGAGCGTCGCCGGCTGGGTTCTGTGGGTCGTCATCGCGGTGCTGGTCGGCCGTCTGTGGCGCGCCCCGGGAACGTGGCGCGCCCGGGCGCGGGCGATCACGGCGAGCTGATCCCGCCAGCGGGCCGCCGCATCGACCTCGACCGTGGTATCTGACCTGATCCGCGTGCACTCCCGCGACGGAGTGGATCGCGGCACCGCGACAACACCGTGCCCGAGGCGCCGGGCACGGTGCGAGGACCGCATCCTTCTCCAGGGGTCTCCAGCCTGTCGCATGACGGGGCACCGGAAGCTCCACGGAGAGCTTTTGCAACGCGCCTCCATGGGTGTCGTGCTCGTTGTCGCTGCTGCTCTGACGCTCGTCGGCTCGAGACAGGGTGCCTGGTGCAACACCTGTGGCGTGACTACCTGGTGTTGATCAATCACTGACCTGGTAGATCCGGAAGGACGTCCTGTGCGTGCTGGTTTGCACCCCCGGAGAAGGACCCGCTGTGCCAAGGACACAGGCCTGCGCAACCTGCCCCTGCAGGGCTACGCGCAGAACCAGATCTGGTGCGAGATCGTCGCCCTGGCCTGCGAACTGCTCGCCTGGATGCAGATGCTCGCCCTGGACGGTGCCGCCCGCCGCTGGGAACCCAAGCGCCCGCGGCTGCGGATCTTCACCTGCGCCGGGCGCCTCGTCCGCGGCGGCCGCCGCCTCAAGCTCCGCATCGCAGCCAGCTGGCCATGGGCCAGCCAGATCACCACCGCGATCACCCGCCTGCAGGCCCTCGCGCCAGGCTGACCAGCCGGAACCATCCCTGCGACCAGGAAGGACAGCCCACTATTCGGTTTTGAGCACCACCGAGTCAAACACGTCCTCGTCCGGCTCATTGAGGTGGATACCGCGCAGGGTTCGTAGCACTTGGATGTCCTGCTTACCGCCGTCGCAGGGTCGTGCGGGCTCATGCACGCCGTCAAGATGAAGCCGTTCAGCACGCCACCGTCCCCGCTGCTGCGGCTGCCCGTCGCCGGTAGATCGTCCTCGGGGACACGCCCGCCGCAGCCGCAGCAGCGGCCGCGGTCGCGACCGGGAACGACGCAGCCTCAGCTGGCCGTGTCAGGCACCGCTTGCGTGCCAGTGCCCGCCGCTCGTGAGGGGTAAGGCCCCCGAAGACACCGTGCTCTGCCCCGGGTATGTCGGTGGCCAGCGCGAACTCCAGGCACCGGGCCCGGACCTCGCATAGCGCGCACACCTTCTTGGCCAATGCTGCGCCTTCCCCGACCTCAGGGAAGAACACCTCGGTGCCGACCTCGGCGCACAGTGCCCGGTCCCGCCAGCTGCCGTTCACCGCTGAACCTGCGTTCTTGGCGTCACGCCGCACAGCGGGCAGCACCGTGAAGCGCCGCCCTGGTTCTTGATCTGCCGCTCCCGGGCCCTGGTGCCCGGCCAGGTGCGGGCCAGGGAAAACCCGGTGCCCGCCGCCGTGACCACGGCCATCAGCCGGGCGCCTTCACCTGTCCGGTGCGCTTCCAGCCGGACGTCGAGGACCTGACCGGTCCAGTGCTGGGCATGCGCATATGGCTCGTCGAAATGCAGAAGGTACACGATGCCGGCCATGTCAGTGACCTGCGATCCTGGCCAGCACGGCCAGCTCGTCGGTGCTCGCGACCATCGCCGGGATGTATTCGGATAAAGCGGCAATGTCGCGACCGAACTGGCCGCAGCCGAGGCGGAACGCTATGTCTGCTGCTGCGATCAGATGCTGCTCGATAGCCTCGCGGGCCGCAGCGGCCCGGTCCTTCGCTGCTGCTCTGCTCGTAGATGCTGCTGTAACCTGCATGTCGTTGTTCCTTTGCGGTTGGCCCCGCCGCCGGGCCCCACACCTGGCGGCGGGGAAAACAGATCAGAAAGGCGGCTCGTCCCTGAACTGACCGCCGACGCTCGCGGGCACGGACTGCAGCTGACGCTGTGGCCCGCTGGCGCGCTCGGCCTTCTGCACCTTGGCGCTGGCGTTCCGCAGCGAGGGGCCGACCTCGTCGACCTCGATCTCGTATACGGTCCGCTTCCCGCCGTCACGGTCCTCGTACGACCGCTGGCGAAGACGGCCCTGGACGATGACCCGCATGCCACGCTCGAGGGACTCGGCGATGTTCTCCGCCATTCCGCGCCAGGCATTGCACGAAAGGAACAGGCTGTCTGAGTCCTTCCAGTCACCCGAGGCCTTGTCCAGATACCTGGGGGTGGATGCGATTCGGAAGGATGCGACAGGAACACCGGCCGCCGTATAGCGGAGCTCCGGGGCAGCAACGAGATTGCCGGCGATTGTGATCGTGGTGTCGTTCATTTTCTTGCCTTTCTCTTCTGATCTTTTGGAGGCGCCTTTCGCCTCCCTTGACCCGAGCAAGCGCGGAGCGTGGCCGGAGGGCTGGCCTGTCAAGGGAGGTTTCGGACAAGATGTTTGGGTGCCAGGAGGCTCGCGGCACAGCGGGTTTTGCTGTGTCGTGAGAAGGCACCCAAAGATGTTGTCCGCCCTTGACAGACCAGCCTGGAGGCCGACACTCGAAGCGAGTCAAGGGAGGCCGGAGGCCGGGAAAGCACAGGCATTTTGCGGTCTCACAGCCACTCGCGCTGACGGGCAGTGTCGAGGAAGAACGTGCCGTCCTCCGTGGCTGGCCGCCATCGCCGGGGTGCGCCGCGGCCCACTGGATGACCCGCCTCGGTCCGGCTGGCAGCCCAGGCTCCGGCAGCCTTCTGTATGGCTGCGACATCGGCCGTGGCCGGGTTGGCGACCACCACGTGGATATGAGGGCTGGCGCTGAATAGCCTGCGCAGCCAGGTTGTCTTGCCGAGTTTGGTTGCCTTCATGTCTTCCTCCTTCGGTTGCGTGCTGGCGTCTGCCGGCACTGCAGACGAGACGGCGCGTGGTCCGCATGGCCCGCGGTGCCTACAGCTCCAGATCGGGACGGAGCCGCTCGGCCTGCTCGGCGAGCCACGCTGCTCGCCCGGCTTCCTGGATCTGCACGATTTCCCACGCCCGCGCCGCTTCGGCCGGGGTGAGTTCGCCCATGTGGGTGGGGTGGCTTCCGGTACGTGTCCGTTCAATCCAGCCGGTGTCGCCTCCCATGGCCTCGTACTCGGCCGATGACGGGGTTGCGTGCAGGTCCTCGTATTCCGGTTGCCTGTCGAAGTACTGCCAGGTGTCCCGGTCGCTGAGTTCTGTCATTTCGCCTTTCTCCTTTCCGGGCCGGTCTCGCCTGCCCTGCGGTTAACCAGCGTCATAGTTCGGGTTCGTTTCCTGTGTTTTGGCTAGCTGCCTGCTGGTGATTCATCGGCGTGCTCGCAGTTCTGCCAGCACGCAGTGATGCGGCTCATGGCGCTGGGCAGTTTCAGTCCGGTGAACTGCGCGGCTGCCTCGAGCAGGGGCTTGTCCCGGTCGAAGATCCGCAGCCATTCCTGATGGAGCTGGCTGAGTTCCATGACGGCGACGGGATGGCGCTGCCAGCACGTCTGGATCCCGTCGAGGTGCTCTTCGTCGAGGTAGAGGGGGATGAGCTTGGTCTTCATCCAGATGGCGAGCTGGTCTAGCGCTGCTGTCCGGGCCGGGACCTCGTCGAGGAGTGTCCAGTCGATCGCTGCTGGCGTGGCTGCGGCGAGCTCGAGCTGGATGGTCTCCATTTCGTGTCTGGTCGTTTCCTGCTGTGCCAGCTGCCGGAGACGCTGAGTCTCGTGCTCGTGCCGCAGCGCCTCGAGTTCCTGTCGTTTCTCCTCGAGGCGGCGCAGGAGTTCGTGCTGGCTAGTCATGGCGGGCGCCGTTCCCGGTACTGGCGGAATGGCCGTTGCCGCTGTCCGCCGGGAGCTGTGCTGGCTGCCAGGTAGTCAGCGGCTCGGTGACAGTCGCGACGCCTTCCAGGCGGACCGGCTGCGGCAGGACCAGCCGCGGGGTGCGCTTGACGTCGCGGCGTTCCCACGCGTTACGGAGCCGGACGACGACCGGGCGGAGGTTCTCCCGGATCACGAGAGCCCTGTTGTCGGGCAGCATCCGGACGAACTCGGCCGGCACGACCTGGCGCTTATCCTCACCGTGGCCGGTCGGCCCGCACAGGCCTGAGATCCTGTCCCCGAACCCGGCCTCGGTCGTGTTCCGCAGCATGATTTTCGTGGTGCAGTTCTGCCACAGCGTCTCGGCGCCGGCTTCACCCCACGCCTGGACGGCCTGCCAGTAGCCCTGGATGCCGATCGTGAGGCGCTCGCCGCGGCCGCGGCTGTCTGAGGCGAGCGCCGGCAGGTTGAACGTGATTGCGTTCGTCGCCTCATCGACGTTCAGGCTGAGTGGCGGGTCAAGCCGCCCCATTTTTGACCCTTCGATCAGGGCGGCAAAATGGATCTCCGCGAACAGGGCCGTGAAGATCCCGGCGGTGGTGCTCGCCTCGCCCGTGTCCTGGACGATCATGAACACGGTCCGGTTGCTGCGTACGAACTCGAACGGATCGAAGTTCTCGGTTCCCGGCTCGGGAGATACGGCGGCGACGATCGACGGGATGGTGGTGAAGGCCAGCGCGTTGGCTGCGGTTGACCTGACGCCCTCGACGGTACGGGTCGTCGGCCCGGCCGCCATCAGAGCGGCCCGCAGCCGCTTATTGGCTCGCGGGTTGCTGCGGACGATCCGCTCTGGCACAGCCCGGCCGTAACGGTCGATCCAGCCTGCGACGTCCTCGATCGTGTGGACGCCGGACAGGTCTGCGGCCATCAGGCACGCCGAGATCAGCGTGGTGGCCTTCTGGATCCAGTGATCCAGGTCCCCGCCGTGATGATGGCCGGCGCCGGTGAGCGCGCTGGCCCGCCGGTTGGCGGTGACGGGGTCAGCGCAGCCTTTCACCAGGCTCCACCGCAGGTTAGACGGGATCCCGGCCACGTTCATGGGGTTGAGTACCAGGACAGGCGGCTCGTTCACCGAGCAGCTGGCGGCGAGCCGTAGTGATCCGCCGGCCCGCATTGCCCGCAGCGCACCGCAGTAGCGGAACATGTCATCGCGGGTGGTGATGTTGACCTGCGGGCCGGCGTGCGGGATTGCCGTCTCGGCGAGGAAACCTGTCTTCCCGGCACCGGTCGGCCCATGGACGAGCATCGGTGATTCGCCCCGGGCCCACGGCCGTCGGCCGAACTGGGCACGGCCAAGGCGGACGGCACAGTTCGTCGTCGGCTGGAACATCCGCGCCCAGAACGGCACAGACGGCCGGTATCTGCCGCCCTGCATGACTGCGCGGGTGCGCCCCCAGCGGAACGTCAGCTCAGCCCAGCCCGCGAACCCAGGACCTGGCCGCAAGTACCACTTGATCCGCCAGTACGTGCGGGTCACCTGGTCATCGCTGCCGATAGTCCGCCGCCAGCTGACGGCGACGGCGATACCGGCGGCAAGGATGAAGGCCAGCGTGATCAGGATCAGGTGGCTGAGGAGCCACGTGATGACGATCGCCGCGGTGATGGTGAACGGCCAGACGGTCATGGCCGGGCCTCCTTGCCGGTCAGGTAGCGGCCGAGCACGGCGCGGGCGCTGCCCCATTCGCAGCCGACCTGCGCCGCGAGCTCGCGGGCGACGGGGGAGATGGCACTGCGGTCCATGTAGCGGGGGTCCCCGGCGACACCGAGGGCCTCGTAAGCGGCCTCAAGCAGCGCGCGTTTGCTCGCACCTGCGGCTGGGGTCTCCGGCCGGTGCCGGCCAGCGGCGGCGGCTTCGTCTGCCGCCGGCAGTTCGGCAATGGCCGTGGCGCCGGGGAGGGGTGTGGCGTTCAGGATTGCCCGTCGGCCGCCGCTGAGCGTGGACGGCGCGGCGAGGACCAGCCGCAGCGACCAGAGTGCGACCTTGCCGCTTGCTGACCATGGTGACCGGCCATCGCGGACGCCCAGGACATGCCTGCGGACAACGACGACCACTCGGTCGGCGACTGCGGCCAGGAAGACAGGCGGGAGAATATAGGCAAGCACCGACCTGGGGGATCCGGTGTTTGCCGCCGCGTAGTTCATAAGTGCCGACCCGGCCGCGCAGATGACGACGAGGGTCCTCTCCGCTTTTGCGGGCTGACCTGCCCGTGCCAGGCCGAGCGCCAGCAATGCGAAGATCATCATGCCAAGGTCCAGTGCCGCTGACTCGATACCGCTGGCCAGCGACTGATGGCGCTCGGCCATCACGTACCGGTACTGTGCGGCGATGCTCACGATCAGCAGGCCGAACCCGAGGAGCGCGAGCAGTCCCGTCGCTACCGCGATCAGGCGGCTGCCCGGCCTGCCCGTCGCGGTTTCCCTGCGACGGCCCAGGAGGCTGTAGAGCCAGCCATCCGAGTTGACGAGGCCGCCATAGGTCTCCTCGCGGTGATGGTCGTAGCCGTTGATCTGCCTCGTGCCACTGCTCATCAGTGCAGGTCCTCTCACGTGATGGCGCATCAAGCGCTGCGTCCGTCCTGGCTGGTTTCGGCGCCCCACGCCGTGGCGACTGCCGCGACGATCGCCAGCCTGAGGCCATGCCCGTCGCCGGGCGCCCGCTCGGTCACCGCGCGGCGGTCCAGCCGGGCCAGCGCGATGCCCAGGACCGCGAAGATGACTGCGCCGGCGTCCATGCCCAGGGCCGCGGGAAGCCGCGCAGCGCGGTGATGATGACCTGCTTGCGGTGGCGGTTGCGGGCCGCGCTCAGCACCGTGCCGGTGCCGGACAAATCGGTGGTAGTCATCGGCCCCGGCTCCGGTCTGCTGCAGCCGGGCGGCCAGTTCGGCCTCGGTCGGCAGCTGCCTGCTCAGCAGGTCGGCCAGCACGTGCGCGAGCGGTCGGCGGCTCAGCACCGTCGGCAGCTGCTGGTCCAGCTCGCCTGGGATCCGCGTGTTCAGCCGCGTGTCGTATGAGTCCCGCTGCCCGTCGGCCACGGCGGCCTGTAACTCAGCAGCCATCTGTCCCTCCGGTGCGTAGGCGTTGGCATGCGTTGACGGCAGGCTTGCCCCTGCGGCGCCGGCCTGGAAGGTGTCAGCCCAGGGGGCACCGCAGATGCCACCTGGTGCCACCCAGCGCTGACCAGGCAATTAGCAGCGTTCGCTTCGGCCCTCCCCGGTCAGCCGCGCCGAGATCTTCTCGTCCGCTGGCGACCGCGGATCAGCGCCTCTGTCAGCGCGACTGCAGCCCCAGGCCCTCGGTCGTGGCCCATAGCCGCAGGCGCCGGTTAACCGGCTCGGTCGTGCGGGACTCAAGTCGGACCGTGTACGCCGATGTGTCTTCCGGCACCGGTTCCTCCTTTCAGCGCTTGTCGTCAATCCGATTCGCTGTTTGAGACTATGCGCGACTATTCCCAGATAGTCAAGGCTAACTATGCTCGTATTGTGGATGCAGTCTGGCGCATACTGGCGAGAGCTTTGACATCCCGGCGGCCGGACCGGGACTATGCACGTGTAGGCTTGGCCGAATCGGAAGGAAGGCATACATGAGCAAGCCGGTCATACTGGCGAAGGACGGCGCCAGCGGCAACGACGGATGCCCCAGCGTCTACCTCGACCCAGGCAGCGGCGACCTGGTGATCCAGGGCCCCGCGCATTCCCTGGCAGACCTCGTCAACGTGCTCCCTGGGGAGACCGCAGCACGCATTAAGGCCGAGGTCGTACGCGAGGCCCTCGCCGTCTACGAAGGGAGAGCGACCGGATGATCATGGAGCTCGGCAGCGCGGAGTACTGGCGCCTCTTCGATTTCCAGCACACCGCATTCCGCTTGGAGGTCCACCAGCTCTACCGCGGCGACGACGAGACGGGTCCGCTGCGCGACTTCATTGCCGGCCGCCCGTGCCCCGCGCTGCCGGGCAAAGACGCGTGGGTAGCGCGGGTCAGCGCCGCCCACGCAGCGGGGAAGGTTATGCGCCGCGTCCACGCCGCCACTGAACCCCTTACCCCGTACATGCAGATGGAGCTCGCGTGGTCTTACCCGCCCAACGTCCGCGCCGGCGAAGACATCCGCATCCTGCGCGCCGCCCCCGGTGACCCGGTCCTCAGCGAGACGGACTTCTGGCTGTTCGACAGCCGCACTTTGCTGCAGTACACCTACGACGAAGGCCGCCTGGCCCGCGTCGAGCTGGTCGCCGATCCTGCCGAGATCGTCCGGGCCAACTGGCTGCGGGACGCGGCCGCGCACGGTGCCGTGCCTCTCCGGGACTACCTGCGCTGGCACGACGGCCTGGTACAGCGCGCATCGTAGGCTCGGATGCCGCAGGTCACGCATCAGCGAGCCCGGATGGAGTTGGCACGCGCCATGCGCGCCATGCGGGAATCCACCGGCCTGCCCGGAACCCGCTTCGCCGACCGGCTCGGGTGGCCCCAGTCTCGCCTGTCGAAGCTCGAAACCGGGAGGCAGTTCCCCAGCGAGGACGACGTCCGGGCATGGGCGCAAGCCGCCTCAGTTGACCCTGCGGAGCTCCTGGCGTTGCGGGAGCGGGCCCGCGAGGAGTACGGCACATGGCGCGAGCAGTACCGCATCGGCAAGGGCGCCGCGGGCAAACAGGCGGACATCGGGCAACTGGAAGCCGACTCGTCGCTGATCGTGAAATTCCAGCCCGTGATGATCCCGTCACAGGTGCAAACCGCCCAGTACGCGCGGGAACTGCTGCGCTCACCCTCCGGCCCGCTGTCATGGGGTGCCACCGACGCCGACGTCGAGGGGATAGTGGGCGCCAGGATGCACCGGCAGCAGATCCTCTACGAACCCGGCAAGACTATCCGCGTGGTGATCCTCGAAGCTGCGCTCCAAACTCGCCTGACGTCCCGCGAGGCCATGACCGGCCAGCTTGACCGGATGCTGTCGCTCGAGGGCCTGCCGTCGCTCAGCCTCGGCATCGTCCCGTTTCGCGTCCTGGTGCCGGTGTACCCGCTATCAGGGTTCGTTGTCTTCGACGACCAGCTCGTCGTCGTGGAAACCGTCAACGGCGAGCATCAGCTCAGCGACCCTGACGACGTGAAGCGCTACGGGGAATGGTTCGGCGCGCTCGACGCGGCCGCCGTGCACGGCCGTGAGGCCACGGAGCTTATCCGCGGCGCCCTCGCCGCCCTGGCTGCAGCCTGAGCCGCCGTGCCGACGCGGTCCATTTAAGCGGAAATGCACGCGATCACCGGTGCAGGTTCATCATCCACGAAGGCCGCGAAGACGCTCAGCTACCGGTGGTCGTCGTCGAAACCCCGCATGCCGCTCAGTGCGCAAGCGAATCGGCTGACGTCGACATCTACCATGCCGAACTATCAAGTTTCCGGCAGTCAGCAGTCTACAGAGATAAAGCGATAGCGATAGTGCGGAACCTGGCCAGCACGGCAGGCCGGTGACGGCTGCGTGCAAACCCGCGGGCACGCTGGGCCGCGCCGAAGACGAGCCGGCCGCCGCCCCAATAACCTCAACTTAATGATGTTCCGGCCGCCTTCAACGGGAGCATGACCAGGGTCAATGGTGTCGTCCGGGGCTTGGGCCGCTGCGCTGGGTCGGCTGGCTTTGCCGGGTATCTGCTGCTGCGCTTGGCCTGGCGCGGATTGGACCGGCCTGGCCGGGCCCGGGTAGTGACGGCGGCGATCAGGGCCAGTGAGGCCTGGCGGAGCCGGTCAGCCCGGCGAGGGGGGAAAAGAGCCCGGGGTGCCGACCGGGCCGCGGACGATGTCCAGTGCATTGACGAAGCAGATCCGCAGCGGGTCTTCGGCCGCCAGCGCGGCGGCCGCGCTGATCAGTTCGCGGACGGCCTGATAGGCGCACAGCAGCGCCCAGACCTCCTGGACCACGCCGTCGGGAGTCTTGGACCGCAGCACGATGCCGGCGCCTTTCATCTGGGTTTTCAGCGAGCCCAGCGCGGTCTCGATCTCCCATCTGGCCCGGTACAGCTCCGCCAGCTCGCGGGCCGGCGCCGCGTCCGGGTCCAGCAGGGTGGTGATCAGGGTGAACGTCTCGGTGACGTTGCCGTCCTCATCTTCCAGCCGGTACTCGATGACCCGCACCGTGATGTCTTCCGCGCCGTCCTTGCGCAGCCTGCGGGGCGCCTTCAGCCGGGACAGGTACGTCCCGTCGCCCAGCACGTCATCGACGGGCAGGGAAAACGAGGCGCCGATGCGCCACAGCAGCGCCGCGCCAGTGGCCGCCGCGTCTCGCCACAGCTCCCAGCAGGCGAAGTTCCGGTCCGCCAGGCACACCATCCCCTCGCCCAGCTTGCCGATCAGGTCCCTGGCCAGGGTCTTCTCGCCGGTGCTGAACGCGCCGTGCGCCGCGGCGATCAGCGCCCGGGTCCCGCATTCGGCCAGCGCCAGCAGCCGCACCTGCGGGAACGCGCCCCGCAGCCGCTTCCCCTCCGGCGTCCTGGTGGACGGGCCGCCGAACCGCTGCCAGTTCGCCTGCTCATCCTGGGCGTCCAGCGTGGTGCCGTCCAGCGACACCAGCCGCAGCCCCCGCCACCACGCCCCCGCCGCCCCCGGCATCGCGACCGGGCCCGCGACCTTCTCAAACAGCAGCCGCAGCGGCTCTGACCCCAGCCGCGCCCGCGCGTTCGACAACGCCTCCTCCGACGGCACGCTCACCGTCACCCCCCGCTCCGCCCACGCGACCACCCCGGCCAGCTTGCGCATCACCCGCAGCGCGCCCCGGTCCATGAACAACGCC
>DATJZH010000311.1:0-4519 GCA_035499215.1 Streptosporangiaceae bacterium | reverse complement strand
AATGCCGCTCTCGCGACCCAGCATGATATCGACCAGGACCACGTCGGGGCGCAGCTCCCTGGCCAGCCGGAGCGCACCGGCGATGTCCGACGCCACGCCCGCAACCGTCACGCCCTGCCGCGTGAGCAGGTCAGCGGCCGCTTCCAGGAAGTACGCGTTGTCGTCGATGATCAGGCATCGCAGCGGCACCGCAGTATGGTCGCACACTCCGGTCACCGGGCGCCTTGCCGTTGGCAGGAATTGTGATCTCCCGGCCGCGGGTGCTCCGGGTCTGTGCAGTCACGATCAACGTCCGTTCCGGCGCACCACCGGGTGGACGCAGGCGCTGCCGGTCTCATCCTTCACCGCCGGTGGTTCACTGGCGACCGTCGACCATGGTGCGGGCGAGCTGGGTGCGGGAGGTGACGCCGAGCTTCCGGTACACCTTGCGCAGGTGGTAGTCGACGGTGGAGGGGCTGAGGAACAGCTGCCCGGCGATGTCGCGGTTGCTCTGGCCCTGGCTGACCAGCCGGGCGATCTGGGCTTCTTGCGGGGTGAGGTCGCTTTCGGTCGCGGCGATCCGCTGGCGGGCGCGTTCCCCGGTGGCCAGCAGCTCAGCCCGGACCCGCTCGGCGAAGGCCCCGGCGCCCATCGCGGTGAACATCTCATGCGCGGTGCGGAGCTGGTCGCGGGCGTCGCGGCGGCGGCGCTGGCGGCGCAGCCATTCGCCGTACACCAGGTGGGCGCGGGCCAGCTGGGGTACCGCCCGGCACTGCCCCAGGTGCCCGGTAGCCTCCTGGTAGAGGGGTCCGGCTTCGGCGTCGCCGGCGAGCAGCGCCCGGGACCGGGCGAGCAGCCCGAGCGCCAGCGGGGTGCCGGCCGCGGCCGCCCGCTCGGCGAGCCGCCCGAGCGCGGCCTGAGCTATCCCGGTCTGCCCGCAGCGCGCGGCGGCCTCGACCAGGTCGGGCAGCGCAAGAGTGCCAAAGAACGGGGCATCGTCGTCATAAACGCCCAGCGCGCATTGGAGCGCCGCCTGGTAGTTGCCCAGGCCGAGCTCGAGCACAGCCAGGCAGTACTGGACCCAGTTGCCTTGTCCGCTGCGGCCGGCGCCGGTCGCCTCGCGGGCGACCGCGGCCACGACCCGGCGCGCGTCCGTCTCGCGGCCGCGCCAGGCGAGCTCGAACGCCTCCGAGACGCCTGCCGTCCCGAAGATGCCAGGATTCCCGGTTGCCGCTGAGATCTCGGATGCCTCGGCGAAGCAGGCCGCGGCAGCGTCGAACCGGCCCGCCGCTACCTCAGCGAACATGCTCTGGAAGTTGAGCGCTACCGGCAGCGCGGTCAGCGCCCCATAGTCGCGGGCGAGCTGAACCCAGCGGAGGGCTAGTGCGTGCTGAGCGTGGTCGTCGAATAGCTCCGCCGCCGCGAGGCAGCCGAGCCCGAGCCGGCTCAAGCCCTCCTGCGGGCTGAGGTCGCCGGCGCAGAGCTTGGAGACGGCACGGCGGAGCAGCGGCGCGCTTGCCGGGTAGCCTGCCGCCGCCCGGGCGGCGAACCCGTCCAGCAGCAGGTCGGTTGCCGAAGCCTGCGACCCGGCTGCGGTCGGCGTCGCGCGCGCTGCGCGGGCTATCTCTGACAAGACTGCCTTGCTTGCGGACCAGCCGGCGTACTGCGCTGTTGTGACCGCCTCGAGCAGCGCCTTGCGGGCACCGCGGCCATCGGCCGGCGCGAGCGCCCGCGCTGCCCCCAGCAGGACCGGTGCCGCCTCGTCAGCGTGTCCGAGGGCAAAGCGGATTGTGCCGTGTAGCCGCCTGGCCTTTGCGCGGGCCAGCGGGTCGCCGAGCAGCGGCGTCGCCTCCTCCAGCAGCGCGCCGGCCCGGCCCGGCTGGCCCGCGGTGAGCGCCGCCTCGGCCGCGGCGAGCAGCCGCTGGCCGCGCTGGCCCTCCCCGGCCGACAGCTCCGCCGCCCGGGACAGAAACATCACCGTGGCGGCGTACCCGCCGCGGTCCCGGGCGCTCCCGGCGGCCTGCTCCAGCCGGGCCGCGACCGCCTCATCCGGCCCGGCTGCCGCCATCCCCAGATGCCACGCCACCCGGTCCGGCTCAGTTCCATCCCCCGCCGCGGCCAGCGCCCGGTGAATCAGCCGCCGCTGCCACAACGGCGTGGCGTAGTAGATGGCCGAACGGATCAGCGGATGCCGGAACTCCACCCGCGAGCCGATCGTGGCCAGGCCGCCCAGATCGGCCGACGCGGCCGCGTCCGGGTCGAGCCCCAACTGCCCGGCCGCGCGCCACAACAGCGTCTGAGAGCCGGTCGGCTCGGCCGCCGCCACCGCCAGCAGCAGCCGCGCCTCGGCCGACAGCCGGCTCAGCCGCCGGCCAAACACCTTCCCCAGCGACCCGCCGGCCGGCAGCGGCTCGGGCAGCACCTCCGCCCCCGCCAGCTGGGCCGGGGACAGCTCCCGGGCCACCTCCACCAGCGCCAGCGGATTCCCGCCGGTGCCGGCCACGATCCGGGCGCCGGCCGCCGGGCTCAGCGGCCCCGGCACCAGCGACGCCAGCAGCTCCAGCGCCGCACCCTCATCGAGCCCGCCGATCGCCAGCTCCGGCAGCCCCGCCAGCGCCGGCAGCGGGCCGGCCGGCTCGCACACCGCGAATACCAGCACGACCTGCTCGGCGTACAGGCGCCGGGCCACGAAGCCCAGCACCACCGCCGATTCGGGGTCCAGCCACTGGACATCATCGATCACGCACACCAGCGGCGCCTTCGTCGCCGCCTCGGCCAGCAGCGTCAGCACCGCCAGCGCGACCAGGAACCGGTCGGCCGGCGGCCCGGCGACCAGCCCGAACGTGCTCCGCAGCGCGTCCCGCTGCGGAGCAGGCAGCCGCTCCAGGTGATCGGCGAACGGGAGCAGGAACCGGTGCAGGGCGGCGTAGCCCAGCTGGGTTTCCGGCTCCGCCCCGGTCAGCCAGGAGGTCTGCATGCCGTCCGCCGCCGCGATGGCGAGCGTCTCGTCCAGCAGCGCGGTCTTGCCGACCCCGGCGTCGCCCCGCAGCACCAGGACGCCGCTGAAGCCGTCGGCGGCCCTGGCCAGCAAGCCGCCGAGCGCCTCGCGCTCCGCCGACCGGTCGACAAGCGCCACGTCCGCACGCACCTCAGTGGCTTCCCGTAGACGTGACCCGGACACGCGCCGCGTTATCGCCGTCACCATGAGAAAGCGGCCTGCTCGGCGCCGAAGCCCGTGTGCAGCCAGTTTGTGCATTCCATAGCGGCCCTCCTCGGCTAGCCTCGACCCCGATCTCAGCGTTCCATGCTGGCCGCGGCCTGCCATCGCGGGTAGCTGGCGTCGCGTCATAGCGGCTAGCTTCAAGTCCTGCTTTACCGCTAGCCCCCAGCCAGCTGTCGAGCCCGTGGGCCCGGCTGACGGCTAAAGGCCGGGCAGACTACGGATTTCCTCGATGCGATCCGTCGCCTGTCATCCGTAACGTCAGCGGCATGACCGGCAGACTCCACGGGCGATCCAGCACTCGGACCGGGCCCGGATGGCTAGCTGGTCCATGCTGCCTGGTCCTCCTCACCACTCTCGTGTGGCTGATCCTGTCCGCGATCGTCCTGCGGATGACCTTCGCCATGGCCGCCGTGGTATTCCTGGGCGCGGTATTCCTGCTCGCTGCCTCCGAGCAGTTCCTAGCATGCGCCGGGAGCGGCCTGCCGCTGCAGCGCAAGGTGGCCGGGCATGCCCTGGCCGCGGCATTTGCGCTATTCCTCACGCTGCTCCTCGCCACCTGGCGTGGCCGGAGCCCGACCGTCGGCGTGCTCGCCTTCGTACTGGCCGTGATCGTAGTCGCGCTGGTCGGTGGCTTCGTCCCGGCGGTGCTCGAGGCGGTCGCGGGTTCGTTGCTGCTCCACTTCGTCGCCATGGCGCAGCCAGGTACGTTCACCATCGGCGGGGTCGGGGATCTAGCGGTCCTGGGTGTCTTGGTCGCCGTGGCCGCGGTCGTCGGCTTCGGAGTCGAAGAGCCGCACGCCGGACCCGGCAGGCAGCTCAGGCGGCCGAGGCAGCCCGGTGTCTCGCAGAAGCCGACCGCAGGCCAGGCCGCCGACGGTCCCTCGTACCAAGTCGTTCCCGGGGCATTGGTTCCCTGGCACAACTCGGCGGCTTCGGGCGTATCTAATGCTGAGCTGGTACGTTTCCTGACTTATGTTAGGCCTGACGGTAGCTTGCAGGGCAGGCGGCCCGACCCGTGGCAGTGAGGCTGCAGAAGGGAACGTGGTGATGACCGCAGCGAGCCGACCGCAGGTAGTCACGCTCCGTTCGGGAGACGTCGTACGCGTGCGGCAGGTACGGCCCGGTGATGCGCCCGCGCTGGCCCGGGCCTACGCGAATCTGGGCGAGCAGTCGCGGTACCGGCGTTTCTTCACCGTCATGCCCGAGCTTCCCGTGACCCTCCTCAAGGCGGCGGTCGAGGTCGACCATCAAGATCACGAGGCGCTGGTCGCCATGCCGCTGCTGTCCGCGGAGATCGTGGGGGAGTGCCGGTTCATC
>DATJZH010000310.1:0-10029 GCA_035499215.1 Streptosporangiaceae bacterium | reverse complement strand
GAGCGGCGAGGCGCAGGTAGTGGTGGTTCCCGGCATCGCCAGGTATCACCGCAGCAACTGCATCCTGATCCGGTTTCTCAGCCTGGACGACCTCGACGTAATGGCGAGAGAAACAGCCGAGGCCGACGGCTGCGTGCCGTGCAAGTCGTGCAGACCCGACACCATGCCGGAACAGGCTCCCGTCGGCTGACGGCGGGCCCGGCTGTCATCCAGCCGGGCCCGCAGCGGCGATCATGAAGCTCAGCCCGAGGTCGGCGTCGTCGTGCCGTGTCCCCGCTGCCGCGGCGCTACGGCCGGCCGGCAACCGACCGTAGTCGACCGCCAGCACCTCCGCGCTGATCATGCCGCCATGCTCGGTCAGTGCCTCGGCGAGGTCGGGATCCGTCGTCGCCCATCGCAGCGAGATCCGGTCGCTGACATCCAGGCCAGCGTTTTTGCGGGCGTCCTGCACCAGCCGCACGACCTCCCTGGCCAGTCCCTCCCGGCGCAGCTCGGGCGTGATAGTCACCTCAAGCGCTACGGTCTCGCCGCCTTCAGAGGAGACAGTCCAGCCCGAACGCGGGGCCTGGGTAACGATCACCTCGTCCGGCCCCAGCCGAACCGCAGTCCCGTCGGCCTCGACCGTCGCGGCCCCGGCGCAGCGCAGCTCCTCGCTCAGCACCTCTGGGTCCGCGGCCTGGATCGCCGCTGCCACTGCCGGAGTGCCCCGGCCGAACCGCTTTCCGAGCGCACGGTAGTTCGGCTTCACCGAATGCTCGACAAGGTCGAGGCCCACGGCGGCGAGCGGTTCAAGCTCGTGCACGTTCAGTTCCTCGGCGACCTGCGCGCGCAGCTCGGCTGGCAGGTCGCTGAATCCGGCGGCACCGACGAGGGCGCGTGCCAGCGGCTGGCGCACCCGCAGTGCCGCGGCGCCCCTGGCTGACCGGCCAAGCTCCACCAGCCGCCGGGCAAGCGCCATCTGCCCGGAGAGCCGCTCGTCGATCAGCCGACTGTCAGCGGCAGGCCAGGCGGCGAGATGCACCGAATCAGGTGCGCCGTCGCCGCGCAGCACACCCCAGACGTAGTCAGTCAGGAACGGGGCAATCGGCGCCATCAGCCGGGTCAGGACCTGCAGGCACTCCTGCAACGTCGCGAACGCCGCGGCACCGTCCGCAGTCCCGGGGCCGTCCCAGAATCTGCGCCGCGAGCGCCGCACGTACCAGTTCGACACGTCATCGATGAACGCGGCAAGCTTGCGGCCGGCGGCGGCCGAGTCGAACCCTTCCAGAGCCGCGGTCACGTCGCGGACCAGGGCATGCAGCTCGCTGAGCAGCCACCGGTCCAGCACTGGCAGCTCGGCACCAGATGGAGCGGCGGCCAGCCTTCTCGCATCCCCGCCAGTTCCCGCCGTGGCAGCGGCGTTGGCGTACAGAACCAGGAACGACGCGGTGTTCCAGTAGGTCAGGAGCACCTTGCGGACGATCTCCTCGAGTACGGAGGCACCGATCTTGCGGGTGGCCCAGGGAGAGCCGGACGCGGCGAAGAACCAGCGGACCGCGTCGGCGCCGTGGATGTCCATGAGCGGAATCGGCTGAACAACGTTGCCCAGATGCTTGCTCATCTTCCTGCCGCGCTCGTCCACGACCAGGCCCAGGCAGACCACGTTCTCGTAGGGCGACCGGCCGAACAGCAGCGTGCCGACGGCCATCAGCGAGTAGAACCAGCCGCGGGTCTGGTCAATCCCCTCACAGATGAACTGCGCCGGGTAGGAGCGCCCGAACTCCGCCTCGTTCCGCAGCGGGGCGCCGTACTGGGCGAAGGGCATCGACCCGGAGTCGTACCAGGCGTCGATGACCTCGGGCACCCGGCGGGCCCGCTCGCCGCACTGCGGGCAGTCGAGCACGATTTCGTCCGCGTATGGCCGGTGCGGGTCCAGGCCTGACAGGTCGCGCCCGGCCAGCTGGGACAGCTCGGACAGCGAGCCGATGCAGGTAGCGTGCCCGGCCGGGCAGAGCCAGACCGGCAGCGGGGTACCCCAGTACCGGTTGCGCGAAAGTGCCCAGTCCACGTTGCCCCGCAGCCACTCACCGTACCGTCCGTGCTTGATCGTCGGCGGCTGCCAGCTGGTCTTCTCGTTCTCGGCCAGCAGCTGGTCCTTGATCGCGGTCGTGCGGATGAACCACGATGGCAGCGCGTAGTACAGCAGCGGGGTTCCGCAGCGCCAGCAATGCGGATAGCTGTGCTCGTGCAGTTGCGACCGGAACAGCAGCCCCCGGTCGGCCAGGTCACTGATCAGCAGCGGGTCGGCGTCCTTGAAGAACAGCCCGCCGACCAGCGGGACGTCCTCCTCGAACCGGCCATCGGGGCGGATCGGATTGACCACGGGCAGGCCGTGGGCCTTGCCGGTCTCCATGTCGTCCGCGCCGAATGCCGGGGCCATGTGGACCAGGCCGGTGCCGTCGTCGGTGGTGACGAACGGCGCGGTGACGACACGATGCGCACGCGGGATCTCGATCAGGCGCAACGGCGGCGCATAGGTAGCGCCGGCCAGATCCGCCCCGCGCATCCGGGCGGTGACGTGCCACCTCTCGCCGAGCACCTGGTGCAGCAGGGCCTCGGCCAGCACCACCCGGTCACCGTCGCCCGACTTGCGGGCAACCACGTAGATCTCGTCCGGATGGACGGCGACCGCCGTGTTCGACACCAGCGTCCACGGTGTCGTCGTCCATACCAGCAGGTCAGCGCCGGCCAGCTGCGGGCTCGCGCCCTCGGGCAGCATGCGCAGGCGGAACCGGACGGTCACCGACGGGTCGGCCACGGTCTGGTACACATCCGGCTGGCCCATCTCGTGGTCGGACAGCGGCGTGCCGCAGCGCGGGCAGTACGGGCTGATCCGGAAGTCCCTGACCAGCAGGTCCTGGTCGAATACCTGCCTGAGTGACCACCACACCGACTCGACGTAGCCGGGGTCCATGGTCCGGTAAGCCTGGGACAGGTCGATCCAGTACCCCATCCGCTCGGTCAGTTCCTCGAAGGCGTCCACATGCCGCTGCACCGACTCGCGGCACCGGGCGTTGAACTCGGCGATGCCGTAGGCCTCGATGTCCTTCTTGCCGGTCAGGCCGAGTTCCTTCTCGACGGCCACCTCGACGGGCAGGCCATGGCAGTCCCACCCGCCCCGGCGGGGCACGTGACGGCCTTGCATCGTCTTGAACCGGGGAAAGAGATCCTTGAAGACGCGGGCGGCGACATGGTGCACCCCGGGCATGCCGTTGGCCGTCGGCGGTCCCTCGTAGAACGTCCACAGCGGCCCGCCCGCTGTCTGCTCAAGTGAGCGCTGGAAAATCTTGCCGTCACGCCAGCGGGCGAGCATTTCGCGCTCGATCGCGGGCAGATTAACCGTGGCGGGCAGGTCGGGAAAGGGCCGGGCGGCGCTGCTGCCAGGCGCGGGTCCTTGCGCGGGGGATTGAGGTTCGTCAGCGCGCGGCATGTAAGCGGCCTCCCGCGGTCGAATACTTGGCTGCTCAGCCGGTCGGGAAGACATCCTGCCGGAACCGCGGCCGATTCCGCGGCAGCGCCGTTCTTCCGGCGGCTCTGGGGTGATCTGGCCCGCTGCACGTGTCCGCGGGCTCGCACCAGCCTCGGCTCGCTCCTGACCGCCGCAGCGGCAGCTGTCCCATCAGCGCCGCGCAGGCCCTCAGGATAGCCGATGGCCGCCCGGCGTGCCGGCCCTCGGCACCGGTGCGCGCGGGACGGGCGGGCACGCGACGCCGGGATGGGATTGACGGGATGGGATTGAGCTGGCGGTGCCGGGCCGGGACCAGGCCGCCAGGCGTGCCGGGCCGCGGGCACACCCGGAAAGTCCGTGTCGAATGGCCGGGGTGTTGCGGTACGGCCCGCTGACAACTTATTCTCCGGTGACTGCTCGCAGTCAAGATCATCGTGACCGGGCGTGTGGGGAGGCGGGAAATGACCGCTGCCGAGCGTTCAGGTGCCGCCGCGCTGCCCGTACGGCAAGGCGAGCGAGGGTGGACCGAGGCCGAGCTCGGCAGGGTGCGCAACCAGCTGGCCGCTGAGGCCACTGAACTGCGCGGCGACATCGAGCGGGCCGAATCTGACATTGCCGATAGGCTGGGCGATGCTGTCGGCGACGCGGGGGATGACCAGGCGGATGTCGGCGCGAAGGCATACGAGCGCGAGCACGAGCTCGCGCTCGCCCATAACGCCCGCGAGCTGCTCACGCAGACCGAGCGGGCACTGGCCAGTATCGAGGCGGGTACCTATGGCATGTGCGAGTCGTGCGGCCAGCCGGTAGGCAAGGCCCGGCTGCAGGCGTTCCCGCGGGCAGTTCTGTGCGTGGCCTGCAAACAGCGCGAGGAACGCCGCTGACCAGGCCGGAGGGCGGCAGCGATGCCAGCCGGGCCGGCCGCCCGCGCGCTGATGCTGCCCGCGCCGCGACGCCGCGCCGGGTCGGCGTGCTGCTGGCCGTCGCCGTCGCCGTCCTCGGCCTGGACATCGCCTCCAAGATCACTGTCGTGGCCGAGCTGACCGGCGGTCGCACGATCCGGCTGCTCGGCGGCTTCCTCACGCTCCGGCAGTCCCGTAACCCGGGCGCCGCGTTCAGCATCGGCACGTCGCAAACCATTCTGTTCACTCTTATCGCGGTGGGAGTGATCGTCTTCATTCTGCGCACGTCCCGGCGGATCCGCAGCCCGTCCTGGGCGATCGCGCTGGGTCTGCTGCTCGGCGGTGCTACCGGCAACCTGGCCGACCGGATGTTCCGTTATCCGGGCCCCGGCCGAGGCTACGTCGTGGACTGGATCCAGGTGCCGCACTGGCCGGTCTTCAACCTGGCCGACTCTGCGATCGTCTGCGGCGGCGTGCTCGCCGTGCTGCTCGCGACCCGCGGAGTCGGAATCGGCGGAGGCGGCGACCACGGGGCCGGGGACGGTACCGGCAACGCAGGCGGAGAACTATGACCGTGCCGGACCAGCGCCGGGTCGCGGTTCCCGAAGGGCTGGCCGGCGAGCGCCTCGACGCGGCCATCGCGCGGATGTTCGGCCTCTCCCGTGCCAGGGCGGCCGAGCTCATCAGCGCCGGCGAGGTGCTCGTGGACGGCAGGCCGGCTGCCAAGGCCGACCGCGTGCCGGGCGGCGAGTGGCTGGATGTGACGCTGCCATCGCCCGTCGCGCCACCGAGCCCGCGCGCTGAGCCCGTGCCGGGCCTCACCGTCGTCCACGAGGACTCCGACATCGTGGTGGTGGACAAGCCGGCCGGGGTTGCCGCGCACCCGACGCCCGGCTGGACCGGGCCCACGGTAACGCAGGGACTGCTGGCGGCGGGGCACACCATTGCCACCAGCGGCGCGGCCGAGCGGCAGGGCATCGTGCACCGGCTGGATGCCAGTACCACCGGCCTCATGGTGGTGGCCAAGAGCGACAGGGCCTACGCCGCCCTGAAGCAGGCGTTCCGCGACCGGGACGTGGAAAAGCGCTATCACGCGCTGGTGCAGGGGCACCCGGACCCGCTGCGCGGCACGATCGACGCGCCGATTGGGCGGCATCCATCCGGCGACGGGCGGTTTGCCGTGGTAGCCGGCGGCAGGCCGTCGGTCACGCACTACGACACGCTGGAGGCGTTCCGCGCCGCGAGCCTGACCGAGATTATCCTGGCGACCGGGCGCACCCACCAGATCCGGGTGCACATGGCGGCCGTCCGGCACCCGTGCGTGGGCGACCGGCTCTACGGAGCTGATCCCGTGCTGGCCGACCGGCTTGGCCTGCGCAGGCAGTGGCTGCACGCGATCCGGCTGGGGTTCGCCCATCCCGCCGACGGTCACCACGTCGAGTTCGTCAGCGCCTACCCGGCCGACCTGGCGCACGTGCTCGAGGTGCTCACCGCGCAGTCATGACGGCGCAAGTCGGCGCTGACGACAGTGTCCGCGCAGGCCAGCCGCGTTGCGTGCGGGTCCGGAAAACCGCCCGTGCCCAGATCCGGGGGTCGGCCGGAGTGTCGGCGGCGCGCCGTGCTCCGGGGCGGCGATAGGGTCGGAGCACCGGGCCGGAGCGCCCCCGGCGGGCTCAGCAGCATCTCCCGATGCCCCGCCGGAGGCACGCCCTGGCCACTTCCCCCGGGTCCAGTAGGTGAGAGCGCCCGTCGCGGTGTCGGCTGAAACCGGCCGCGCGCGGGGCTCATGGCAGCATGCCTGAAGGAGGCGGACTTCATGGCGGCAGCCCCGGCGGGAAGCCCGGCGAGGGGACCAAACGGGTCGTTCGTGCACCTGCACGTGCACACCGAGTACTCGATGCTGGACGGGGCCGCCAGGCTCAAGGACCTGTTCGCCGAGTGCGCGAGCGGCGGCATGCCGGCCATCGCGATGACCGACCACGGCAACGTCTACGGTGCGTACGACTTCTGGTCGAAGGCGCGCGCGGCCGGCATCAAGCCGATCATCGGCATCGAGGCCTACCTCGCTCCCGAGCACCGGGGTCACAAGCAGCCGGTCCGCTGGGGCACGCCGGCCCAGAAGGACGACGACGTCTCCGGTGGCGGCGCGTACACCCACATGACGCTGCTGGCGCAGACCACCGAGGGCATGCACAACATCTTCCGGCTGTCCTCGCTGTCCTCGCTGGAAGGCTATTTCCGCAAGCCCCGGATGGACCGCGAGCTGCTCGCCGCCCACGCGGGCGGAATCATCGCCACCACCGGCTGCCCGAGCGGCGAGGTGCAGACCAGGCTGCGGCTGGGCCAGGACAGCCAGGCGCTGGCGGCGGCAGCGGAGTTCCGCGACATCTTCGGCCCGGACAATTTTTTCGTCGAAATCATGGATCATGGCCTGGAACTCGAGCAGCGCACGAGGGACGGGCTGCGCCGGATCGCCCGCGACCTGTCGCTGCCGTTCGTCGTCACCAATGACTCGCACTATGCCCGGCCGGCTGACGCCGTGGCGCACGAGGCGCTGCTCTGCGTGCAGACCGGCACAAACCTGGCGGATCCGAACAGGTTCAAGTTCGAGGGCGCCGGCTACTACGTCCGCAGCCCGCGGGAGATGCGGGCGGCCTGTACCGACGAGGACTGGCAGGCTGGCTGCGACATGACCCTGCTCATCGCCGAGCGCACGGACGTCAGCTTCGCCAGGCGCAGCCTCATGCCGCGGTTCCCGGTGCCGGACGGTGAGACCGACGAGGGCTGGCTGCGCAGAGAAGTCTGGCAGGGCATGGACCGCCGCTACCCTGGCGGCTTCGACGAGGTCCGGCGCAGCCGAGCCGAGTTCGAGCTGGGCATCATCGAGAAAATGGGGTTCTGCTCCTACTTCCTGGTCACCGCCGACTTCATCATGTGGGCCAAGCGCAACGGGATCCGGGTGGGCCCTGGCCGCGGCTCGGCGGCCGGATCGATCGTGGCGTACGCGCTGGGCATCACCGACCTGGACCCGGTGGTCCACGGCCTGGTCTTCGAGCGGTTCCTCAACCCCGAGCGCGTCTCCATGCCCGACATCGACATCGACTTCGACGAGCGCAGGCGCGGCGACGTCATCCGCTACGTCACCGATCGCTACGGCGAGGACCGGGTTGCCCAGATCATCACCTACGGCACGATCAAGGCAAAGGCCGCGGTCAAGGACGCCGCCCGGGTCCTCGGCTTCCCCTATGCGCTCGGCGACCGGATCACCAAGGCGTTCCCGCCCGCGGTGATGGGCAAGGACGTCCCGCTGTCCGGGGTCTTCGAGCCGGAGCACCCGCGCTACGGCGAGGCGGGGGAGATCCGCGCGCTCTATGAGGCCGAGAACGAGGTCCGCCAGGTGATCGACACCGCACGCGGGCTGGAGGGACTGATCCGCCAGGCCGGGGTGCACGCAGCCGGCGTGATCATGAGCATCGAGCCGCTGCTGGACCACATCCCGGTGTGGAAGCGCGAGGCCGACGGAGCCGTCATCACCCAGTTCGACTACCCGAGCTGCGAGGACCTGGGCCTGCTGAAGATGGACTTCCTCGGCCTGCGCAACCTCACGGTGCTGGACGACGCGGTGCGCGCCATCAAGGCCAACCGGGGGATGGACGTCGACCTGGAGACCCTGGCGCTGGACGACAAGGCGGCCTACGAGCTGCTGGCCCGCGGCGACACCCTCGGCGTGTTCCAGTTCGACGGCGGCCCGATGCGGGCGCTGCTGCGCAGCATGCGACCGGACAACTTCGAGGACATCTCGGCGGTCGGCGCGCTCTACCGGCCCGGCCCGATGGGCGCCAACGCGCACAACGATTACGCCGACCGGAAGACGGCCCGCAAGCCGGTGGTGCCCATCCACCCGGAACTGGCCGAGCCGCTGGCCGGGATCCTCGGCGACACCTACGGCCTGATCGTCTACCAGGAGCAGGTCATGGCGATCGCGCAGAAGCTGGCCGGCTACACGCCGGGCAATGCGGACCTGCTCCGGCGCGCGATGGGAAAGAAGAAGAAGGAGATCCTGGACAAGGAGTTCGAGCCGTTCGCCGCCGGGATGAAGGCGAACGGCTACTCTGATGCGGCGATCAAGACCTTGTGGGACATCCTGGTCCCGTTCTCCGACTACGCCTTCAACAAGGCCCACAGCGCGGCCTACGGGCTGGTCTCCTACTGGACGGCCTACCTCAAGGCCAACTACCCCGCCGAGTACATGGCCGCGCTGCTGACCTCCGTCGCCGGGGACAAGGACAAGTCGGCGCTGTACCTGAGCGAATGCCGCCGGATGGGCATCAAGGTGCTGCCGCCGGACGTTAACGCCTCCACGGCGATGTTCACCGCGGTCGGCAGCGACATCAGGTTCGGCATGGCCGCGGTGCGCAACGTCGGCGCCGCGGTGGTCGAGTTGATCGTCGCGGCGCGGCAGGCCAAGGGAGCCTTCACCGGCTTCGCCGATTTCCTGCGCAAGGTACCGGTGAACGTGTGCAACAAGCGGGTCATCGAGTCGCTGATCAAGGCGGGCGCCTTCGACGAGTTCGGTCATCCGCGCAAGGGCCTGCTGCTCATGCACGAGCACGCCATCGACACCGTGATCGACGTCAAGCGCAACGAGGCCATGGGCCAGGACTCGCTGTTCGGCGACGACGCCGAGAGCGCGGCCACGTTCGACGTGCCGATCCCGGCCGGCGAGTGGGACAAGACCACGCTGCTGGGATTCGAGCGGGAGATGCTCGGCCTCTACGTATCTGATCATCCGCTGCTTGGGCTGGAGCACATCCTCGCCGCCGCGACCGACTGCTCGGTGGCAGAACTTGTCGGCTCAGCCGAGGAAGACACGCAGCGGGCCGCCCGCGGTGACCGTGCCGACGGCCAGCTGGTCACCGTCGGGGGAATCCTGTCCGGCGTCCAGCGGAAAATCACCAAGCAGGGAAACGCGTGGTCGGCGGCGACGCTGGAGGACCTCGCCGGCGCGATCGAGGTGCTGTTCTTCCCCGCCACCTACCAGCAGTTCATGACGCTGATCATCGAGGATGCGATTGTCGTGGTGAAAGGGCGGCTGGACCGGCGCGAGGACGTGCCCAAGCTGGTCGCGATGGAGGTGAGCGTCCCGGAGCTGCCCTCGGGCGGGCAGGGCCCTTTCGTCCTGTCGCTGCCGGAGGCCCGTTGCGTGCCGCCGGTGATCGAGCGCCTGCGGGAAGTGCTGCGGACGCATCCCGGCCCGGCCGAGGTGCACCTGCGGCTGCAGAGCGGGACCCGCATCGCGGTGATGCGGCTCGATGACAAGCTCCGGGTGCACCCGTCGCCGTCGCTGCTTGCCGATCTGAAGCAGTTGCTCGGGCCAGCATGCGTTGGCTGAGCGCCGCAGCGCTACGATCAGACGCGGGTGAGCCGGGAAGCCTGGCCGGCCGTGAGCCGCGTGCATGCGGTCCGCGCCGCTCAGCGGGGTATTCCCGGTGACGCTGGGCACTTCGTGGCGTCGTTCGTCTACGCCGTGCTGGCGCTCGGGGCCATCGGCCAGGGCGGCCCGGGCTTTGTGCCGCACATCAGCATCACCGTGACGCTGGCGCTGATGGTCGCCGACCTGGCGGTGCTGATCTACTTCCTGCA
>DATJZH010000309.1:0-2805 GCA_035499215.1 Streptosporangiaceae bacterium | reverse complement strand
ACCGGCCGAGCGGGGAACCAAGTGCGGCGTCGGCTACCACGGCACTCGGCTGCCAGCTCCGAAGATCGGCGGCCAGCTGAGCCGGGCCCGGTCCAGCCGGCTCTGGCGCTGGGCCCGCAGCTGTCGCTGTCGGCAGGTCCGCGAGCCGGGCCGCGCTGGCGAACGGACTTTCCGGCGGCAGTCCGGCCGCCCAGAGCTGGTCCAGGTACCAGGCGGCTGGCTTGACACCAGCGCCGTCAAGGTAAGCCTGCCCGCCCTGCCCAGGTCCGATGAAGTACCCGCCGATCATCGCGGTCGGCTCGCCGGTGTCAGCCTGCCAGCGCATCACAGGGGTCAGGTAATTAACGGGAACGGGGGCGGCGAGGACTTGCGCGCCCGGGGCGAGCTGCAGTCTGGTGAAGACCTGAGACCAGCCGGCCGGGAGCGGCAGCGTCCTGCCTACCGGGAGCGGCCGGGGAAGCAGCGGCAGGCAGGCGAGCACCGCCACTGCCAGCACGGCCGCGGGCGCACGTCCGGCCACGGCCTGCCGGAGCCGGGCAGTCAGGCCGGCCGCATCCGTGCTGGCCCGGTCTGCCGGGATCGATGGCTCAGCTGTGCCGCGGGCGGGCAGGCGTGCCCTGACAGCGTCGATACCGAGGGCAAGCAGCGCTGCCGCGGCGCCGTCGGCCAGGATGGACAGCCGGTCCGGCAGCGCCGTGGCGACCACGGGCAGCCGCTCGATCCAGTGCCAGGGCAGGCTCACCGCAGGATGCGCTGTACCGCTCACCAGTGGGTGGCCGCCCAGGGAAAATACCTCGAGCAGCACGAAGGTGAGAGCCAGCGCCCGGCCGGCTGGTCGGCCCCAGCAGCCGAGCGTGGCCAGCCCGAGCATGATGATCAGCGGCCAGCCCAGGTAGGCGAGGTATTCGGCCGCGCCGCCCTGGTAACGGGCTGCTGCGGCCGCGGAGGCGGCAGTGCGGAAGAACAGGGAACTCTGCGGGGTCACGAAACTGGTGAGGTCATTGACGTAATAGTCAGGCGGGAACAGGGCGCCGTGCTGGGTAAGCGGGCCGTAGAACTGCGTCCGCAAGGCCGGGCCTGCCAGCGCCAGCGTGACCGCGGCGGCTACCACCAGACCGGCAGCCGCCGGCCCGAGCCGGCGCGCGGCGGCCCGCGGCCGGGCGGCGGTGAGCCCCGCCACCAGCAGCAGGCCGGCTAGCGCAACGGAAAGCGCGATCTCCTCGCTGATGAACAGCTCGGCAGCGACCAGCAGTCCGAGCCAGGTTCCGGCCCGCACTGGCGCTGGCAGCCGGCCGAGCCACCGGATCCGCGTCCGCTGTGCTGGCGGCCGACGATCGCCGTCCCGGTCACCGTTGGTTGTCGGCTGGCCCACGGCCAGGCGCAGGCCCGCGTCGATGATCAGCGGCGCGAGGATGGCTAGCTGAAGGTTGTAATGGCTCATCGCCGATTGCAGCAGGGCCGGGGAGAACCCGTACACCGCGCCAGAAAGCGCAGCAGCCCCGATGCTGACCCGCCAGCGGCGCAGCACCCAGAACATGGCCGCGGCCGATCCCGCGAAGCCGGCCGTGGTCAAGACGGTGAGGCTGACCTGTGGGCCAAGCAGGCCGGTCACCGGCGCGAGCAGGACGGCGGGGAGCAGCAGCGGGGTGTTCCACATCAAGTTGACGCCCTGCGGCGCATTCATCCCGGTCGTGATCAGGGCGGGCAGGCGGCCGTGCCGCACCGCCATCGCCGCGTACCGCATGAACCAGGCGTAGAGGTCGGCATCATGAGGATTCCCCGCCACCACGCGCGACGCGGGATCTGCCCACAGCCGCCAGGTCACCACGATGCCCGCGAGCAGGTAGCAGCACGGGACCGCGGCACCCGCCCAGCGAACCGCGAGCGCCCGCCTGCCCGCCGCGGTTGTGCCCGCTGCCCCGTCCTGGGAATCGATCCCGATCCCGGGAGCGAAAGAAGACAAGCCATCACCTGCGTTGATCTCTGGCTCACCAGCACGCCTGGTTCCGGCCCGGCAGAGCCGGCCCCCGGGCCGTGCGATCGAGACTGATCAGCCGTAGCATCAGCCTGTGTCGGACCCGGCTGCCGACGACAGGACAGTCAGCTACAAGATAAACAAGACAGTCAGCTGCAAGATAGATGAATTCCCGCGGGAAACGGCACCAGGAGCGGGAACTCGCCGGGGAACGCGATGTCGCCGGCCAGCGCTAGCTGGGTCGCCAGCTGCCCTGACCTGCGCGAGCCTGCTCGCCGACGCGGTTGCAGCTACCATCCTGATCGCCGAAGCTCGGCCCGTCCCCACAGCGCAAGTCTCGTGGGTGTCGATCGATCGACCTCCGTGGCCAGAGCCACCGTTGGCGGTGATCACAATGTGCCGGATGGATAAGATGCGCAGGTGACCAGGCCGATCAGGAATCGAGAAGCGCCGGTCACGGAGCCGCAGCTAGCGTGAGCGTCATGGACATCACCTCGATGTGACCCACGACTTCAGGAGTGACCATGACCGGCTCTTCCGCCCAGGGAGCTAAGACCCTGCTGCATCCCGTGTCCGACCTGGCCACGGCCAAGGCGGTGCACGCCGCCCTGCTCGGCGTCCCGCCGCAGACCGAGTCGTCCTACTACGTCGGCTTCGAGGCCGCGGGCCAGCACATCGGGCTGGTGCCGGGCGGTGGACCGCAGGGCATGACCTCGCCGGTGGCCTACTGGCACGTTCCGGACATCGAGGCGAAGCTGGCCGAGATGACCGCCGCGGGTGCCACCGTGAAGGAGCCCGCACACGACGTAGGCGGCGGACGCCTGGTGGCC
>DATJZH010000308.1:0-9799 GCA_035499215.1 Streptosporangiaceae bacterium | reverse complement strand
TCGCGGACGGCACCGCCCTCGGAGTGGTCGACGAGCACCGAGACCACATGCGCCTGCTGACCGTAACTGAAGCTCATGGTGACAGCCTCCTGCACGCCGAGCGCGTCGCCGTAGCGCCAGCACTCGCCCACCTCCGGCGATCCGATCGCCGCCGTCCAGCCTGGCTCGCTGATGCCGCGCGCGGCCAGGCGGTCGGCCGCCGCCGCGGCGTCCTCGCGAAGCCCGGCCGGCCCGACGGCACCGAGCACCCGCAGCATCGCGACTGCCTCTGGCGCGCCTGATCGCAGCGCTGCGGCGACGATCGCCGCGGCGGCGACGCGGGCCGGCCGGAGCGCGGCCACGATATCGGAGCCCCAGAGCTCGGCATCCAGCGCTGTGACGACATCGGGAAGCACGATCCGGGCCTCGGTGAGCACTGCGGCGCAGACTTCGGCCGCAGACGCAGCGCCGAACACGGACTCTAGTTCGGCGTCATCAACCGGGGCGACAAAATACTCATCGGGCGGCTCGGCGCTCATGCGGGGAATCCTGCCACGCCGGGATCCCCGCCGGGCGGCGGCAGGACATGCTGGCCCGCCGCGGGTTCCCGCCTGCAGGCCTCGGCGGCCGACGGCTGCGCCTTCCGGCAGTTCGGCCCGGGCTGGCCTGGCTCTCGGCAAGCGCTGGCCTGGCTCTCGGCAAGCGCTGGCCTGGCGCGAAACTCACTCATAAGTATTTGGTTAACTCTTTGGGCTGAAGTCTCAATAGACACCGGGGCTTGCGCCTGGCATGGTGAAGTATAGGCAGGAGTGCGGGACAGCGGCCGAGACGGAGGCCCGCATCGACAGCCCAGAAGAACGCATACTCTGTACCCAATGGCCGCTGCGCCGCGGCTCCCCCGGACGCCCTGCGCTCCTCACGCAGGTACGCCTTAGGAGTCAGCCTTGAAGGAAATTCTGGACGCGATCCTCAGCCCCGACACTGCTGCCGCGGACTTCGCCGCGCTGCCGCTGCCGGAGTCCTACCGTGCAGTCACGCTGCACCGGGACGAGGAGAACATGTTTGACGGCATCCCCACCCGCGAGCGGGACCCGCGCAAGTCCCTGCACGTGGAGGATGTGCCGGTACCCGAGCTCGGACTTGGCGAGGCCCTGGTCGCCGTCATGGCCAGCGCCGTCAACTACAACACGGTCTGGAGTTCCATCTTCTCGCCGATCTCCACCTTCGCCTTCCTGCGCCGCTACGGAAAGCTCTCCCAGCTCACCGCGCGGCACGACCTGCCCTACCAGGTAGTCGGCTCGGACCTCGCTGGCGTCGTGCTCCGCACCGGCCCGGGCGTGACCGTCTGGAAGCCCGGCGAGGAAGTCGTCGCCCACTGCCTGTCTGTCGAGCTGGAGAGCTCCGACGGCCACAACGACACCATGATGGACCCGGAGCAGCGCATCTGGGGCTTCGAGACCAACTTCGGCGGCCTCGCCGAGCTGGCGATCGTCAAGACCAACCAGCTGATGCCCAAGCCCAAGCACCTCACCTGGGAGGAGGCAGCGACGCCGGGCCTGGTGAACTCCACCGCCTTCCGGCAGCTGGTCTCGCGCAACGGCGCCGGCATGAAGCAGGGCGACAACGTCCTCATCTGGGGGGCCAGCGGCGGCCTCGGCGCTTACGCCACGCAGTACACCCTGGCTGGCGGCGGCATCCCGGTCTGCATCGTCTCCAGCGAGGCCAAGGCCGAGCTCTGCCGGTCGATGGGCGCCGAGCTGATCATCGACCGCCGGGCCGAGGGCTACCAGTTCTGGAAGGATGAGACCACTCAGGACCCGAAGGAGTGGAAGCGCCTCGGTGCCCAGATCCGCGACCTGACCGGCGGCGAGGACGTGGATATCGTCTTCGAGCACCCCGGCCGGGAGACCTTCGGTGCCTCGGTGTTCGTGACGCGCAAGGGCGGCACCATCGTTACCTGTGCCTCCACCTCGGGGTTCATGCACGAGTACGACAACCGCTACCTGTGGATGAGCCTCAAGCGCATCATCGGCTCGCACTTCGCCAACTACCGCGAGGCGTGGCAGGCCAACCGGCTGATCTCCAAGGGCATGATTCAGCCGACTATGTCGACGGTCTACCCGATGGAGCAGACCGGCCAGGCGGCTCTGGACGTGCACAGGAACCTGCACCACGGCAAGGTCGGGGTGCTCTGCCTGTCCCCGGAGGAGGGCCTCGGCGTGCGCGATCGGGAGCTGCGGGCAAAGCACCTGCCGGAGATCAACCGCTTCCGGAACGTTTGAGGACGGGGCGGGCATGACCGAGTCGACCGAGCAGCAGCCGCAGCGGCGACCGCGGGAGCGGCCCTGGCTGATGCGCACCTATGCGGGGCACTCGTCCGCGAAGGAGTCCAACGAGCTCTACCGCCGCAACCTCGCCAAGGGCCAGACCGGCCTGTCCGTCGCGTTCGACCTGCCTACCCAGACCGGGTACGACGCCGACCACATCCTCGCCCGCGGCGAGGTCGGCCGGGTCGGCGTCCCGGTCGGGCACCTGGGCGACATGCGTAATCTCTTCGACGGCATCCCGCTGGAGCAGACCAACACCTCGATGACGATCAACGCCACGGCCATGTGGCTGGTGGCGCTCTACCAGGTCGTCGCCGAGGAGCAGGGCGCCGACATCGCCAAGCTCACCGGCACCACGCAGAACGACATCGTCAAGGAGTACCTGTCCCGCGGGACGCACGTCTTCCCGCCCGGTCCCTCAGTGCGGCTGACAACCGACGTGATCGCCTACACGGTCACCCACATCCCCAAGTGGAACCCCATCAATGTCTGCAGCTACCACCTCCAGGAGGCGGGGGCCACTCCGGTGCAGGAGATCGCGTTCGCGATGTGCACCGCGATCTCCATCCTGGACTCGGTCCGCGACTCCGGGCAGGTTCCGCCGGAGCGGATGGGCGAGGTCGTCGCGCGGATGTCGTTCTTCGTCAACGCGGGCGTCCGTTTCGTTGAGGAAATGTGCAAGTTGCGGGCGTTCTCGCAGCTCTGGGACACCGTCACCCGGGAGCGGTACGGAATCACCGACCCCGCCACCCGTCGCTTCCGCTACGGCGTGCAGGTCAACTCGCTGGGCCTGACCGAGGCGCAGCCTGAGAACAACGTCCAGCGGATTGTCCTGGAGATGCTGGCCGTCACCCTCTCCAGGGACGCCAGGGCCCGCGCCGTGCAGCTGCCGGCCTGGAACGAGGCGCTGGGCCTGCCGCGGCCCTGGGACCAGCAGTGGAGCCTGCGCATCCAGCAGGTGCTCGCCTTCGAGTCGGACCTGCTGGAGTATGGCGACCTGTTCAGCGGCTCTCCCGTGGTGGCGGCCAAGACAGCGGAGCTGCTGGCCGGCGCCGAGGCGGAGATCGCCAAGGTGCTGGCGATGGGCGGGGTGATACCGGCGGTGGAGTCCGGGTACCTGAAGGCCCAGCTCGTCGCCTCGCACGCGGCCCGGCGTGCCCGGATCGAATCCGGCGAGGACAAGATCGTGGGCGTCAACTGTTTCCAGGCAACCGAGCCGAACCCGCTCACCGAGGACCTCGAAACCGCGATCCAGCAGGTGGACCCGGCGTCTGAGCGGGCGGTAGTGGCCCACCTGGAACAGTGGCGCAGGCAGCGTGACGAGACCGCGGTGCTCGCCGCCCTCGACCGGCTCAAGGCCGACGCGGCGCGGCAGGACGTCAACCTGATGACTGCCACCCTGGCGTGCGCCAGGGCCGGTGTGACTACCGGCGAGTGGTCCTTCGCGCTGCGGGATGTGTTCGGCGAGTACCGGGCTCCCACCGGTGTCAGCAGCGCCCCGGTGGCCGTGGCTGCCGAGCCGGGCGGTGAGCTGGCCGCCGTCCGCCAGGCGGCAGCCGCCACCGCCCTGGAGCTCGGGGCAGGCAGGCTGCGGCTCCTGGTGGGCAAGCCCGGCCTGGACGGGCACTCCAACGGCGCCGAGCAGATCGCCGTGCGGGCCCGCGACGCGGGGTTCGAGGTGATCTACCAGGGCATCCGGCTCACCCCCGCGGAGATCGCGGCCGCCGCGGTCGCCGAGGACGTGCACTGCGTGGGACTGTCGATCCTCTCCGGCGCGCACGCCGAGCTGGTGCCCGATGTGCTGCGCCGGCTGCGCCAGGCCGGCGCCGCGGACGTGCCTGTGGTGGTCGGCGGGATCATCCCGGCGGCCGACGCCCAGTCTCTGCGCGACAACGGGGTGGCTGCTGTGTTCACCCCTAAGGACTTCGGCATCACCACCATCATCGGCCGCATCGTCGATGAGATCCGGCTCGCGCACAAGCTGCAGCCGTGGCAGAGCCGGCAGGGCAGCCTGGCCGGGTCGACCTAGCGGCCGCTTTCGCTGGGTGCCCGTGCCGCGGCCGTACTTGGCTGCGGCCGCCATCAGGGGCATCCTGAGCTTTACCGAATGCTGTGCAGCGAACCGCCGATCACCACCGCAACCTGCTAAGGATGGCATAACCCGAGATGACCACCGCCCGAGCTGTCACCGCCGAAGCTGTTCCGGCCAACCGTCTGCGTCCTCGCCGTTCCTGCCTGGCCGTCCCCGGCAGCAACCCGCGCTTCCTGGAGAAGGCCAGGGACCTGCCCGCGGACCAGGTGTTCCTGGACCTGGAAGATGCCTGTGCGCCGCTGGTCAAAGAGAGCGCCAGGCATAACATCGTCGACGCGCTGAACAGCGGCGACTATGGCAGCAAGATCCGCGCCGTCCGGGTCAACGACTGGACCACCCACTGGACCTACCGGGACGTGATCACGGTGGTCGAGGGGGCGGGCCCCAACCTGGACTGCATCATGCTGCCGAAGGTGCAGGACGCGCAGCAGGTCAAGGCGCTGGACATGCTGCTGACCCAGATCGAGACGACGATGGGCTTCGAGGTCGGCAGGATCGGCATCGAGGCGCAGATCGAGAACGCCAAGGGCCTGGTGAATGTCGACGCGATCGCGGCCTCCTCGCCGCGGATCGAGACCATCATCTTCGGCCCGGCCGACTTCATGGCCTCGATCAACATGAAGTCGCTGGTGGTCGGCGAGCAGCCGCCCGGCTACCCGGCGGACGCCTACCACTACATCCTGATGCGCATCCTGATGGCCGCCCGCACGTACGATCTGCAGGCGATTGACGGCCCGTACCTGCAGATCCGCCACACCGAGGGCTACCGCGCGGTCGCGATGCGGGCTGCCGCCCTCGGTTTCGACGGCAAGTGGGTGCTGCACCCCGACCAGATCGTCGCCGCCAACGAGATCTTCTCGCCCTCCCAGGAGGACTATGACCACGCCGAGCTGATCCTGGATGCCTACGACTGGTGCACCTCGGAGGCCGGCGGGGCCAAGGGGTCGGCCATGCTCGGTGACGAGATGATCGACGAGGCATCCCGCAAGATGGCGCTGGTGATCGCGGGCAAGGGCCGCGCGGCGGGGATGCAGCGCACCTCGAAGTTCGAGCCCCCGCAGGCGTGAGCCGGGCGCGTCGGGCGCGGTCACCTGCCAGAACCCACCAGCATGACAAGAGCGAAGGACATCGGCGATGCAGTTCGGACGGACCTACGAGGAATTCGGGGTAGGGGCGGTCTACAAGCACTGGCCAGGCAAGACGGTCACCGAGTACGACGACCACCTGTTCTGCCTCATCACCATGAACCACCACCCGCTGCACCTGGACGCGAACTACGCGGAGCAGACCACCGACTTCGGCAAGAACGTGGTGGTGGGCAACTACATCTACTCGCTGTTGCTGGGCATGTCGGTGCCGGACGTCTCCGGCAAGGCCATCGCCAACCTGGAGGTCGAGTCGCTGAAGCACGTGGCGCCGACCTTCCATGGCGACACCATCTACGGCGAGACGACTGTGCTCGGCAAGTGGCCGTCCAAGTCGAAGGACGACCGGGGCATCGTCCACGTCGAGACCCGCGGCTACAACCAGGACGGCACCCTGGTGTGCGTTTTCCGCCGCAAGGTGATGGTGCCGACCGAGACCTACATCAAGGAGCGCGGCGGCGAGCAGCCCGGCCGCCCCGAGCCGACCACCTGAGCTGGTATCTGACGAGCAGAAACGGAGCCGCGCCATGGAACGCCTGGCACAGACTGAAGGCCTGACGGAGATCCAGCGGGACATCCTCGCCACGGTGCGGGACTTCGTCGTCAAGGAGATCATGCCGGTCGCCACCGAGCTGGAGCACCAGGATGAGTACCCGACCCAGATCGTCGACGGGATGAAGCAGCTTGGCCTGTTCGGGCTGACCATCCCCGAGGAGTACGGCGGCCTCGGGGAGTCGCTGCTCACCTACGCCCTGGTGGTAGAGCAGATCGCCCGCGGCTGGATGTCGGTGTCAGGCATTGTCAATACCCACTTCATCGTCGCCCACATGATCGCCCAGCACGGCACTCAGGAGCAGAAGGACTACTTCCTGCCCCAGATGGCGGCCGGCGAGGTGCGCGGCGCCTTCTCCATGTCGGAGCCCGGCATGGGCTCGGACGTCTCGGCGCTCCGCACCAAGGCGGTGCGCGACGGTAACGACTACGTGATCAACGGCCAGAAGATGTGGCTGACCAACGGCGGCACCTCCAACCTGGTGGCGGTGCTCTGCCGGACTGACGAAGGCCACGACGCGCCGCACCGGAACATGACCACGTTCCTGATTGAGAAGGAGCCGGGCTTCGGCGCCAATCCCAGGGTGCCCGGCCTGACAGTGCCGGGGAAGATCGAGAAGATGGGCTACAAGGGCGTCGACACCACCGAGCTGGTCCTGCACGAAGTCCGCGTCCCCGCCGACCGGATGCTCGGCGGCACCACCGGCCAGGGCTTCTACCAGATGATGGACGGCGTCGAGGTCGGCCGTGTCAACGTCGCCGCCCGCGGCTGCGGAGTCGCCATCCGTGCCTTCGAGCTGGGCATCGCCTACGCGCAGCACCGGCACACCTTCGGCAAGCCGATCGTCGAGCACCAGGCGATCCAGTTCAAGCTGGCCGAGATGGCAACCAAGGTCGAGGCCGCCCACCAGATGATGGTGATGGCGGCCCGCCAGAAGGACGCCGGTCATCGCAACGATCTCGAGGCCGGCATGGCCAAGTACCTCGCTTCCGAGTACGCCAAGGAAGTCGTGGAGGACTCGTTCCGCATCCACGGCGGCTACGGCTTCTCCAAGGAGTACGAGATCGAGCGCCTGTACCGGGAGGTCCCGATGCTGCTGATCGGGGAGGGTACAGCGGAGATCCAGAAGATGATCATAGGACGCCGGCTGCTGGAGGAGTACCGGCTCGCCGAGTGAGCAGGCGCCGCCCGCTGCCCGCCTGAGGTCGGCGCGATCCGGCCGCCGGGAGCCGGGAGCCGGGCAGTAACGGGCTGGCACCCGCTGCTGCCCGGCTCCCGGTGTGCTCAGGCGTAGTGGCGGTACAGGGCCTGCGCGATGCAGGCTGGCTTCCCGCTGCCCTCGACCTCAACGGTGAGGTCGGCCACTATCTGGACCCCGTTGGGCGCGACGTCCTCGACCTCGGCCAGCACGGCGGCGAGTCTGATCTTGGAGCCGGCCGGGACGGGCGCCGGGAAGCGCACCTTGTTCAGGCCGTAGTTGATGCTCATCTTGACGCCCTTGACGTCGAGCAGCTCGAAGAACAGCGGGACGACCAGGGACAGGGTCAGGTACCCGTGCGCAACGGTGCGGCCGAAGGGCCCGTCGGCGGCCTTGACAGGATCCACGTGAATCCACTGGTGGTCGTTGGTGGCGTCGGCGAACTGGTCGATGCGCTCCTGGGTGATCTCGAGCCAGCCACTGGCCCCGAGGTCCGCGCCCGCTTGCTCCTTAAGCTCGGTCAGGCCGTTCACGATCATGGTCATGCCGGTGTCCTCCTCTGCAGCGGCCAGCGGCGCGCCGGCCCGTGCTAGCCACCATCGTAGATCTCCTACCGGGTCGCTTGAAGATCTTGCCCGTGCCGGTGTGCGGCAGACCGGTGGGCACCGAGCCTTGTGCGAGGGCCGCCGGGCAACCGGAGCACCGGCGGCCAGCGCCTTTCGCCTGTCTCGGCGCGGGTGCGTCCTGTGGTCGCAGCCGGTCCGTGGAACGGCTGCGCCGCTACCACGCTCCTGGCAGCTCGTCCCCGTACCAGGACTCGATGATCCGGTGCGCGATCGAGACCGGCGGCGGCAGCCGCAGCTGATCGGCGGCGATGGCGGCCCGCAGCTCGCCCTGGCTGAACCAGTGCGCCTCGGCGATCTCGCGGGCGTCCACGGTAACCTGCTGACGGCCGGCGGCCCGGGCACGGAAGCCGAGCATCAGGCTCTGCGGCATCGGCCAGGGCTGGCTGGCCAGATAGTGAACCTCGCCGACTGACAACCCGGTTTCCTCCCGTACCTCGCGCACAACGGCCTGCTCAGCCGATTCGCCGGCCTCCACGAATCCGGCCAGGATCGAGACCCGCCGCTGCGGCCACTGCACGTTCCTGGCGAGCAGGCAGCGGTCGTCGGGGTCGGTCACCAGGACGATCATCGCCGGGTCGACCCTGGGAAAATGCTCGCTGCCGTCCGCCGGGCAGCGCCGGGCGTGACCCGCTTCCACCGGCTCGGTGACGGTGCCGCAGCGGGGACAGTGCGCGAACACCGCGTGCCAGTTCGTGACCGCCACCGCATGGGTCATCAGCCCGGCGTCGCGGTCAGACAGCAGCGGGCCCGCCTCCCGCAGGCTGGCCTGGCGGACCGCGGGATCGGCCGCCCGAGCATCCGGCAGCGGGCCTGCGACTCCGAAATAGACCACACGGTCGGGCGCGACTCCCAGCAGTATCCGGATGCCGTCAGGCGCCTGCTCAGGCGGCAGGAACACCAGCTCGGCGCTGTTGTCGGAACCCGTCCTGACCAGTGCCTTCCCGCCATCCGCTACCAGCACCCTGGTGCCAGGGTCAGCCCACGCGGCCGCCAGCCACTGCTCGTCTGCGCGGCGATGCGTGGCCCTGTCCACCGTCCCGCGGGCCAGCACGAGACCGGCCAGGCGCCCTGACGCGGTCACCGTGCGGCCATGAGCTCGGTAGCGGCCGCCGCAAGCTCATCCCACCGGTACGCTGCCGTCTCCGCCCCTTTGAGCAGCAATGCCATGTCAGCCTTCTCGTCCGGCGCATGGATCCGCCTCGGCGATGTGTCCGGGCATGTCCATGAGCACTCCCTTATCCCCAGGTTTCCTGGCTGGATGCCGGGGCCGCTCACCGGCCGCTGGGCTGGCTCAGCGAAGATCCTCACCGGAACTCTACCGAGATGCTCCCGCGGTACTGCCGGCCACCGTTTGCTGGACCGAGTAGCATCTGTGCTTTCGGGAGGAACCCATATGCTTGTCGCATTCTCAGTAACCCCGCTCGGGGTCGGCGAGGTAGTCGGCGAGTACGTCGCCGACGCCGTGCGGGTCGTCAGGGAAAGCGGTCTGCCTAACCGAACCGACGCCATGTTCACCACGATCGAGGGCGATTGGGATGAGGTCATCGAGGTCGTGAAGCGCGCCGTCGATGCCGTCTCCGCGAAGGCACCGCGCGTCGGCCTGACGCTCAAGGCCGACATCCGCCCCGGCGTGACCGGAGCGCTGACGTCGAAGGTCGAGGCGGTCGAGCGCTACCTCGAGCCCTGACCGCCGCAGCTCTGGCCGGTGAGCACTGCCGGTGATCCGGGCAGCGCCCGCCTGGTCAGATGGGGCTCTCCGGATGGTGGAAGTCCCATTCCTGCAGGGCCGCCACGGCGAGCCAGTCAAGTCCCCGCCCGGCCTCCGCCTCCACGCTGTGCGCGAGGGCCGCGAAAGCGGCGGCGGCAGCGTAGCCGTCCG
>DATJZH010000307.1:0-9392 GCA_035499215.1 Streptosporangiaceae bacterium | reverse complement strand
GGCGGGATGGCAATGGCCCCGCAGGCAATCGCGTCCGCGATCAGGACGTAGACGTAGACGAACAGGTCCTCGGTTGGCAGCATGGGAGTGGCCTCTGCGAGACAGGGACTTCGGCAATCGCTTGTCTCTCGCAGAGGCCAGTTCATGATCAACTCGACACGCCGGGATCAACCCACATAACGCGCCTTAGCTTGACCGCCAGATCGTGTGCCGGTCCCGTCAGCTAAAGGGGGATCACCCGATGAGCGATCTGATCGTTATCGGTTATCCGGATGAGGGCACCGCATTCCGGGTCTGGGATGAACTCGTGCGGCTGCAGCACGACTACCTGGTCGACCTGGACGATGCGGCCATCATCCGGCGTGACCGGAAAGGCAAACTGCACGTCACCACTCCGGCCCACCACGCGGTCGCGTGGGGGACGCTCAGCGGGCTGTTCTGGGGGTCCTGCTCGGCCTGCTGTTCCTGTTCCCGCTCGCCCCGCTGGTAGGCGCGGCGGGCGGCTTGATAGGGGGGCGCTTGGCGCTGGCACAGATCTCGGGATCAAGGACGACTTCAAAAAGCGCGTGCAGGACCTGGTGCAACCCGGGACATCAGCAATCCTGGCTGTCGTCCGCAAGGCAACTCCGGACAAGCTCCTGGAAGCGCTGCAGCCCTACGGCGGGACGGTGCTGCGGACCTCGCTCACCCACGATGCGGAGCAACAGCTCATGAAGGCCCTGCACGGGGATGACAGGGCGGCAGCGACCTGGGAGCAGCCGACCGCTCCGGCGGAATCCCCGGCCTGAGCCGCCAGGTCCTTTGCCCAGCCATGGCCGGCCTGGACAGGATCGCGGCGCTCGACCGGGCTGCCGCGCGGCGCGTCGCCGAGACCGATTCCCGCGTGCTTGACCGGGTTATGCCGACGGTATCCCGGCTCGCCGACCATGGCCTTGTCTGGATTGTGCTGGCGGCTGGGCTGTGGGCGTCGGGTGACAGGTGGGCCAGGCGGGCCGCGTGGCGCGGCCTGGGCAGCATGACGGCGGCGAGCGCGACGGCCAACATCCTCGGCAGGACTCTGGCGGCTCGCGGCCGCCCCGATGTCCAGGTTCCCGCCGCCGGGTGCTTGCCCCGGCCGCCCCGGTCCACGTCTTTCCCGTCCGGGCACGTCGCGTCGGCGGCGGCATTCGCAACTGGCGTGTCGCTGGAGCTGCCCACCCTGGCTGCGCCCGTGATTACGCTGGCCGCGGCGGTAGCGGCAGCTCGGATGGTGACCGGGGTGCACTATCCGTCGGATGTGCTGGCCGGGGCCGCGATCGGTGCCGCGGCCGGGGCGGTGACGGTTCGCTGGTGGCCGCTTCGGCCGCTGCGGCCTGCCGCGGCCATCAGGCGGCCACAGCGGGCACCCGCGGCGCCAGCCGGGGAAGGCCTGGTCCTGGTAGTGAACACCTCAGCCGGAACAGCCTCATCGAGGCTGGTCAGGTGGCTTCGCGCCGAGCTTCCCGAGGCCACGCTGATCGAGACGGACGCGGGCCAGGACATGGCGGCGCAGCTCCGTTATGCCGCGACGATGGCGCGGATTCTCGGGGTGGCAGGTGGCGACGGCACCGTCAATATGGCCTCGGCGATCGCGCTGGAGCGGGACTTTGAAGCGCGTGTGGGACAGGTGCCAGGTGCCGGTGCTTGCTGGATCCGCACCTACGACACGGACCGCTGCGGGGACAGGCCACCGTCCGGGCGGTGGCCTGTTGGCCTGCTGCCCCTCAGCCGGTGATCTCGATCTTGCGTGGCTTGGCCTGCTCGGACCTGGGCACGGTTCCGGAATGGCGGGCACCGGTCGGTGACGAGGGTGAATGCGCGGGCGATAACCGCCGACGACCTATATGAGCAGGTCGAACACGCGGAAAACGCGCTCCCATTCGGCCGCGCGTACCCGCCTGAGGTCCGGGTCAATAATCTTCAGTGCCCGGGCCAGGGCCACGCTCAGACCGCCGAAGATCATGGGCAGGCGTGCCTGCGTGTCCTCGCTCAGCGCCGAGTCCAGCGGCGGCCTGGCGGCGAGGTGGTCCAGGATGGGCCGGAGATCTATTTCCTCGTCGATCTTCTCGAACTCATGGATTGTCTCCTGCAGGCCCAGGGTGACCGGGAGGTCGCGGGGCTCGATGATGTCGCGGGCATTGGCCTTGGCGGTGGCCTGCCCGGCGAGCAGCAGGTCATAGATCGCCTCATTGACGAAGTCGAGGTAGCGCTTGATGTCATTCCGGTCAACGTCCAGGCTTCCCGCGGCCCGGAAGAAACGCTCGAATTTCGTCAAACCCGTTACTGGCACGTGCGTCATCCTCCTCGTGTCGGACTGCTGGTGCTAGGTAGCGTGCGCGACTTTCGGCCCGACCTTGGCGATCCCGCGGATCCGGAACGCCAGGGTGATCTGCATCAGGCCGAAGAGCAGCAGCCAGACACTGAGGACGATCGCCAGAGTCAGGAGCGAGATCCCCGGATACGCCAGCACCACGATGCCGGCGACGATGCTGAGGATGCCCATGAAGCCCGTCCAGCCGCAGCCCTGCATCTCCCGGTGCGCCAGCGCGGTGAATAGCTCGATGGCGCCGTTGACCACCCAGTAGATGCCGAGCAGCAGGGCGAGCGCCACGAGGGTGATCAGCACGTGCCGCACCGCGTACAGGCCGATGATCAGGGACAATGCCCCTAGCAGGGCGAGCAGCGCCCGGCTGCCGCCGGTCAGCTCATCGGCCGCGAACGCGGCGACGAACCTGAAGATGCCGGTCACGATGAGCTGGATGCCGAAGAGCACCGCGATGACCACGAGCGTGCGCCCTGGCCAGGCGAGCACGGCGATTCGCGCCAGCACGGTAATGACCCCGAACGCCAGGATCCAGCCCCAGCTCCGCCCGACCCGGGCGAGCGTGTCAGCGGCGTCAGGCGACAGCGGCTGTCCCATCCCGGTTCCTCCCTCCTCGACGTGGTCTCATCCGGACTGCATCCGCTCGAAAACCAGGTGCACCGCCATCGCGCCCTCGCCCACCGCGGATGCCACCCGCTTGACCGATCCGCTCCGCACGTCGCCCGCGGCGAACACGCCGGGCAGGCTGGTCTCCAGCGCGGATCTGCGCGAGCCGGGATCGGCCGGCCAGGTCCCGGCTGGTGACGTCACCGCCAGACCGGTGAGCACGAAGCCGTGATCGTCGAGCATGACCTGGCTGCTGAGCCAGCCGGTGGCGGGCACGGCCCCGATGAACACGAAGAGCGCACGCGCGTCCAGTTGCCGCCGCGCCCCGCTCTGGTTGTCCTCGGCGACCAGGCCTCGCAGCGTGTCCTCGCCGAGAAGCTCACGCACCTCGGTGTGGCACAAGACCTCGATCTGCTCGGTCCGCACTATCTGGTCAACGAGGTAGCGCGACATGCTCTTGCCCAGATCCGCGTCGCGGACGAGCAGGGTGACACGTTCGGCATTCCTGGCCAGGAACACCGCCGCCTGGCCGGCTGAGTTGCCGCCGCCCACGATCGCGACCGGGTCGCCTCGGCACAGCTGCGCCTCGGCCTGTGATGCCGCATAGTAGACGCTGGTCCCCTCGAAGTGCTCGATGCGGGGCACCTGCAGCCTCCGGTACCGGGCGCCGGTTGCTATCACGATAACCCGGCCGGGCAGCGGCTCGCCGGTGTCCAGCCCGACCGCATAGTGGCCGCCGTTCTGGCGCAGCGACGTGGCCCGCGCGGGCACGCCGAGGCTCGCGCCGAACTTGCGCGCCTGGATGACCGCGCGGTCCGCGAGTTCGGCGCCCGAGATCCCAGCCGGGAAGCCGAGGTAGTTCTCGATCCGAGACGAGGTTCCCGCCTGGCCGCCGGTGGCGGTCGCGTCGAGCGCGACCGTCGAGAGCCCCTCGGAGGCGCCGTACACGGCTACGGACAGGCCAGCCGGGCCGGCTCCGATGACGATCAGGTCGCTGACGGCTGCCGCGGGGACCGCGGCCGGCAGCCCGATCGCCGCCGCCAGCGTGGCGTTGCTTGGATTGCGGAGCAGCTGCTTCCCGTAGAGGATCACGATCGGGGTGTCCTCCGGAGGTACCCCCAGCTGGCGCAGCAGTGACTCCGCGGCCGGGTCGGCCTCCAGGTCCTCCCACCGGTGCGGCAGCCGGTTGCGGGCCGCGAAGTCGCGCAGGCGCCCCACGTCGGGCGAGTACCGCGACCCGATGATCCTGATCCCGATGCCGAGCCCGATCAGGATCGAGCGCCGCAGCAGGCAGGCGCGCAGGATCAGGTCCCCGAGCGTCGGGTCGCTGGCCACCAGATCACGGACGCAGTCCTCGGGCACCGCGAGTATCTCGCCTGCCTGGGCCATCACGGCAGAGTAGAAGGCGGCCTGGCCGGTCAGCAGGTTGAGCTCACCCAGGAAGCGCCCGGCGCCATGCACGCTGATCAGCCGCTGCCCGGGACTCCCATACCCCTCGACGACCGCCGCCTTCCCGGCCAGCACCACGAAGAAGTCGCAGCTGGGATCACCGTCACGGAACAGGGTCTCACCGGGCTCGGCGCGCCGCCGCGCACCGCACGCGGCGAGAGCGGTGATCTGCGCGTCGCTCAGCCGCGGGTACGCCCCGTAGCTGTCGGGTGTCTCGGAAAGGGCTTGCCACCCGTCTGGAGTCAGCAGTCCCTGGGCTGCGTCGGCTCCAGCCCCGGAGGCCTGCGACTGGGCCGACTCAGACATAGGTTTCGTCGAAATAGCACCAGCGCCAGCTCTCACCCGGCTCGAAGGACTGGACGATCGGGTGCGCGTTGGCGTGCGCATGGCCGCGAGCATGGCGGAGCGGCGAAGAGTCACAGCAGCCAACATGACCGCAGGTAAGGCAGAGGCGCAGGTGCACCCAGGCCGCGCCCAGGCTCAGGCATTCCTCGCACCCGCCTGGCGTCCGCGGCGCCACCGGACGGACCAGAGCGAGATGCGGATCGTACGTTACTGACACTCGAGGCCCTCCATCCTTTGTCGTCTTGGCATCAGCCGGTCACCGGCAGCCACCTCGGCCGACCCTTTCCCCACAGGCTCACCGACCCGTCCGCCGGACACATCATCAGACCGAGTAGTTCTTCCGCCGTCAGTGCTCGGACCTACCAGCGCTGGGGATATCGGCTGGCATCGCGCAGGCTGGACCCCGGCGTGGCAGTGCCGGACAGTTACCGGTTCCGGACGTCGTCTGCACGGTCGAGCCAGTTCACAGGCGGCCATCCGCGCATTCGCGAAGCGCCGGGCCGCTGGCCGGCCGTCGGCTGCCGCGGTGACGCCGTGCGGCCTGGGTCCCCGCCCGGCGGCCTCGGGTCCTGCTCGACGGCGAGCCGGGTCAATTCCACCCGGGACCGGATGCCGAGCTTGCGGAAGACCTGCCGCAGGTGGAAGGCGACAGTGTGCACGCTCACGAACATCTGATCCGCAACCTGCTGATTGGTCAGACCCTGAGAGACCAGTTCTGACGTCTGCCGCTCGGTGTCGGTGAGGCTGGCCCAGCCGGTGACCGGCCGATCGCGGCAGGCCCAGTGGCGTCGCCGCACGCCCAGGCCACGGAGCCGGTGCCGGATACGGGCCGAGTCCCGCAGCGCGCCTACATGCTGGTACCCGCCGAGCGCCTGATCCAGCTGGGCGACCGCACGGTGGTCATCGCCGAGCAGCAGGAACTGGACCCCGAGATCCTCGTCGGCCGACGCACGGGCCCACGGGTCGGCATGCTGCTGTGCCGCCTGCAAGACACCGGCCGGGTCGCACTGCAGGATGCCGCGGGCATGCGCGGCGGCCGCGGCGAGGGCCGGGAAGGGCGGATTGTCGCGGGAGAAGCCGGCCGCCACGTCGGCCACCCTCTCGGCCGACCTGCGGTCTCCCGCGGCCAGGGCGACCCGGGTTAGCCAGGGCGCGGCCGCGGGATCGGCGAGCAGCAGCCAGCGCTGCCGCGGAAGTTCGGCGTAGACGCCGGCCAGCATGGCTGCAGCGGCCTGCGGGCCGGCCAGGGCCTCCTCGATCTGCGCCGCTAGCACAACCTGTCGCGGATGCCTGGCCGCGCGCTCCTCGTCGCGCAGATAAGCCTGGCCGGTGCGCAGATGCTGCTCAGCGCTTTGCAGGCGGCCGCGCCGCAGTGCGATGAGGCCGAGAACCGAGAGCGCGAGCGAGGCGTGCAGATGCGCGCCGAGGGCCTCCGCGGCATGCTGCGCCGCCTCGGCCTGGGCTGCGGCCTCATCGAGGCGGCCCGCTGCTAGGTGCAGGCGGGCGCGCAGAATGCCGATGCGTGCCGCCCACGCGATCTGGCCGGCAATGCCAGGCTGCCCGGCGGCCGCCTCAAGAACCGTGACCGCCTCGTCCGGACTGCCGAGCTTCATGAGCATCTCGGCCAGGACGAGGTAAGCAACGGGGCGATAGGACCGCGGCGATGCCCCGTCGGTCCTGCGGACGGCCTCCCGGCACAGCGCGAGGCTGTCTGCTATCCGGCCCGCATCCCAGCGGATCGCCGCCCCCGCCACCAGTGCGGCGACGACCAGGTCGCTGTCATGCAGCTGCGGCGCGGCCAGGATGGCCTCGGCACAGTCGGAGCCCCTGCGGCCATCGGGCAGTTCGGCTAGCGCATGCAGCAGCGCGATCTGCGCGGTGTCCCGGACCGAGTCAGGCAGCCGCGGCTCGGTCAGGACCTGCTCCGCTTCGGCGGCGGCCTGCGTCACCTGACCGCTCAGGTACAGGACCGCGCAAAGAGCGCACCTGACCCGCGATCTGCCGGTGCCCGGCGGCGGTGCGGCCAGTGCGGCGTGCGCGATGTCCGCCGCTTCCGCCAGCCGCCCGGCGAAGGCAAGTGACTCGATGGCGGCCACGGCACGGCCGCATCGGTCAGCATCGGCCAGCGGAGTCAGCTCGAGAGCCCGCACGGCAATATCGGCCGCGGTTTCCGGTGCGTAGGCCAGGATCTCCTGGCCCGCGCGATCCAGGCCGGCCAGCGCCCGGATGTCACCGCTGCGGGCGCCCTCCAGCAGGTGCGCGGCCGCGGAAACTGCGCAGCCGCCGCGCTCGGCGAGGATCTCGCCGAACTGCCTGTGCAGAGCCCGGCGGACTGGCGCAGGGATGGTCTCTGCGACAGACTGCCGCTCCAGTTCGTGCCGGAACATGACCGTATCCTCGCTGGCCACCAGCACGCCCGCATCCAGTGCCTCCTGCAGCGGCAAGAGCAGCGTCGCCGGGGACTCGCCGAGCATCTCGGCGGCGTCGTCCAGCTCGAAGGACGGTCCGAGCAGCGAAGCCGTCTGCAGCAGCTGCCAGGCCTGCCTGCTGAGGCTCGCAAGCCGGCGTTTCACCGCCGACCTGATCCGCCCCGGCAGCTGATCGGAGACGAGCGTGGCGTGACCACCACGGACCAGGACCGCGTCCTCGTCACGCAGCCCGGCCACGAGCTCGGAGAGCAGGAACGGGTTGCCCGAAGCGCCCGCGGCCAGTGACAGCAGTCCGGCGCTTGGCACTGATCCCAGCGCCTCGGTGACCAGCTCAGTGACCTCCTCGTCACCCAGCGGAGGCAGCCAGATACGGGTGGCCCCGTCGGCTTCAAGCTGGCCAAACAGCCGTTCCGCTTCATCACCAGGTACTCCAGTGCGCCGGGTCAGGGTCCAGAGCACGGGGCAGGACGCGAGGTCCGCTGGCAGGGCACGCAGGGCCCGCAGGGTGAGCGGATCACCCCACTGCAGATCATCAGCGCCGACCAGCACCTGTCCCGTGCCCGCCTCGGCCCGGAGCCTGGCCCCCAGCCGGTCGACGAGCCACGTCTTCATGTCGGTTATATCAGGATGCGGCAGGCCGACCTTGTAGGCCTCGCTGGGGACGGTGAGCGCGGTGACCGCGGTGAGCAGCGAGGCCAGCGGCATCAGCAGGCCATGTTCGTCGGCGGCCGCCGTGACGGCCGTGAAGCCGCGCGCGGCGGCGGCGTTAGCGGTCTCTTCGAGGAGCAGGGACTTGCCCGTGCCGTGGTCACCCTCGATGAGCAGGACGCCGCCGAAGCCCTCCTCGGCACGGTGCAGGAAGCCGAGAACCGTTCGCCATTCCCGTGCGCGGCCACGCATAGCGTCGTCACCGGATCTTCCCCGGAAGACCTGCCCGCAGCCCACGTGCACCGATCGGCCCGGCCCGGCACTGCGGCAGGCTGCCTGACGTTTGCAGTCCGTCAGCGATAGCTTATCCCGCGTGAGCAAGCCGGCCCAGTTGCTGGTCTCGGTTATCTGGAGCGCGTATCTGGAGCGCGCAGGACTACCCGGTTTAGGGATGTGCGCGCCCGATCCCTCGGCGAGCCTCAAGCCTGTGGGGAGCCTGCCGCCATGCCCGGCCGTCAACGTCTCGGTAAGCCTGGTTCGGCTGACTCGCGTCATGGCGAGGTCCCTGCGCCACAGGCAGTGCCAGGCGCGGTCGGCAAGCTCGCCGGCGGCACTGCCCGTCGGCCGCACCGCGCGCAGTCGGAGATGAGGCAACGATGGCGACAGCGGTCGGAATCGACCTGGGCACCACGAATTCAGTGATCGCGGCGACTGAGGCGGGCAAGCCGACGGTCATTCCCAATGCTGAGGGATCGCGGACGACCCCGTCAGTGGTCGCGTTCACCCCCCAGGGGGAGCGCCTCGTCGGCCAGCTGGCCCGCCGGCAGGCGATCCTGAATCCGAAAGGGACGATTTACTCGGCCAAGCGGTTCATCGGCCGGCGCTTCGATGAGGTCAAGTCCGAGCTGAGCGCCGTGTCGTACGACGTCGTCGCCGGGCCGGACGGCGCGGCCCGGTTCGAGATCGGCGGCAAGCAGTACGCGCCGGAGGAGATCTCGGCCCTGGTGCTCCGCAAGCTCGTCGAGGACGCGTCGAAGTTCCTCGGCGAGAAGGTCACCGAGGCGGTCATCACGGTGCCCGCGTACTTCAACGACGCGCAGCGGCAGGCGACCAAGGACGCGGGCCGGATCGCCGGGCTCAACGTCCTGCGCATCATCAACGAGCCGACCGCGGCCGCGCTGGCCTACGGGCTGGATAAGAAGCAGAGCGAGACCGTGCTGGTCTTCGACCTCGGCGGCGGGACCTTCGACGTCAGCGTGCTCGACATCGGCGATGGCGTGGTCGAGGTACGCGCGACCGCCGGCGACACCCACCTGGGCGGCGACGACTTCGACCGCCGTCTCGTCGATCACCTGGCCGACGACTTCCAGCGGGACAACGGGATCGACCTGCGGGCAGATCCGCAGGCCCTGCAGCGCCTGTTCGAGGCGGCCGAGAAGGCCAAGGTGGAGCTGTCCTCGGTCACCCAGACCACGATCAGCCTGCCGTTCATCACGGCCGACGCTGCCGGGCCCAGGCACCTCAACACGACGCTGATGCGCTCCACCTTCGATCAGATCACCGCCGGCCTGGTC
>DATJZH010000306.1:0-2841 GCA_035499215.1 Streptosporangiaceae bacterium | reverse complement strand
GGCATCCAGCCAAGGCCAGCACCGTGCGGCCCGCCGTCATCGGCGACTGGCCACTAGGCTGGTGTGATGATGATCGCCGGGGCGGACCGCGGGGACAGCCCGCTGCTCCCGCGTGCCGCTGCACCGGAGTTTCACCTGCTGGCGAAGCCGACCGGCGCGGTCTGCAACCTTGACTGCACGTATTGTTTCTTCCTGTCCAAGGAGATGCTCTACCCGGGCAGCCGGTTCCGGATGGCCGATGACCTGCTGGAGACCTACCTGCGGCAGCTGATAGAGGCGCACGCTGGCGCCCCGGAGGTTGTGGTGGCGTGGCAGGGCGGGGAGCCGACGATGATGGGGCTCGGCTTCTTCCGCCGCTCGGTGGAACTGGCGGAGCAGTATCGGCAGCCCGGCCAGCGCATCGTGTACACGATCCAGACGAACGGAACCCTGCTCGACGATGACTGGGCGGCGTTCTTCAACGAGCACGGCTTCCTGGTCGGCCTGTCAATCGACGGCCCCCGCGAGCTGCACGACACCTACCGCGTCGACAAGGGCGGCCACGGCAGTTTCAGCCGGGTCATGCGGGGCCTGCGCACGCTGCAGCGGCACGGCGTCCAGTGGAACGCGCTGACCACGGTCCACGCGGTGAACCAGGACCAGGGCCGGGAGGTCTACTGGTTCCTCCGCGACGAGTGCGGTGCGCGGTTCATGCAGTTCATCCCCATCGTCGAGCGGGCCACCGCGGACACGCTCGCGGCCGCCAACGCCGGCTGGGGCGACCGGGCGCGCGACCGGCCGCTGTATGTCCAGCAGGGCAGCCTGGTCACGGAGCGCTCGGTCTCGCCGGGCGGCTACGGCAGGTTCCTCATCGATATCTTCGAGGACTGGGTGCGCCGCGACATCGGCGAGGTCTACGTGCAGATGTTCGATGTCGCGCTGGCCAGCTGGTACGCGCAGCCGCCCGGGCTGTGCGTGCACGCCGAGACCTGCGGCCTGGCGCTGGCGCTGGAGCATACCGGCGACCTGTACTCGTGCGACCACTTCGTCGAGCCTGCCTACCGGCTGGGCAACATCCGGGAGACTCCGATGATCGACCTGGTCGCTTCGCCGCGGCAGCAGGAGTTCGGCCGGGCCAAGCGGGACACCCTGCCCCGCTACTGCCTGGACTGCGACGTGCGGTTCGCCTGCCACGGCGGGTGCCCCAAAGACCGCTTCGCCACCACACCCGACGGCGAGCCGGGGCTGCACTACCTGTGCCCCGGCTACAAGGCGTTCTTCAGCCATATCCGGCCGGCCATGGAGGCCATGTGCGAGCTGCTCCGGGCCGATCGCGCGCCGTCGGAGCTGGTGGCACGGTATGCGGCCGCGGACTCCAGGCGCGGCCGGAACGACCCCTGCCCGTGCGGGTCCGGCCGCAAGTGGAAGCGCTGCCATCAGCCAGTGCCCCGGACCGGCGAGCGCTGACGGCCGGCGCCGAGGCGGTCCTCCGGCCGCCCGCTCCAGCCCGGACCGGAGTGCGCATGTGTCCGGCGTGCCCTGGCATAACGGAGAATGGGGATCATGAGCGATCTGTCCCGCCGTGCTGTCACCCGCACGGCGAAACTGGCCACGCTGCCGGTCGGGCTCGCTGGCCGGACCGCGCTGGGAACCGGCAAGCGGCTGGGCGGCCGGCCAGCCGAGCTGGTGGCCCAGGAGATTCAGCAGCGGACGGCAGAGCAGATCTTCCGGGTCCTTGGCGAGCTCAAGGGCGGCGCGACGAAGCTCGGGCAGGCGCTGTCCATCTTCGAGGCCGCGCTGCCCCCGGAGATCGCCGGCCCGTACCGGGCTACCCTGACCCGGCTGCAGGAATCTGCGCCGCCGCTTCCCGCCGGGACTATGCACAAGGTGCTCGCGGGCGACATGGGCGAGCAGTGGCGGGCCAGCTTCGCCGAGTTCGACGACCAGCCGGCGGCCGCGGCCTCCATCGGCCAGGTGCACCGCGGCGTCTGGCACGACGGGCGCCAGGTTGCCGTCAAGATCCAGTACCCGGGCGCGGGCAGGGCGCTGATCAGCGATTTCAACCAGCTGAGCCGGGTTGCCCGGCTTTTCAGCGCGCTCATGCCCGGGCTGGACGCCAAGCCGCTGCTGGCCGAGCTGCGGGACAGGGTGGCCGAGGAACTCGATTACCGGCTGGAAGCTGCCTCCCAGGAGGCCTTCGCCGCGGCCTACGCGGGCGACCCGGATGTCTGGGTACCGCAGGTGGTCGCCGTCACCGACCACGTGCTGGTCAGCGAGTGGATGGACGGCACCCCGCTGGCCAGGATCATCGCCGGCGGCAGCACCGCTGAGCGGAACCGGGCGGGCGTCATGATCGCCCGTTTCCTGTTCTCGGGTCCGGCGCGGGCCAGCCTCCTGCACGCGGACCCGCACCCGGGCAATTTCCGGCTGCTCCCCGACGGGCGGCTCGGCGTGCTCGACTTCGGCGCTGTCGACCGGCTGCCGGACGGCTTGCCGCCTCTCATCGGCACGCTGCTGCGGCTCGTGCACGAAGACCGTGATCTCGAAGAGGTGGAAGACGAGCTCCGCTCGCACGGCTTTCTCCGGGACGGCGTCAGCATTGACCTGGCGGAGCTGCGCGCCTTCCTGGCACCGCTCGCCGAGCCGTCCAGGGCGGAGTCGTTCCGCTTCAGCCGGGAATGGCTGCGCGGTGAGGCGATGCGGGTGGCACGCCTGCGGTCATCGGGCGTCCTGCGGCGGGTCAACCTGCCGCCCTCGTACGTACTGATCCACCGGGTATCAACAGCGGGGATAGGCGTGCTCTGCCAGCTCGAATGCGAAGGGCCGTTCCGCGCCGAGATGCTCAGATGGATGCCGGGATAT
>DATJZH010000305.1:0-3132 GCA_035499215.1 Streptosporangiaceae bacterium | reverse complement strand
GCTGGCCCCGGCATCAGGCTCCGGTGCTCGTCAGCAGGCGGCGAGGCGCGCCGCCTGTTCGGGTGCCCGGCACCCCGAACCCAGCAGCCTGCGCTGCTTGCTATCCTGGCGCGCTGATCGGGACCGGGACCCCGCTGGCCGCCCGGCGCCTGCGCCCGGGGCTGCCGTCGACACGATCAAGATTGCAGCGTCTGGTGCCTGCCGTATGGCGGCAGCGTCCTTGATCTGGCCTTCCAGATGCGGGCTTGCCCTTCGGCGAGGGCTGTGCCGGGCTCAGGCCATGCGGGATTCGGTGCTGGCCGCGCCTGTACGGGCGCCGACCAACCGCGCCGATATTCATGGGTCCCTGCCCTGTACGCCTCTGTAAGCCACGTCACGAATTCCGCGTCCACGTCGCCCCGCCGGCGCTGGACCGGAATCTTCCCCGTGACCCCCGCGACGCCCAGCGGCTGGCACCTGCCCCCGGCGGCAGGCGTGCCTTCGCGGGGACGCCTGCCGGGTTCGGGTCAGGGGGCCAGGGCGGCGCGCGCCAGGCCGAGGAGGTCCTCGTCGCTGATGCCGACCGCGTCACCGGGCCGCAGCCGGAGGGTTCCCCTGCTGGTGACCAGTTCGGGGTGCCGGGAGGTGAAGCCGCCGTCGCGGTCCTTCTGCCAGCCGTAGACCGATATCCCATGTTTCCAGGCGCCCACGTACAGGCGCCGGTTCCCGGCCTTGTAGGCGGGCATCTTGTACGACAGGGTCACCCGCGCGCCGGGATGCGCGGTGAGGATAAGCCGGTGCAGCCGGTCGAACAGCGGCCGGTGCCCAGGCGGTATCCCGTCGATGTAGACCTGCACTGCTGGCGGGATGACGGTGCACATATGCCTGGCCTCCGTCTTGATCTGGTCTCATGCAGCCCGGCGAGAACCGCCCCATCGCGGTCCGCGGGGGCCGCGGCGCTCAGCGCTGCTCGACTACCATCAGCGAGTGGCCGGTGGGATCCCGCAACCAGAACATCGGCGGCACCGGGTCGCCCATCCGCGACACGTCCGCGTCAACATCCACCCCACGGGACTGCAAAGCGGCGTGCGTGGCATCGATGTCGCCGGTGGTCAGCGTAATCCCGGTCTCCACCGGCTCGACCTCGCTTCCGGGCCGCGGCGGCGCCAGCGCGATCCCCGCCGTCCCTGCCGGCGGGTAGACCTCCACCCAGCGGTAGCCACCGCCGAACGCCGTGTCGGTACGCTTCTCGAAACCGATCGACTCGTAGAACTCGATCGCCTTGTCCTGGTCGGGCGTCGGAACACACACCAGGCTGATCTGGCGGATCCCGGTCGTTGCTGGGGTAGTCATCCTGCACCTCCTGCAGTTGTGGTTACCACACCTACGACCCTTCCGACCGGGAAAACTCATCGGTCGGCTTGCCGGGTGCAGCGTCACACGCGGTCACCGGCGACCTCATCTGCGAAAGCAACGGAGCCGCCGCTATGGAGCTCGGCTTGGACCTACCCCATCGCTCGCAAGCTGTACCGATCTGGGTGATCTGCACGGGCACCTGCGGAGGGGCACGGCCTGGGAGGTGCAGGCTGGTGATGCACTGGGTGGGCAGATGCCCGGCTACAGTGCCGTGAGCCCGGGCCCGGCCGTCGGCTGGCGGGCCCTCAGTGAGCCCGAAACGGTGGGAGATCAGCGAGCCCGGGGTCCCCGGGCTGGGGTGACTCGCCGTCGTCCGCTGTCCCGTCGGCGGCGGTACTGGTCGAGAATGTCGCCCCAGCCCCAGGCAGCGTTTTGTGCGGCAGGATCCCTGGGTCGATCCGCTGCATGCCGACCGTCGTCGCCCAGGTCGAACACGCGAACTGTTCGACCTGGGCGAGGCCGCGACAGCCTGGCGTGCTGGCAGTCCTCGGTGATTTCGCCCTCGATTTGTCGCTCACAGCAGGATGGGCAGCGGTTAGCGGGCTACTGGGTCCCAGCCGCGCAGGTGCCTGACGGACTGGCGGTACTCCCACTCGATGGCGTCTTTGAGCAGGTGGGTCAGCCGCCCGCCGGTGGTGATGCCGGCGATGTCGGCGACCCCGCGGCGGGTCCCGACCGAGACGACGAACCCCTTGTCGTGGAAGGTGAATGCCTCCAGTGGCCGGCCCTTCAGTTCCGCGTCCAGGTTGCGGGCCACCGTCTCGCCCTCCTCCAGCGCCGCCTGCGCCAGCGGGGGCAGCACGTGCCCGGTGCGCGGATCGGTCACCGAGGCGAGGTCGCCAGCGACGTAGATCTCCGGATGGTCCAGCACGCGCAGGTACCGGTCGACCTTGACGCGGCCGTTGTAACCGGTCGGCAACTCCGAATCGGCCACAAGGTCGGGGGCTTTCAGCCCGCCCGCCCAGACGAACACGCCGCCCTCCACCAGCTGGCCGTCCTTGAGCAGGAAGCCGTCCTCGGTCGCGGCGGCGATCGTCGCGTTGGTGCGGACCTGTACCCCGAGGTCAGAAAGGATCCTGGTGGCCTTGTCGATCAGTTGGGGTGAGGAGCCGGCCAAGATGGTGGGGCCTGCCTCGACGAGCTGCACGGCGGGCCGGTCGGTCGCCAGGCCGTGGCCGCTGGCGACCTCGGGCAGGATCTCGGCCAGCTCGCCGGCCAGCTCGACCCCGGTGGCGCCGCCGCCGCCGACCACCACGGTCGCCAGGCGGCGCTGCCGCCCAGGGGCGGCGGCGGCCGCGGCCTGAGTGAGCGCTTTGCTGACCGCCGCCCACACTCGCTCGGCGTCGTCGGCCGAGTACAGCGACAGTGCGCGCTGGGCCAGGCCGGGGATGGCGAAGTCGTTGGGCCGGCTGCCAAGCGTCAGCACCAGCCGCGTCCAGCCGATCGGCCCAGCCCCGGTGAGGAGCCGCCGGCCGGCCAGGTCGAAACCATTGATCTCGGTCTGGACGAAGCGGACCCGCGTGGCCAGGATGTCCTGGAGCGGAAGGCGTACCGCGTCGGCGGCGCGGGTGCCGCCGGCGACTCGGGGCAACTCGGTGAGCGCCTGGTGGTAGTCGTGCTGGTCGACCAGGGTCAGTTCCATCACGGGGTGGCCGTGCAGCTTGGCCGTCAGGCGCAAAGCAACGTGCAGCCCGGCGTAGCCCGCGCCGGCGACCACGATCTGACCGCTGCTCCCGG
>DATJZH010000304.1:0-23681 GCA_035499215.1 Streptosporangiaceae bacterium | reverse complement strand
GGTGTGCGGCGCTGCTACGCCGTCTTGGCGACGCTGTCGAGGATGTCGACGACGAAGACGAGGGTGTCCGTTGCCTTGATGCCCGCGCTGGCATCCCCTGCCTTCCCGTAGCCATCGGCAGGCGGGACGATGAGCATCACCCTGCTGCCTGCCGGGATGCCGACGAGGCCCTTGTTCCAGCCGGGAATGACCTGGCCGCCGAGCACGAAGCTGAACGGCTCGCCGGTCGGCGAGGCAGCTGACGGCCAGGTCGTGTAGAAGACCTTCTTCGTCCGCCAGTTCATGCCGACGACCTGCGCCACGACAGTCTGCCCGTCAGCCAGCCCGGGGCCGGTGCCCTTGATCAGCGTCTTCACTATCAGCGTGCTCGGCGGCGCGGCGTGGGGAATCGTGATGGCGGGAGCGCCGGCGGATGCGCCCGATACAGCGGGCAGGCTGCCGCCGCCGCTGGAGACGTGGGTGCCGGAGGCCGCCGCGGTCGGGCTGAACGCCCTGATCAGGTCCACCACCCAGACGGTGGTGTCGGTCGGGCTGATGCCGACCTGGGAGTTGCCCTGCGTGCCGTAGCCGTACTTGGGCGGCAGCACGGCCAGCACCCGGCTGCCCGCCCTCTGCCCGTGCAGGGCCCTGACCAGGCCGGGCAGGCCCAGCTGAGCGGGCAGCACCTGCGGGGACGAGGTGAATGTGCTGTCCAGCAGCTTGTGCGTGGTGCCGCTCCACACGTAGATGGCGAAGTTGCCGAGCACCGCGTCGCCGGACTTGATCGCCGGTCCGCTGCCCTGGATCTCCGTCTTGATCGCCAGCTGTTCGCCCGCCTTCTTGCTCGGGATCTGCACGTCGGGTGCCTTGCCGAACTTGCCGGAGACGCCAACGGAGGCGTTCGCGCTGCCCGATGACGATGACGAACTGCCGCATCCGGCAAGGGCCCCGGCGGCGATGAGCGGGACGATGAGCGCTGCGGCGACACGTCGCATGTGAGTCCTCAATGTCGGGATCATGAGCGGAGTCAGCCTACCGGCTGAAGTCTGCCCGCCGCCCCGGCACTGGATGGACTCGAGACCGGACTTGCCGCCGGGCCGAGATCGGCCATCAGGTTCTTGTTCCACACAAGCACGGTGTAGCTGCCCGGGTAGTAGATGCGGGCCGGCTGCCCGAAGGCGGCGCGGACGTCGCTGATCCACGGATATGGCGGCTGGTCAGGGCCGGCCGGAGCCAGGACGATGAAGTTGGCCGCGTGCGCCCTCGCGCTGTACCAGGCCAGCTGGGTCTCCCAGCTGCCCGCGGCGACCTTGCCGGCGGCTGCCGCGACGGAGCGCAGCGCGATCCGCCCCCCGCTGTCGAGCGTCACGCTATTGGCGATCCAGTATCCCGCCAGGCCTGAATCGAGCCGGTGGGAGATCAGCCAGCCGGCCAGCTGCTGGTTGGCAGGCGGCACGGGCGGCTCCGCCACGAGACGGCTCAGGCTCGCCGCGTAGCCCAGCAAGACGATGGCCAGCGCGGGCAGCAGCCGGGCGCGCCGCAGCCGGGCCGCCAGGAGGCGGCCTGCCAGGACAGCCGCCAGCGGCAGAACGGCGGCGTATTCCCTGGTGCTGTAGATGTCTATCGGGCGCTGCCCGAACAGGTAGGCCGCCAGGCTGAGCACTGCCCCCACGGCGAGCAGCTGCACCGCCAGGTCCTGGCCGGCGAACCGCCGCAGCGCCGCGCACAGCCCCCAGGCGGCCAGGCCCAGACCGACAAGATGAAGCATGGCAAGGCCGGAGACGTAGCCGAGGGTGTGACTGAAGAAGTCGGCGCCGAACAGCATCAGCAGACCCTGAATCGTCAGCATGAGGTGCTGCGGCAGCTGGCTGAAGGCGGCCAGGGCATTTGCCACCGGCCAGAGGACGAACCCGCCTGCCGATCTGATGGCCGACAGGGCAGCTCTGGCGCCTGAGGCGGCCAGCAGCGCGCACGCTGCCAGCGATAACTCGAACCAGCTGGCCCGCAGCGGCCGCCGCCGGCCCGCGGTCCGCAGGTAAGCGCGGCTGACGCCCACGATGGCCAGCGGGGCCGCCCCGGTGAGAGCCACGATGCCGTCCGCCACGAGGGCCCAGGCCAGCAGCGCGCCCGCTGCGAGCGGCACGTACCAGCGCCGCCGGGAGCGGTCGAGCAGGATCCAGGCGGTCAGCACGGGCACTGAGCTGCCGACATGATCCGGCGAGAGCAGCAGCACGTAGCTGGCGCTGCCAGGCTGCGGGGCCAGCATGATGCCGACGGTGAGCAAGATCCGTGCCGTTGCCTCGATGCCGGTCGCCCGGCCCTTGGCGAGCCCGGCCGCGAGCAGCACGAGCAGCGTGTATGTCATCGCGCCGGCAATGTGCACGACATCGGGGGTCAGCCCGCGCGCCAGCTCGATCAGCATGTACTGGGGCAGCTCGGTGGTGTAGAAGGACACGTCGGACAGCTGCCAGCCCCGAAGCAGCATGTTGCCGTGCAGCATGCCCCAGGCCTGCAGCGCGTTCGCGGCGCCGTCGGAGTTGACGGCGACCGTCCGGGAGGCATGCAGATAGCAGGTGAAGAGCGCGATTCCGGCCAGCAGCCATGAGATCGCTGCGGCGATGGCGGCCGGCCTGAGCAGCCCGGGCCGGCGCAGCCCGGGCCGGCCCGGCCCCGGCCGGCGCAGCCGCCGGAGCGGGCGCAGCGGTCGGGCAAGCCTCCTCAGCCCGCGGCGCACCAGTGCCCGGGGGGGCGTGAAGCGCAAGAGCACGAGCGGACGTCTGAGCCGCGGCAGCGTGAGCCGCGCGAACGTGCGCCGCGGCAGCGTGAGCCGCGGGGACACGGCGCGCGGGGACTCCGGCCGCTGGCTTCCTGCGGCCGGCCCGCGCAGCCGCGGCGACCGGCGCGCCAGTCCCGCCAGCCGGAGCCGGACGCGCGCCTGGCCTGCCCTGGCCGGCCGGCCGATTCGCGGCAGGCTCATGCCGTCAGCCCGCAGCTGTCGGTGCTGCCGGCGACAGGGGGCTACCGGGCACGCCAGCCGGCCGTTGCCCGGCGCGTCCCGCATGCCCGGCAGTGCGTCGCGGGCGGAACGGCTGGCGCGGCGTAGATCGGCACCGAAACTAACCCCCCGGCTCTGCTCGCATGCCGCGTGCGGGCGGCGCGCCTTGCGAGCCTAGCAACTCACGGTGAGTGCATCAGCGCGTTCAGTAGTCGAGAGGCCGCGAACCAGCCATGGCTACATGCCGGCGATGAGCTTCTCCACACGCTCGTCGACGGAGCGGAACGGGTCCTTGCACAGCACGGTGCGCTGAGCCTGGTCGTTGAGCTTCAGGTGCACCCAGTCCACCGTGAAATCCCGGCGCCGTTCCTGTGCCCTGCGGATGAACTCGCCGCGCAGCCGTGCCCTGGTCGTCTGCGGCGGCACGGATTTCGCCTCGAAGATTTCGATATCCCGGCAGGCCCGCTCGACGGCGCCGCGGTGCTGCAGCAGGTAATAGAGGCCCCTGCCGCGATGCACATCGTGGTAGGCGAGGTCAAGCTGGGCTACCCGCGGCGAGGACAGCGCCAGGTCGTGCTTGGCCCGGTACCGCTCGATCAGCTGATACTTGGTGACCCAGTCGATCTCCCGCGCGACGGGCCCGAGATCGCCGGTTTCCACGGCGCCGATCGTGCGCTCCCACAGGCTGAGCACCCGCTCCGTAATCGGATCAGCACCCTTGCGGTCCACGAAGTCGCCGGCCTTGGACAGGTATTCCTGCTGGATGTCCAGGGCACTCACCTCACGCCCGTTGGCCAGCCGGACCTTGCGCCGCCCGGTCATGTCATGGCTGACGTCCCTGATCGCCCGGATCGGGTTCTCCAGCGTCAGGTCCCGCATGACGGTCCCTGCCTCGACCATCCGCAGCACCAGATCGGTCGCCCCGACCTTGAGCAGCATCGTGGTCTCGCTCATGTTCGAGTCACCGACGATGACATGCAGCCGCCGGAACCGCTCGGCGTCGGCGTGCGGTTCATCGCGGGTGTTGATGATCGGCCGGGACCGGGTGGTCGCCGACGAGACGCCCTCCCAGATGTGCTCGGCCCGCTGGCTGACGCAGTAGACGGCACCGCGCGGAGTCTGCAGCACTTTCCCGGCACCACAGATGATCTGCCGGGTGACCAGGAAGGGGATCAGAACGTCGGCCAGCCTGCCGAACTCGCCGTGCCGGCCGACCAGGTAATTCTCATGGCAGCCGTAGGAGTTGCCAGCGGAGTCGGTGTTGTTCTTGAACAGGTAGATATCCCCGGCGATGCCCTCTTCCCGCAGCCGCCGGTCGGCGTCCACCAGCAGCCCCTCGAGTATCCGCTCGCCCGCCTTGTCATGGGTGACCAGGTCCACCAGGCTGTCGCATTCCGGGGTGGCGTACTCGGGATGGCTGCCCACATCGAGGTAGAGCCTGGCGCCGTTACGCAGGAAGACGTTGCTGCTGCGGCCCCACGACACCACCCGGCGGAACAGGTACCTGGCCACCTCGTCGGGCGAGAGCCGGCGCTGGCCGCGGAATGTGCACGTGACTCCGTACTCGTTCTCCAGCCCGAATATCCGTCTGTCCACGCGCTCAGCTCACCATTCGACAGCGATGTACTTGGTCTCGGTGAACTCGAGCAGGCCGTCGTGGCCGCCTTCGCGGCCCAGCCCGGACTGCTTGACGCCGCCGAAGGGGGCGGCCGGGTCTGATACCACGCCGCGGTTGACTCCCACCATCCCGGATTCGAGCGCCTCGGATACCTGCAGCGCGCGGCGCAGGTCACGCGTGTACAGGTAGGCCACCAGGCCGTACTCGGTGTCGTTGGCCAGAGCGATCGCCTGGTCGGTGCTGGCGAACTTGACGACGGGCGCGACCGGGCCGAAGATCTCCTGGCTCAGGATGGCCGCGTCCGGGGGCACGTCATCGAGCACCGTGGGCGGGTAGAAATAACCAGGGCGGCCGGGCGCCTTGCCGCCGATGACAATCCGGGCGCCCTCCCTGGCCGCCGACTCGACGAGCCCGGCGACCTTCGAGCGGGTGTCCGAGTTGACCAGCGGGCCGAGTTCAACGCCCTCCTCCAGCCCCGGTCCGACCCGGACCGCGTCCAGCCGGGCCGCGAGCTGGGCCGAGAACTCGCCGGCAACGTCCTCATGCACGTAGAACCGGTTAGCCGCGGTGCAGGCCTCGCCGCCGTTGCGCATCTTGGCGATGACCGCGCCCTCGACTGCCGCGTCGATGTCGGCATCCTCGAAGACCAGGAACGGGGCATTGCCGCCCAGCTCCATCGAGCAGTTCGTGATGGTGTCGGCGGCTGTCCGCAGCAGCGTCCTGCCGACCTCGGTCGAGCCGGTGAAAGACAGCTTGCGTACGCGCGGATCGGCGAGCATGGCCGCAGTCAGCGGGCCGGGCGAGGCCGTCGGCAGCACGTTGACGACGCCGTCGGGCACGCCGGCGTCGGTCAGCAGGGCCGCGATGGCGAGGGCGGTCAGCGGGGTTTCCTTGGCCGGCTTGAGCACGATCGTGCAGCCGGCCGCCAGCGCGGGCCCGATCTTGCGGGTTGCCATCGCCGCCGGGAAGTTCCACGGCGTGACCAGGACGCTGACGCCCACCGGCTGATGCGCGACCATGATCCTGCTGGCGCCAGCGGGGGCAATGGTCAGCGCGCCGGAATTGCGGACCGCCTCCTCCGCGTACCAGCGGAAGAACTCGGCAGCGTAGCTGACCTCGGCCCTTGCATCCCGCAGCGCCTTGCCGTTTTCGCAGACCATCAGCCGGGCCAGCGGCTCGGCGCATGCCGTCATCAGCTCGAAGGTGCGGCGCAGGCACTCGCCGCGCTCCCGCGGCGGCCGCGCCGCCCAGGCCGGCAGCGCATCGTAGGCGGCGGTCACCGCGTCAAGCGCGTCCTTGATGCTCGCGTCGGCCACCTCGGCGAGGGCCTCTTCGGTAGCCGGATCGATGACGGGCAGCGCGCCGCACTGTCCAGGTGACCACTGTCCGCCGATCAGCAGCCCGGTCGGCGGCTCGATACCGGTAATGCCTGCCAGGTCGCCAGTCACGTCTCTCCTCCTGCTGCCCGCGCCGGCGCGCTCCGGTCGGGCCGCATATCCCCTCGACACTACAACGGCGCGGCCCCTGGCCGCCGTTCCAGGCGGCGCGGCCCGGCCGAAGCCGGGCAGCCGCCGGCTGGCGCGCGTTTCACCCGCTAACGGGCTAGTTGCCGTCCTCGCCCCCCTCAGTCCCGGCTCCATCCGGTCTGGTCGCATCACCGGGGTTACCCGTCTCCGGCCGGGCCGCGGCGCCCGTCCGCTCCGGACGGCCCTGCGTGAGCAGCGCTTCCAGCCGCCTGCCGGTGAGCCGGCGGAATGTCCGGTGCGACCGCGCGCGCTCGAGCACCGCCACTTCCAGCTGCCCTGCGGTAATTTCCTGGCGCTCGCCGTTCCCCTGGCCCGACAGCGCGGCGAGCGCCACCGCCATCGCGCCCGACAGCGTCATCCCGTCCGAGTAGCGGTCCTTGACCACGGCCGCGACCTGGTCAGCCTGGCCGCCCATGACCACGAAATTGTGCTCGTCAGTGACCGATCCATCGAAGGTAATGCGGTATATCTGGTCCCGGTCCGCGGTCTGCCCCACCTCGGCGACGACGATCTCAACCTCGAGCGGCTTGTTGCTCTCGGTGAAGATCGTGCCGAGCATCTGCGCGTACCAGTTCGCCAGGCCCCGGGCCGTGACGTCCTGCCGGTGGTACTGGTAGCCGGTCAGGTCGGCGTAGCGCACTCCGGCCTGGCGCAGCCGCTCGAACTCGTTGTACCTGCCTACCGCAGCGAAGCCGATCCGGTCATACAGCTCGCTGAACTTCCGCAGCGCGCGGGACGGGTTAGGGGCGACGAACAGGATGCCTGCGTCGTACTCGATGACGACACCGCTGCGGATGCGCGTGATGGCCTTGCGCGCGTAGTCCGCCTTGTCCTTCATCACCTGCTCGGGCGAGACGTAGAACGGCATCGACACCGGTGGCGCTTCCCTTACCTGAGTTAGTCGGCTGTGGCGTAGTTCCTGGGCCAGGGCTGGCCCGCGTGAGCCGGGACCGGCCGGCGGGCTTCTCGCCGGGCGTTAATCGTGGGTGCTGCTGGCCTGGCGCAGCGGTGCCGGCGGGCCGTCGGGCCGCTGCATCCGGCCCTCCATCACGGTCTGCGCGTACCCGGCTGCCTGCTCCTCGGACAGCCGCTCGAAGCCGTCCGCCGTGACCGTCGCGATTACCGGATAGATCTGCCGGGTAAGGTCGGGTCCCCCGGTGGCCGAGTCGTCGTCGGCGGCGTCGTAGAGCGCCTGCATGCAGGCCAGCACCGCGTCCGCGAGCGGCAAGCCGTCGGCGTAGAGCTTCTTCAGCGAGCCGCGGGCGAACAGCGAGCCCGAGCCGATCGAGTAGAACCGGTGCTCCTCATACCGGCCGCCGGCCACGTCGTAGCTGAAAATCCGGCCAGCTTCGGTGTCCTCGTCGAACCCGGCGAACAGGGGGACGACGACGAGTCCCTGCATGGCGGCACTGAGGTTGCCCCGGACGATCGTCGCCAGCCGGTTCGCCTTGCCCTCGAGGGACAGGCCGCGGCCCTCGATCTTCTCGTAATGCTCGAGCTCGACCTGGAAGAGCCGGACAAGCTCGATGCCGATGCCAGCGACGCCCGCGATGCCGATGCAGGAGAACTCGTCGCTGCGGAAGACCTTCTCGATGTCGCGCTGGGAGATCACGTTGCCCGCGGTCGCGCGCCGGTCACCGGCCATGACGACGCCGCCCTGGCAGCTCGCGGCCACGATCGTGGTCCCGTGGGGCAGCTCGCGGGCCAGCGCGGCCGCGCCCGGACCGGCCACCGCGGCGCCCGGCAGCAGGTCCGGGGCCGCCGCCGAGAGGAAGTCGGCGAACGACGAGGTCCCCGCGGTCAGATATGCCGCCATGGGCTGCCGCCGGTGAGTATCAGAGCCCACGCGGATCCTTCCGGTAGTGCGCCTGGAGTACCTGACTGACCCTACTGCCGCAGCGCGGGGCGCGGCAGCAGCGCTACGGCGTTATTCGCCGCCTTTCTGCACGTACGACCTGACGAACTCCTCGGCGTTCTCCTCCAGGACCTCGTCGATCTCGTCCAGTATCGCGTCGACGTCGTCAGCGAGCTTGTCCTGCCGCTCCTTGACGCCTTCGCCGCCCTGGGGCGCGCTCTCCTGCTCTTCGTCGTCGTCGCGGCGGGGAACCTGCCGCTGGCCGCCGGTGTCCTTAGTCGCCATGCTGAACCTCCGTGCTCCACGGTGCTGCCCGCAGTCTCAACGCTATCCTCGCCATGCTGTGCTCAGTCCAATCCTCGTCGGGTCGCATCGAATGGGCCGGCTTGGATACCCGATCCAGCCGGTGTCAGTTCTGCCCGGTGAGCGCCCCGACGAGTTCCGCGGCGGTTTCGCACCGGTCCAGCAGGTCGCCCACGTGCGCCCTGGTGCCGCGCAGCGGCTCCAGGGTCGGCACCCGCTGCAGTGATTCGCGGCCGGGGATGTCGAAGATCACTGAGTCCCAGGATGCGGCGGCGACTGCATCCGGGTACTGGCGCAGGCAGCGGCCGCGGAAATACGCCCTGGTGTCCGCCGGCGGGTGATCGATGGCCCGGGCTACCAGGCGCTCGTCAACCAGGCGCTGGATGTGCCCGCGGCCGGCCAGCCTGTTGTAGAGGCCGCGCTCGGGACGCACATCGGAGTACTGCAGGTCGACGAGCTGCAGCCGGGGGTGATTCCAGCCGAGCCCGTCCCTGGCCCGGTAGCCGTCCAGGAGCTCGAGCTTGGCCACCCAGTCGAGTTCCCGCGCTGTCAGCATCGGATCGTCGGCAAGCCTGGTCAGCACCGACTCCCAGCGGTCAAGCACGTCAGCGGTCATGTCGTCCACGTCGGCGCCGTACTTGTCCTCAGAGTACTTTCTGGCCAGCTCCAGGTACTCCATCTGCAGCTGCACGGCCGTCATCTTCCTGCCGTCCCGCAACGCGACCAGGTGCCGGCAGGACGGGTCGTGCGAGATCGCGCGCAGCTCGGCTACCGGCGTCTCGACCCCGAGATCGGCGCCGAGGAAGCGGTCCTCGATCATGGCCAGCACCAGCGCGGTGGTGCCCAGCTTGAGGTAGCTGGATATCTCGCTCATGTTCGCGTCGCCGATGATCACGTGCAGCCGCCGGTATTTCTCCGGGTCGGCGTGCGGCTCGTCGCGAGTGTTGATGATCGGCCGTTTCAGCGTTGTCTCCAGGCCTACCTCGACTTCGAAGAAGTCAGCGCGCTGGCTGATCTGGAAGCCGTCCTCCCGCCCGTCCGCGCCGCGGCCGACCCGGCCGGCCCCGCAGACAACCTGCCGGGAGACAAAGAACGGAGTCAGGTGCCGGACAATGTCGGCGAACGGCGTGGCCCTGTTCATCAGGTAGTTCTCGTGACAGCCGTACGACGCCCCCTTGTTGTCGGTGTTGTTCTTGTAAAGCTGAATGGCGTGCCCGCCGGGCGAGGTCGTGGCGCGCGCGGCGGCTTCCGCCATCACCCGCTCTCCTGCCTTGTCCCAGATGACGGCGTCTACCGGATTCGTGCACTCGGGCGCGGAGTACTCCGGGTGGGCGTGGTCGACATACAGGCGGGCGCCGTTGGTCAGGATGACGTTGGCCAGTCCCAGGTCCTCGTCGGTGAGCTGCGCGGAGTCGGCCGCTTCCCTGGCCAGGTCGAAGCCGCGGGCATCGCGCAGCGGGTTTTCCTCCTCGAAGTCCCACCGCGCCCGGCGGGCCCGTGCCGCCGTCGCTGCCTGATAGGCATTGACCACCTGGGACGAGCTGACCATCGCGTTCGCGCCTGGCTGGCCGGGGACGGCAATGCCGTACTCGGTCTCGATTCCCATTATCCGGCGCACGCTCATGCTGAAAAGCCTAGTGCCGCGGGAGCCAAGACGAGCACGCCGCGCTTGCACGGGCGCGCGCCAGCGCCAGGAAGCGCCGCGCTTGCGGGCGCTGGCTGGTGCCGCGTGCCTGGCGCAGCGCCGCCGGGCCCGGCCATCCGCGTGCCGGGCGCCACGCCGCCGATCCCGGCTATAGGTACTGCCCCGTGTTGGCCACCGTGTCAATCGACCGGCCAGCCTCCGTGCCGTGCTTGCCGGACACCAGCGTCCGGATGTAGACGATCCGCTCGCCCTTCTTGCCGGAGATCCGCGCCCAGTCGTCGGGGTTGGTCGTGTTGGGCAGGTCCTCGTTCTCGCTGAACTCGTCCACGCATGCGGCGAGCAGGTGGGCCACCCGCAGGCCCTTCTGGCCGGTCTCGAGGAACTCCTTGATGGCCATCTTCTTCGCGCGGTCGACGATGTTCTGGATCATCGCGCCGGAGTTGAAGTCCTTGAAGTACAGGACTTCCTTGTCCCCGTTGGCGTAGGTGACCTCAAGGAACCTGTTCTCCTCAGTCTCGGAGTACATCCGCTCCACGACGCGCTGGATCATCTCCGCCACCGTCGCACCGAGAGATCCGCCGTGCTCGGCCAGGTCGTCGGGATGCAGCGGGAGCTGCGGCAGCAGGTACTTGGAGAAGATGTCCCTGGCCGCCTCGGCGTCCGGACGCTCGATCTTGATCTTCACGTCCAGCCGGCCCGGCCGCAGGATCGCCGGATCGATCATGTCCTCGCGGTTGGAGGCGCCGATGACGATCACATTCTCCAGGCCCTCGACGCCGTCGATCTCGCTGAGGAGCTGGGGGACGATCGTGTTCTCCACGTCGCTGGACACTCCGGAGCCTCTGGTCCGGAAGATGGAGTCCATCTCGTCGAAGAAGACGATGACCGGCATGCCCTCGCTGGCCTTCTCCCTGGCCCGCTGAAAGACCAGCCGGATATGCCGCTCGGTCTCGCCGACGTACTTGTTGAGCAGTTCGGGACCCTTGATGTTGAGGAAGAAGCTCTTGCCTTCCTTCGCCGGGGGCCCCGCCGCGCTGGCATCGCCGTTCTGGCTGGCCAGCTGCGCGGTCCGGGCGGCCACCTGCTTGGCCAGCGAGTTCGCGACTGCCTTGGCGATCAGCGTCTTGCCGCAGCCAGGAGGCCCGTAGAGCAAGACGCCCTTGGGCGGCCTCAGCTGGTGCTCCTTGAACAGGTCGGCATGCAGGTAAGGCAGCTCGATGGCGTCGCGGATCTGCTCGATCTGCGGCCCGAGGCCGCCGATCTCCGAGTAGGTGATGTCCGGAACTTCCTCGAGGATGAGCTCCTCGACTTCCGCCTTGGGAATGCGCTCGTAGACGTACCCCGACCGCGGCTCGATCAGCAGCGAGTCGCCCGCCCGCAGGGTGGAGCTGCGCAGCGGCTCCGCCAGCCGGGCGACCCGCTCCTCGTCGGCGTGGGAGATCACCAGCGCGCGCTCGCCGTCCTCGAGCAGCTCCTTGAGCATGACGACCTCGCCGACCGACTCGTAGCCGCGGGCGATGACGACATTGAGCGCCTCGTTGAGCACTACTTCCTGGCCGGGGCGCAGCTGGTCAAGCTCGATGCCCGGGCTGATGCTCACCCGCATCTTCCGGCCGCCGGTGAACACGTCGGCCGTGCCGTCCTCGGCGGGCTCGAGAAAAATCCCGAAACCGGACGGCGGCTGGGCCAGCCGGTCCACTTCTTCCTTGAGCGCAAGAATCTGATCACGTGCTTCGCGCAGGGTGCCGGCAAGCCGCTCATTCTGCCCGGACACGCCTGCGAGGTTCGCCTCGGCTTCGCGCAGCCGCTCCTCTAGCAGGCGCACCTGCCTGGGCGAATCGGCAAGCCGGCCGCGCAGGGCGGCGACTTCCTCCTCGAGGAAGGAAATCTGCGTGGTCAGGACCTTGACCTCGTCGTCATACCGGCCGGCACGAGCGCTGTCGTCACGAGAGGCCATGCCCCTCACCCCCTCCCAAGAGCTGACTTACCTAGACCCTACCTACCGACGGTCGTTTCGTAACCTTGCGGCGGGCGTCGGACTCGGCTTTCTGGAGTTACGATCCGGGAACGGCAACGTCCCGTTACCCGCTGACCAGCCGGTCATGCCGCCAACTGCCGGAAAAATGCTCGCTCACTCCCATCGGGAGGGCGCTGCCGCTGCCTCCCCGCTACCCGCCGGAATGCGTCCCCGCCGCCTCGTCCTGCTCCCTGGCGGCCTGTGCGCCCTTGGCGGGCCGCCGCCGACGCGGCGGCGCCGTGATCCCGTCGGCTAGCCGCCGGGCGGTCACCAGGAAGCCGGTGTGGCCGACCATGCGGTGCTCGGGCCGAACCGCGAGCCCGTCGACATGCCAGCCGCGCAGCAATGACTCCCACGCGGCCGGCTCGTCGAAGCAGCCCTGGGCCCGCAGCGCCTCGACCGTGCGCGACAGCTGTGTCGTCGTCGCCAGGTAACAGCAGATCAGGCCACCCCCGATCAGCGAAGCCGCGGCAACGGCGATGCTCTCCCATGGCGCCAGCATGTCGAGGACCACCCGGTCGAAATCGTCGCCCGGCCCGTCCTCCCTTGCCGCGGCGACATCCGCGGGCAGGTCGGCGACGACCAGCCGCCAGGCCGGGTGCTCGCGGCCGAACCAGCGCTCGACGTTGCGCCGGGCGATGTCGGCGAAGTCGGCCCGGCGCTCGTAGGAGACCAGCAGGCCCGCCTCGCCGACCGCCCTGAGCAGCCAGCAGGACAGCGCACCGGACCCCGCCCCAGCCTCCAGGACCCTGGCGCCGGGAAAGATATCGGCGAGCCCCACGATCTGCGCGGCATCCTTCGGGTAGACCACCGCGGCGCCGCGCGCCATCGAGAGCGTGTAGTCGGATAGCAGCGGCCGCAGCGCCACGTAGGCCGTGCCGCCCGAGGAGGACACGACTGTGCCCTCCGGAGCGCCAATGAGGTCGTCATGCGCCAGGGCGCCGCGATGAGTGTGGAAGGACCGTCCCGCCGCCAGGACGAGCCGGTGACGGCGTCCCTTCGGATCGGTGAGCTGGACCTGGTCGCCGGCGGCGAACGGCCCGCGGGGCTGCTCGATCACCCCGTCAGGCTAGCGCCGGGTCAGGCGCGCGCGAAGGCATGGTCGAGATCGCTCGCAGCCAGCACCCCGTAAACCTCGCCGGACGGCTCGATCAGCAGGTACTCGCTGGCGGGCGTGCGCTGGACAGCCTCGATCAGCTCGAGCCCGGACAGGTCGGCCGACAGCACGAGGCCGGGATCGATGGCGCGGGCCAGCGTGCCTGTCTCGATCCACGGCCTGCGCTGCTCGGGCGTGGCCATCACCGCGCTCTCGTTGACGATGGCAATGGGCGTCGACTCGTGATCGACGACCACCAGGGCCCGCGCCTGGGCGGCGTCGGCCCGCCGGATCGCTTCGGCCAGCGGCAGGCTCGACGGGACCGGGATCGCCCGCCGCGCCAGCGTCCTGGCCTGGAGCCGGGGCAGCCGCTCACGCACTTTCGCCGCGCGGATCGCCTGCCCCGACTGGATCCAGATGAAGGCGGCCACGATGGCCAGCCAGAGCCAGTAGTAGCTGAGCAGCGACTGGACGTAGCTGCCCAGCAGCCCGAAAGCCGGCACCACGAGCAGGATCGCCAGGACCCGCCCGGCCCAGGCGGCGATGATCGTCGCAGTCGCGGGCTTGCCCGTGATCTTCCATACTCCGGCGCGGAAGATTCGGCCGCCGTCCAGCGGCAGGCCCGGCAGCAGGTTGAAGATCCCGACCAGCAGGTTGGCCCGGAAGAGCTGATCAACCAGCGTGCCCAGGATGCCGTGGCCGGTCACCGAGGTGAGCGCCAGGGCGATGCCCGCGAGCGCGACGGAGACCACCGGCCCGGCGGCGGAGACGAGAAACTCCTGAGACGGCGTCGGCGGTTCCTTCTCGATCTCGGAGAACCCGCCGAGCGGATAGAGCAGCACCCGCCGGACCGGCAGCCTGAATCCGCGTGCCGCCACGCAGTGGCTCAGCTCATGAATGAGGACCGAGAAGTACAGCAGGACCACGAAGGAGGCGGCGACCACGTAGCGAAGGCTGGCCGGATGGACGGCGTTATCGAGCGTCTGGGCGTACAGCACCACCAGCAGGGCGGCAACTACGAACCAGTACGGCGAGATATAGACGGGCACGCCGAACGGCCGGGCCACCACGAGCCCGAGCCGGGGGTCGCGCCGCCGCTTCGCCGGTGCCTCACTGCCGGGCCTTCCCGGCTGGCCGGCGTCGCGGGAGCCGTTTCCTGGTGTCATACCTGCCACGACTCGATGCTATGTGCTGGGGCAGCAGCACTGGCCGCCGCGCGCGTGGATCGGCCCGGCCCGGCCCGGACCGGGCTGGCGGGCAGCGGGCACGGCGCGGCAATGCCGGGCGACTGTCGGCCCGGTGCCCTACTGTGCCGTAGATGAGCGACACGCGGGCGGAGGCTGCTGCCGATGGCCGGATCGCGGCTGCCACCGGGACCGATCCCGCTGCCCTCGGGCCCGATTCACCAGGCCTCGGGAACGATCCCGCTGCCCTCGGGCCCGATTCACCAGGCCTCGGCGCCGCCTGCTCGCTGTCGCCGTCGCGGGCAGGCGATTTCCTCACCTGCCCGCTGCTGTACCGGTTCCGGGTCCTGGACAGGCTGCCAGAGCCGCCCAGCGCCGCGGCGGCCCGCGGCACCCTGGTGCACGCGGTACTTGACCGGCTCTTCGACGAGCCTGCCCGCGGGCGGACTCCGCAGGCTGCGCGCGAGCTGGTGCAGCCGCAGTGGGAGCGGCTGCTGGACGCCGAGCCCGAGCTTGCCGCCTTGTTCGCCGACGCCGAGCGGCGCGACGCATGGCTTTCTGAGGCGTCCGCCATGCTCGACCGCTATTTCACCCTGGAGGACCCGACCCGGCTTGAGCCCGCCCATCGCGAGCTGTCGGTTCAGGCGGTACTCGAGTCTGGCCTGACGCTGCGCGGCTACATCGACCGGCTCGATGTGGCACCAACGGGCGAGATCCGGATCGTGGACTACAAGACAGGGACCGCACCGGGCCCGGAGTTCGAGGCGCGTGCGCTGTTTCAGATGCGCTTCTACGCGCTGGTGATGTGGCGCATGCACGGCACCGTCCCGAGGCTGCTGCAGCTCATTTACCTGGGCAGCGGCGAGATCCTGCGCTACTGGCCCGATGCCGCTGACTTGCTTGCGACCGAGCGTAAGATCAATGCGCTCTGGCGTGCCATCGAGCGCGCGCGGTCGAGCGGAGACTGGCGTCCGCGGCCGAGCGGGCTCTGCTCCTGGTGCGCGCATCAGGCCATCTGCCCGGCGTTCGGCGGCACCCCGCCGCCCCTTCCGCCGGTTCCGGTCGCTGCCGAAGCCCCCGGGCCGCTGGCAGTGCCCGGTCAAGCCGGGCCGCTCCGTGCTGCCACGGCGGCTGGACCGGATCCGGGCTAAGCGGCTGGCGCGGCACCTGCAGGCAGATGGCAGGCGACCTGGTGGCCGGGGATGAGACCGGCTGCCGGCGGTTCCCGGGTCCCGCAGATGTCCTGCGCCTTCCGGCACCGGGTGCGGAGGCGGCGGGCGGGCGACGGGCTGAGCGGGCTCGGCGCGCCGCCCGTCGGCCGGCTTCGTTTCCCGCGCTGGCGCTGGTCGCTCTCGCCACGCACCGGCTCGGGAGCCGGATACCGCCGGCCGGAACGCGACTGCAGGCAGATCGGCGCGTCCAAGCCGAGCCGGGGCTCGATCTGCACCCCCCTTACTTGATGCCGCGCCGGCGCAGAATCTCCTCCACGTCCCCGAAGTCGTCATCCGCCGCCCGCTGGGCCGCCTCGCCGGGCTTGGCGCGCTCAGCGGGCGCGGTGGCCACCTGCGCGCCGCCCCTTGCTGCCGTCGGCTCGAGTTCCTTCTTACCGCTGCCCTTTCGCCGTCCCAGCAGCGGGATGCCCCCGGTGGACAGCAGAATAAGCGCGGTCACGGCCAGCAGCGCTACTCCGGCCCAGGACTTGGGCGAGAAGACGAACGAGCCGGCAAAGCGCACCACTGCCGCGCCGATCCGCCCGACCAGCAGGACCGCGCCGACAAGATAGATGGCCAGCGGCAGCAGCGACCAGGCCACTGCCCGGGCTGCCCGGCGCGGCCCAGACCTGCGCCAGACGAACCAGCTCGCGACGAGCCCGGCGGCCGTCAGTGCCGTGCAGACTAGCAACCAGGGGATGCTCTCCCAGGTAGGCATAACCGCCTCCCCTCGCGGCCACCCGGCCGGGGGCCGCGGCGTGTTTCCTTCATCGTCGCACATATCTGGGTACCGCCCGCCCCCGCAGCGCCATCCCGCAGCGCCGCGGGGTAGCGCTGGCGGGCGCGGCGCGGCTGGCGAGCGGCGGCGGCTAGCCGGCGGCGACCGCGGCGCGCAGCCGGGCGAGGTCGACCTGGCTCAGCGAGGAGACCACGGGCCGGCCGGCCTGCGCCGCGACCGGTGCCAGGCTGGGCACCGCGATGAGGCGGCAGCCGGCGGCCTCGGCAGCCGCCACGCCGTTCGGCGAGTCCTCGAGCGCGACGCAGCGCGCCGGATCAGCCCCCAGCCGGGCAGCGGCCAGCAGGTAAGGCTCAGGATCCGGCTTTGCCCTGAGCACGTCATCGGCGCACACCGTCACGCGGAAGGAAACGCCGATCCGGGCAATCACCGCATCCATGATCTCTCGCTCCGAGGAGGTCACCAGAGCATGCGGAATCCCGGCGAGGGTCACTTCGGCGAGCAGTTCGCCCGCGCCGGGCAGCATCGGCACGTCGCGTGCCGCCACCAGCTCTCGCATCCCGCTGACCAGCCACGCGGCGACCTCGGCCGCGCTGGCCGGCCGCACCGCCCTGGCGACCAGGTAGTCCACAGTCCGCTGCAGCGAGCCGCCGACGAGCGCCTGCTGGTCGGCCTCGCCCCAGCGGCCGCCAAGGCGCGCCATCACCGCGGACTCGGCTTCGAACCACAACGGCTCGGTGTCGACCAGCAGGCCGTCCATGTCGAACAGGACGCCCTGCAATCCGGGCTGCGCGGACGCGGCTGCGGCTCCCGACGCGGCTGCGGCTCCCGATACGGCTGCGGCTCCCGATACGGCTGCGGGTGCGGGTGCGGGTGCGGCAGGCTCGGCGGGAAGCGGCTGCATGGTCAGGTGCTGAAGTACTTTGCTTCCGGGTGATGGGCGATAAGCGCATCAGTGGACTGCTCAGGCGCCAGCTGGTATTCCTCCGACAGGCTTACCCCGATCCGGTCCGGAGCGAGCAGCCGCATCACCTTGGCCCGGTCCTCCAGGTTGGGGCAGGCGGGGTAACCGAAAGAATAGCGGCAGCCCTGATAGCCAACCCGCAGGATGCCGTCGAGATCACCGGGATCGGCCCCGCTGATCCCCAGGGCGTCGCGGACCCTGGCATGCCAGTACTCGGCCAGCGCCTCGGCCAGCTGCACCGACAGCCCGTGCAGTTCCAGGTACTCGCGGTAGGAGTCCTTGGCGAACAGCTCGGCGGTCGCCTCGCTGATCCGGGCGCCCGCGGTGACGAGCTGGAGCGCCACGACGTCAGTCTGCCCGGACTCCCGCGGCCGGAAGAAATCTGCCAGGCACAGCCGCCGGTCCCTGCGCTGCCGTGGAAAGCTGAAGCGCTCGAGCTCGCCGCCGCGATCATTGAGGATCACCAGGTCGTTGCCCTCGCTGACGCACGGGAAGTAGCCCTGCACGACGCCGGCCTGCAGCAGCCCCTCGGTCTGGATGCGGTCGAGCCACATCCGCAGCCGCGGCCTGCCCTCGGCCTCGACCAGCTCCTGGTAGGAAACGCCGCCATGGCCCCGGCTGGGCTTCAGCCCCCACTGGCCGAGGAACAGCGCCCGCTCGTCCAGGAAGCCCGCGTACTCAGCCAGCGGGATTCCCCGGATCACCCTGCTGCCCCAGAACGGCGGCTCGGGCACCGGGACTGCGGCGGACACGTCGCTGCGGCGGCTGGCCGCGCCGGGGCCGTCCTGGCCGTCCGGCGCCGCGGCGGCCGGGCGGACCCGGCGCTCGCGCAGCGGGGGCAGCTGCGCGCCCTCCTCGCCGCGCCTGACTGCCATGAACGCGTCCATCAGCCGGAGGCCCTCGAAGGCGTCCCTGGCGTAACGGACCTCGCCGTCGAAGAACTCGGCGAGGTCCTGCTCGACATACGCGCGGGTCAGCGCTGCGCCGCCGAGCAGCACGGGCCAGCGGGCGGCCAGCTGGCGGGAGTTGAGCTCGGCCAGGTTGTCCCGCATCACCACGGTGGACTTGACGAGCAGGCCGGACATGCCGATCACGTCAGCGCCGTGTTCCGTGGCGGCATCGAGAATCGCTGATATGGGCTGCTTGATGCCGATATTGACCACGTCATACCCGTTGTTGGACAGGATGATGTCGACGAGGTTCTTGCCGATATCATGCACGTCGCCCTTCACGGTCGCGAGCACGATCCTGCCCTTGCCGGCCTCCCCGGATCGTTCCATGTGCGGCTCGAGATAGCCGACCGCGGCCTTCATCACCTCGGCCGAGGTCAGCACGAAGGGCAGCTGCATCTGGCCGGAGCCGAACAGGTCGCCGACCGTCTTCATGCCGTCGAGCAGCACGTCGTTGACGATTTCCAGCGCCGGGCGGCGGCCGAGGGCCTCCGCCAGGTCCGCCTCCAGGCCGATCCGCTCCCCGTCTATGATCCGCCGCCTGAGCCGCTCCCACAGCGGCAGCCCGGCGAGCTCCGCGGCGCGCGTCGCCTTGACCGCCGCGGCGTCTACGCCCTCGAACAGGTCAAGCAGTCGTGCCAGCGGATCGTAGGAGTCCCGGCGGCGGTCGTAGATGAGGTCAAGCGCGGTCTCCAGCTGGTCCTGGGGTATCCGGGCGATCGGCATGATCCTGGCGGCGTGCACGATGGCCGAGTCGAGGCCCGCCCGGCTGCACTCGGCCAGGAACACCGAGTTCAGCACGGCGCGGGCGGCAGGGTTCAGGCCGAACGACACATTGGATACCCCGAGGGTCGTCTGCACGTCCGGGTAGCGGTGCTTGAGCTGGCGGATCGCCTCAATGGTCTCCAGCCCGTCCCGGCGCGTCTCCTCCTGGCCGGTGGCGATCGGGAACGTCAGGCAGTCGACGATGATGTCGCTGCGGCGCATCCCCCAGTTGCCGGTCAGATCCTCGATCAGCCGGCTGGCCACGGCGAGCTTGCGCTCGGCCGTGCGCGCCTGCCCCTCCTCGTCGATCGTGAGCACGATCACGGCCGCGCCGTGCTCGCGGATCACCGGCATGAGCCTGGCGATCCGGGACTGCGGGCCGTGGCCGTCCTCGTAGTTCACTGAGTTGACGACCGCGCGGCCGCCGAGCAGCTCAAGCCCCGCCTCGATGACGGCGGGCTCGGTCGAGTCGAGCACCAGCGGCAGCGTGGCTGCGGTCGCGAGCCGCCCCACGACCGCGGCCATGTCTGCGGCGCCGTCTCTGCCGACGTAGTCGACGCACACGTCCAGCAGGTGCGCGCCGTCCCTGGTCTGCGCGCGCGCGATCTCGACGCAGTCGTCGTAGCGCTGCGCCAGCATGGCTTCCCTGAACGCCTTCGACCCGTTGGCGTTGGTCCGCTCGCCGATCGCCAGGAACGCGGTGTCCTGGCGGAACGGCACGTGCTGGTAGAGCGAGGCCACCCCCGGCTCCGGTCGCGGCCGGCGCGGGGCCAGCGGCCGGCCGTGCAGCCGCCCGACCAGCACGGCAAGGTGCTCAGGTGTCGTGCCGCAGCAGCCGCCGGCTAGCGCCAGCCCGAACTCGGCCGCGAACTGCTCGTGGGCGTCGGCTAGCTCATCCGGCGTCACCGGGTAGAACGCGCCGTCCGCGGTGAGCTCGGGCAGGCCGGCGTTGGGCATGCAGGACAGCGGCACCCTGGCGTGCGCGGCGAGGTAGCGCAGGTGCTCGCTCATCTCGGTCGGCCCGGTCGCGCAGTTCAGCCCGATCACGTCGATGCCCAGCGGCTCCAGCGCGGTCAGCGCGGCGCCGATCTCGGTGCCGAGCAGCATCGAGCCCGTCGTCTCGATGGTGACCTGGACGATCAGCGGCGCGTCGGCATTGGCCGCCGAGACAGCCCGGCGGGCTCCGATGACTGCGGCCTTGGCCTGCAGCAGGTCCTGGCAGGTCTCCACGATCAGCGCGTCGGCGCCGCCGCGCAGCAGCGCGGCGGCGCTGTCGAAATACGTGTCGCGCAGCCTGGCGAACGGGACGTGGCCGAGGGTGGGCAGTTTCGTGCCCGGTCCGATCGAGCCGAGCACCCAGCGCGGGCGGCCCGGCAGCCCCCAGTCGTCGGCGGCCTGCCGCGCGATCCGCGCGCCAGCCTCGGCGAGCTCTGCTATCCGGTGCTCTATGCCGTATTCGCCGAGATTGCCGAGATTTGCGCCAAAGGTGTTGGTGCTGATGCAGTCCACGCCAGCGCCGAGGTAGCCGTCGTGAATCGAACGGACAATGTCGGGCCGGGTGACGTTGAGGATCTCGTTGCACCCCTCGTGCCCGGCGAAGTCGTCGAGCGTTACCTGGCTGGCCTGCAGCATGGAGCCCATCGCCCCGTCGGCGATGACGAGGCGCTCGGCCAGCGCGGCTCGTAGCAGCGGGCGGGGCGCGGATGCGGCTGAAGACATGATGGCCTTATCCTAGGTGCCGCGGCCGGTGCACAGGCCGGACATGCGCGCAGAGGCGCTGCGAGCGCGGGAGGAGGTGCCGGGAGATCGAGCTCGATGACGTCGGCAAGCTCACCTCGCCAGCGCTCATTGCCGCTTTTGAAGGGTGGAATGACGCGGGAGAGGCAGCGAGCGGGGCGGTCAGCCAGCTGGGCGCGGCCTGGCAGTCCGCCGCCGTCGGCGAGATCGATCCCGAGGACTTCTACGACTTCCAGGTCACCCGGCCGGTGATGGAGGTCGCCGACGGCAGGACCGAGCGGCTGGTCTGGCCGACGACCAGGCTCACGGTCGTCCGGCCGAGGCAGGCCGGGCGGGACCTCATCCTGGTGCACGGAATCGAGCCGAACATGCGCTGGCGCGCCTTCAGCGCCGAGCTGGCTGCAGCATTCAGGGACCTGGGGGTCGAGCTCGTCATCTTGCTTGGCGCGCTGCTGGCGGACTCCCCGCACACCCGTCCGGTCCCGGTGACGGCCGCGGCGCCCGATCCCGACCTCGCAGCCCGGCTGCATATCGATCCCGTTGACTACAAGGGGCCCACCGGGATCGTGGGCGTCTTGCAGCACGCCTGCGCCGCGGCGGGAATCTCCGCGGTGTCGCTGTGGGCAGCGGTGCCGCACTACGTCGCGCAGCCTCCGAGCCCGAAGGCGACCCTTGCGCTGCTGCGCGGCGTAGAGGACATTCTCGACATCCCGCTGCCGCTGGGCGACCTGCCCGACGAGGCGCGCGCCTGGGAGCGCGGCGTGGACGAGCTGGCCGAGCAGGACTCCGAGGTAGCCGATTATGTCCGGACGCTGGAGGAGGCGAAGGACGCCACCGACTTGCCGGAGGCAAGCGGCGACGCGATCGCCCGCGAGTTCGAGCGCTACCTGCGCCGCCGGGGCGATCGCGGCTAGCACGGCGGCGCCGTCAGCGGCACTGCCGGCCGGATCGGCGGGATCGCCTGACTGGATCGGCTAGATCGGCGGCCAGGGGACGGCGGGCCAGTCCTCGGGCGGGTAGGGATGCGCCCGGTGGGCCAGCAGCTGGTCGATGCGCTGCCGGGTCGCGGTCACCTCGCCTGGCGTCAGCCACCTGGACAGCTCGGCCCCGAGTTCCCGGCTGTCCAGGCCGTCCTGCAGTGTCGTGAGCGCCGCGACTGAGCGCTCCGTGAGCCTGCGCCCGCGCCACTGCCACAACACCGTCCGCAGCTTGTAGTCCTCGCCGAAGCAGACACCGTGATCGCAGCCGTAGAGGTGCCCGCCGGGCGCGGGCAGCAGATGGCCGATCTTGCGGTCGGCATTATTGACGACGGCGTCGAATACCGCCATCTCGCGCAGCCCCGCATGGTCGGTCCGGCGTGCCAGGGCCAGCAGGTCGACTGTCTCGTCGGCATCGATCCAGAGCTGGCACATGCCGGGGCCGATTGGCCCGTCACGGTAGACAGTGGGCGGCGCGACATCCCATCCGGCAGCGCGAGAAACCTGGTAGGCCGCCACCTCGCGGCCCGCCAGCGAGCCCGCAGGGAAATCCCACAGCGGCCGCTCCCCGGCAACCGGCTTGTAGACGCACGCCGCCTGCCTGCCCTCATGCCGCACTGTGCAGTACATGGTGATGTTCGAGGCGCCGACGAGCCTGCCCTGGATCTCCAGGTCGCCCGCACTCAGCAGGCCGAGCGCGGCATCCTCGGCCAGTTCCCCGGTGCCCGGCCGCCCCGCCGGGCCGCCAGCGCTCGGGCCGGGAGCCGACCCGGCCCTGCGGCCGGCCGCCGACTCGGCCCTCCGGCTGGCCGCCGACTCAGCCATTTCCAGCCCGGTGGCCGTTCTGCCGCGGGCAGACGTGCCCGGCCGGCTCCAGCGGCAGCCCGCAGAGCGGGCACGGGGGGCGCCCCTGGCCGACGACGCGCAGGGCGCGCTGGGAGAACGCGCGCGCGGCAGCCGCGGTTATCCGGACCCGCAGGACACCCGGGCCGTCGTCGGGGATGTCGTCGGCCAGCGGCTCGATGGGCTCGTCAGTCTCCTCCTGCGCCTCGATGATGACCCGGCTGTCGTCGTGATCCCACGCCAGCGCGATCGCGCCCACCCGGAAGTCCTCGGTCAGCGGCAGCTCGAGCGGGCCGTCGTCAGCTAGCGCGGCGGGCGCGGCGGCCGGCACGGCTGCGGCATCGCCGGTGCGGCGCAGCACCTCATCCAGCAGCTCGTCAAGCCGTTCTGCCAGCTGGCTGACCTGCCCCTTCTCCAGGGCCACGCTGGTGACCCGGCCGGCTGCCCGAGCCTGGAGGTAGAACGTCCGCTCTCCCGGCTGGCCGACCGTTCCGGCGATGAACCTCTCCGGTGGGTCGTACGAATAGACGGGCATGACCTATCCTCCCGCGCCGCCGCCGACCTGCGCGTCGCCCTCGCCCCGCGCCGACGCCCGCGACGGCCTGCCAGCTGGCTTCAGCAAGCTCGAAACGTCCCCACCAGTGTCATTCATCCGCAGCAGGAATGGCCGCAGCGGCGTGTACCGGATCACGCTGAGCGAGCAGGGATCAACCTGAATCCGCTGGCACATGTCCAGGTGCATGCCCAGGCTATCGGCGAGGATTGCCTTGATCACGTCGCCGTGCGAGCAGATGGCATAGACCGCGTCGCGCCCGAGCCGGCTGTTCCAGTCCCGCACTGCCGACACAGCCCGGTGCTGCATGTCCAGCATGGACTCGCCGTCGTCGCCGGGGAAGCGCACCGCGCTGGGGTGGGCCTGCACGACGCGCCAGAGCGGCTCTTTCGCCAGCCGCCGCAGCGGCTTTCCCGTCCAGTCCCCGTACCGGCACTCCCCTATCCGCTCGTCCTCCTGCACCGCCTGCGCAGGTTCGTCCTGCTGCGCCGCGACTGCCTCCGCAGTCTGGCGGCAGCGCTCCAGCGGGCTGCTGACGATCGCATCCAGGCGGACAGGCCGCAGCCGCGCCGCCAGCGCCTCCGCCTGGCAGCGACCGCGATCGTCGAGCGGGATGCCCGGCGTCCAGCCGGTCAGCATGGTTCCCGTCGGCGCCGTCAGTCCGTGCCGCACCAGCAGAACCAAGGTCACTCCATGACTCTACGGCCTGCCGGCCATGGCCGGCCGG
>DATJZH010000303.1:0-2393 GCA_035499215.1 Streptosporangiaceae bacterium | reverse complement strand
CGCCGAGGAGTGGCGCGCCGCCGCCGCGAAGCACAACGGCTCATGGTGGCAGGACTGGACCAAGTGGTCGGAGTCGCGCGCCGGTGATCTCATCAAGCCGCCTGCCATGGGCAGCGGCCGGTATCCGGTGATCGGCGATGCGCCGGGGGAGTACGTTCATGGCTGAGACAGCCGGCCTGGCTCGCGGTTGACAAGCCGGCCAGTTGCGCTCAGTATAGTTAGCGTAATGCAAATATAGTTAGCAGAACGTAGATCCCGAGGAGGAATCATGGCTGAGTCCCGTTCTGTGGGCCAGGAACTGCAGGGAGAGATCCTGGACGCAGTCCGCAAGAGCCAGGCGGCAGTGGTGGACGCGATCCAGACCTGGGCGACCACGGTCCGGGCGATCACGCCGGAACTGCCGGATGTGAACCTGTCCTTCAGCGACAAGCTGCCCAAGCCGCAGGAGCTCATCGCGGGCGCCTACGATTTTGCCGAGCAGCTGCTGGCGAGCCAGCGCAAGTTCGCCGAGGACGTCCTGAAGGCTACCGCGCCGCTGCTTCCCGGCAAGAGCGACGACACGGCCAAGAAGGGCTCCGCATAGCACGAGGCTCCCGCAGCCAAGAAGTGACACCCGTATCGCGCGGCGGGCCCTGGCGCGGTCCGTCGCGCGACCGCCTGCGATCCAGGCGGCCGGGCGGCGGCCCGCAGCGCAGCGGCCCGCAGGCAGGGAAGAACCTGCCAGCGGGGATAAAGGCCCAGGACAATAGGCACAAAGGCCCTGTCTGCCGGCTAGCCGGGCAGCGATCCTGGCGGCTAACCTACCTCAGCAGGTGAGTGCCATGCCAGAGATCACCCGGCCAGCCAAGGCTGAGCAGCCGGCCAGCGCGTCCATGCCGCGCCTGAGGGCCCGCCGTCCGCCTGTCCGGATCCCTGCTGACCGCGTTCACTTTCTGATCGCGACGGCAGCGCGCGCGCCGTCAGTGCACAACACCCAGCCATGGCAGTTCCTGGCCGGTGAGTACGCTATCGAGCTGCACGCCGACCGCAGCCGCCGGCTCCGCGTGGACCAGGGCGGCCGGGAGATGCTGATCAGCTGCGGTGCGGCGCTCTTCGGCCTGCGGCTCGCCATCAGGGAACTCGGCTACCTGCCCGCCGTCAGCCTGCTGCCCGACCCGACCCGGCCTGACTTCCTGGCCAGCGTCACGCTGGGCGAACAGGCCCCGATGACCGGCCTGGAACGTCACATGCTCGCGGCCATCCCGCACCGGCATACCCACCGCGGCCCGTTCAGTTCTGACCCGCTGCCCAGCGGGCTGCTGGCAGGCCTCCAGCAGGATGCTCTCGCCGAAGGCGCCGGGCTGGCACTGATCGACCAGCCGGGCCCGTACCAGCAGCTGGCTGGGCTGGTGGCGGCGGCCGGGCGGCGGCAGGCGCTCGACCCGATCGCCCGGGCCGAGGCCCGCCGCTGGAGCCGCAAGGCCAATAGCCCTGCCAGGGATGGTGTCCCGGCCAACTCGTTCACTGCCGCGGCCGGCGCACAGCCCGGCAGGCTGGCGCAGCGTGATTTCGATCTCGGCCGCGGGATCGGGCTCCTGCCGGACGGCGGGCCGCCGCCCGCCGCCACGGCGGTGCTCATAACCAACTGTGACAGCCCGGCGGACTGGCTGCGGGCGGGCCAGGCGATGAACCGGGTACTGATCCACGCAGCCAGCGCATGGGTTTTCGCGAGCCTGCATACCCAGGCGCTGGAAGTCCCTGCGGTCCGCGCGCTGATCCGCTCCCGGCTCGCACTGCCCGGCCAGGCACAGATGCTGATGCAGCTCGGCCGGTCCTGCAGTACCCAGCCCACGGCGCGCCGCCCCACCAGCGAGCTGCTGATCGAGCCGCGGCGCAGGCCTGCCCGCAGGCGGCCGGGCGGCGCCAGGGCACAAGGTCCCGCAGACGTCGGGCCTAATGCTCCTGACGATGACTGTCAGCCCGGGCCAGCCTGGCAGTAATGGTGCGAGGGAGGTGGGACAAATGCCGGAGGCGGACCTCGCCGGCAGTCACATCCACTCCGAGCACGGCAATCCGCGTGCCGATCGGCGGGTGGATGCCCGCTGCGCGGTAACCGGGACGTGACCGGCGATGACCCCGACATCGCCGTGTTCGAGCGCGGCCGCGCCGCAGAGCGCGGCCGAGCAGGCAGCTGTCGCCGTGCAGGAAACGGAAGCCGTGCAGGAAACGGTCGCCGTGCAGGAAACGGTCGCCGTGCAGGAAACGGTGACCCAGGCGACCACCCGGCCGGCCGGGCGCATCGTGGTCGGCGTAGACGACTCACCGGCCGGACTGGCCGCGCTGCGGCACGCCGTCAGTCTCGCCAGCGCCGCTGGCATGCCGATCGTCGCCGTGCGGTCCTGGGCATTAGGACT
>DATJZH010000302.1:0-13096 GCA_035499215.1 Streptosporangiaceae bacterium | reverse complement strand
GACAGATCGGACTCCTCTACCGCGATGCCGCGGATACCGCCGATCACGTCGCTGGCGTTGAGCAGGAACCTGAGCTGCCCGGCCGGACCCTCGGCGATCTCGTCCAGGCCCTCCGATGTCACCGCGAGATAGGCGAACTCTCCGAAGTCGCCCGGACTGTGGACCTCGGCCACGGCGCGCTGCGCGTCGGCGGCATGCTTGCGGAGGATCTCCGGCCTGGTGACCCGGACGACAAGCCTGGCGGTCACGGTCAGCCGCGCGTCGTCCGGGTTGTCCGTGAAATCGGCGATGTCTTCGTCCGCTCCAGGGCGCTCCATACGGGCTGGCGGAGGACTCCAGGCCCGCCTGCTTCCGCTGCGCCCTTGCCTTGTGCTCCTGCCGCGCTTACGTGACATCCCGTCACGATAGCGGGTCCAGTGCCGCCTCGTCGGCTTCGGGGACCGTGCCCGGCGTGGTCAGCCAGAGGCCGAACCAGGGGCCGCAGCCACCGCGACCTGCGCGCCGTCCATCTCGGTCGCGTCGCGCCAGTCGCCTTCAGCGATGCCGGCCAGCAGCCGCCACAGCGAGGCGATCCGCTTGGCGCCGATCGCGAAGCTGACGTGCTCGTCGTGGGCGGCGCGGGCAAGTGCACCGGCGAAGTACCCGGCGTCGGCGCGCATTGCCACCCGCCCAGCCGCCGACTTGCGCCGAGGGCGGGAGGGGAGGGTGATGGTGCCGTGCCGGAAGGCTGGACGCGGTCGGTGCACTCGCTCCACCGCTCGCAAATCGCGTTGCCCTCGGCGCCCCGGCGGGCGTGGTGATGATCTGGATGCCGGCCGCGCTGAAGACGGCGTCGAGGCCATCGCTCCGCTCGCCGAGGTCCATGAGCGTGTGTCGGCATAGTCAAGGCCGGCCTGCCATGCCTGGTCAGGCTGACCTTCGGCGAGCAGGCCAGTGACCAGCCCGGCCGCGAGGGCGGGCTGGAGGGCCAGGCATGCGCGCAGCACGCCCACGGCCCATGCGCCAGGCCCGGGCTCACTGGTGCACCGCTGCCTCCGTGACACCAAGCCCGAGTGGTCCGCCGTGGGCGCCCCGCCACCCTGGCCGATTCGATAGTAGTACTCTCAATCTGAGAGTAGTAGTCTCACAAGCATGGCTACCGATGTAAGCCGTCGCCGCTCGGACAGCGGCACGGGCGGCCAGGCACGGACCCGCCTGGCTCGCGCCGCGGTGGCGCAGGCCGCGCGGGCCCTTTTCCTCGAACGCGGGTACGCCGCAACGACGATCGACGCCATCAGCGACCTGTCGGATGTCCCGCCTGCGACCGTGTACCGGCTGTTCTCCTCGAAGCTCGGGATCCTCAAGGTGCTGCTCGACGTCTCCATAGCCGGTGACGACGAGGCCGTCCCGCTGCAGGACCGGCCCCACGTCCGTACCCTCCTTGCCGACCCAGACCCCCGGAACCAGCTGTCGGGGTTCGCGGGCATCACCCGCGGGATCATGTCGAGGACCGGACCCATTCACCAGATCCTCGTCAGCGCGGCAGGCGCCGATCCTGACGCTGCCGCGCTGCTCGCCGAGCAGACGCGACACAGGCAACAGGGCCAGGAGCGGATCGCGCGTTCCCTAGCCCGCGCTGGCGCCCTACGGCCGCAGCTGCGCGAGCGCGACGCGGCGGACATCATCCACGCACTCATGTCCCCCGAGGTCTACCGGCTGCTCGTCGGCGACCGAGGCTGGGCCCCCCAGCGGTACGAACGATGGCTCAGGGGAATCCTCATCGACCAGCTGCTTCCCCCGCCGACTAGCCGAGCACCCGCGTAGGCCACTGCCGCAGCTGTTGTGCCGGGTCGCGCCCCGCTCTGCCCCGGACGCCAGATCAACAAGAGAGGACACCGGAATGTACACCCGAACCGAATCGTCGGCCTTCGCCAGCCGCCATGGATTCCCGTGCTGGCGGCCGGTCGGCTACTGGCTAGCCACCGCAGTAGTGGCAGGCGAACTGGCACTCGGCGGTATCTGGGATATCGCGCGTCTTCCCTTCGTCGCCGACCTGGTGACGCATCTGGAGTATCCGTCTTATTTCCTGGTGCTGCTGGGAACCTGGAAGGTGCTGGGTGCCTTTGCCCTGCTCATCCCCCGTCGTCCACTGGTCAAGGAATGGGCCTACGCGGGCGCCTTCTTTACCTACACCGGGGCCATCGTGTCCCATCTGACCACCGGCTACGCGCTTGGCGAGGTGGACCTGCTGGCAGTCCTGACCGTCCTGACCGTGCTGTCCTGGGCGCTACGACCCCCCAGCCGCCGCACGCTGCGTCAGACGTCGACCCCACCACTGGTCATGGCTCATCCTCTCCAGTTGTCGTCGAAGCCGGGGGCCGGGACATTGCCGAACTTCGATTCGTAGTCCGCAACCATCCTGGCCAGCAGGGGAATCATGGACTTGGCATGTCCCCAGCTCATGCAGACGCGGACAACCTCCTCGATCTTCGGCTCCTGATCCGAGCCGCCTGGCGGGGGGTGCTGCTGCCCGAAGATGAGCACGACGTCGAACGCGCCGCCGCCGATGTTCATCGCGTTCGCGTAGACCCGCTCGGCCTGGCCCTCCCAGCTTGGCAGTGCGGCGGGATCGCTCACATGCCAAGCTTCACACACCGGCCGGCTTCGTCAACCCACGACTGGCCGCTCGTGTGCGCCGTTCAGGCTCGGACCGTGCGCACCGTCGCCACCCGGCCGAGCCCGCAGACGCTGATGACCGGGTAGACGATGCTGTCCTGCGGCACCACGAGGACGAGCTTGAGCCGCGCCGCATGCAGGAACAGCACCCGGACGGCGGCGCTGTCCAGGTACTGCACGCCGGACAGGTCGACGGTGATCCGCTCGTTCCGCTCGGCCGCGGCGCGCAGCGCGTCGTCGAGCTGGCTTGCGGTGTGCAGGTCGATCTCGCCTTCCACGGTGACGACAGGGTCGCCGCCCGCGCCGCCCGCGCCGTCACCGTGGCGGATGAGGGCACGGAATGCCTTGCTCATCGTCAGAAACCCTTGATCATCCGCACCGTGCTGCCCGACGGACTCGGATCGACATGGACCTCATCCATGAAAGCCCGCATCATGGTCAGGCCCCGGCCCCGGTCTGACCGGCCCGCCTGCGACGGCTTCCAGGTGCTGGTATCGGCGATGACGATCTCTATCCTCCGGTCATCGAGCCGGGCGGTCACCTCGACCTCGCGCGCGCAGTCGCTGGCATAGGCATGCTCGATGGCGTTGGCGCACGCTTCGCTCACCGACACGACCACCTGGCCCATCACCGCGGGCGGCACCGCGGCGGAGGTCAGCCACCGCTGCAGCCTGCGCCGCATCCCGGCCAGCCGGGTGGGATCGGCCCGTACGATCAGATGCAGCGGGCGCGGCGGCAGCCGGTAGGTGAGCACCGCCACGTCGTCCTCTCCCCCGGCCGGCGCCAGGCCAGCCATGATCCGGTCGGCCAGCTCGTCCGGCGTGCAGCCGAGGTGCCGGCGCAGCAGCCGTCCGGCCTGGCTGATGCCCTCGTCCAGCCGGGCACCGCGCCGCTCGACCAGCCCGTCGGTATACAGCAGCAAGGACGCGCCCTGGCTCAGCCGCGCTGTCGCTTCCGGCCGGTCCTCGCCGACCAGCACCGCCAGCGGAACTGACATTGCCCGGTCGAGCAGCGCGTAGTCGTCACTGCCGGGATGAGCCAGGATGGCGGGCGGGTGCCCGGCGCTGCTGTAGCAGATGGTGGCCGAGACGGCGTCGATGATCGCGCAGAACACGGTAGTGCATACCGCGCCGGGGATCCGGTGCGCGAAATTGTCCAGGTCGGTGAGCACCTGCGCGGGCCCCGCGGTGCGCAGCAGCAGCGCCCGGCAGGCGCTGCGCAGCTGGCCCATGACCGCTGCCGCCTCCAGGCCCCGGCCGACGCAGTCGCCGACGACGATGCCGATGCGGCCGCCGGTCAGGGCCACCACGTCGTACCAGTCGCCGCCCACCTCCAGCGGGCGCACCGCCGGCTCGTAGCGCACGGCGAAACCGGCGGGCAGGACCAGCGGCCCGAGAATCGCGTGCTGCAGGGCCAGCGCGACATCGCGGGCCTGCTCATAGTGCAGGGCCCGGGCCAGCGCGTGCTCGAGGTGGGTGCACAGCACGCCGAACAGCGCCAGGTCACGCCGGTCCAGCCGGCCGCTGGCGCCGCGGTCCAGCCAGACGGCAGCCTGCGCGTCACCCACCGCCAGCGCGGCCGCGACGCTTGCGGCCTGGCCGCGATGACCGCCGGCCTCGACGGGATCATGCGGCAGCTGCCATTTTCGCGCTTCCTCCAGGCCGTTCCTGGCGCTCTCGTCCAGCTCCGCCCAGCCCCCGGCCTCGGGCAGGCCCGCGACCAGCACCTGGCCAGGCCAGCGCCAGATCGCCGCGACCGCGCGCGTGGCGTCGAATGCCTGGCGCATCTGCGCCAGCGCCGCGCTGAGCACCTCGGCCACGTCGGTTGCCGCGGCCAGCTCGGCGGCCAGCCGGGACACGGCCGCGTCCCGCTCGGCGGCTTCGCGCTCGGCAGTGACATCCCGCAAGGTGCCGAGCCGGATCTTGCTGCCGGCATGGGCGGCCGGGATGATCCGGACGGTTGCCGTGGCCCAGATCAGCCGGCCGTCCCGGCGCCGGATGGGGACGGTGTACTGGCCGCCGTCCTCGCGCAGCGCCTCCTCGACGATGCGCATGTGCAGCTTCCAGTTCTCCTCGTCCCGCTCGGCGTCCGGCAGCCAGGGATAGGGCAGGGGGTAGGGCGCGCCCTCCGGCCCGTACCCGGTAATGTCACCGAACGCGTCGTTCACCTCGGTGACGACTCCGTTGTGGTCCGCGAGGAAGAAGCCCTCCTGCAGCGAGTGCATCAGCGCCCGCCGGAATGCCGCCTCGCGGCCGCGGAGCCTGGCCAGCTCCAGGTTGGTGGCGATCCGGGCGAGCAGCTCGCGGGGGCTGAACGGCTTGGGCAGGTAGTCGTCGGCGCCTGCCTCGAGTCCCTCGGCGATGGCGTCCTGCCCGGCCCGCGCCGAGAGCAGCAGCACCGGGATCGCGGCGGTTGCCGACGAGCCGCGCAGCGCGCCGACCAGGGTGATGCCATCAGCCTCGGGCATCATCACGTCACTGATGATCAGATCCGGATGCTCGGCCCGGGCCGCGGCGAGCGCGGACACGCCGTCCGTCGCCGTTTGCACCAGGTACCGGGGACTGAGCAGCCGCTTCAGGTAATCGCGCATGTCGGCGTGATCGTCGGCGATCAGGATCCGGCTGCGCCCGGAACCCAGCGCGCCGCCGCTGGCCTGCCCCGACGACTGCGCCCGAGCGGCCTGATCCGCCGGATCCGGCGGGGGCGCCGCGCCGGCCGCGGCGGGCCAGCTCAGCGCTTCCTGGATGAAGGGAACAGCCGCCGCCGACACGCTCGGCAGGCTGGCGGCCGCGACCGGAGCCTGGGCAGCGCGCGCTGCCAGCTGGTCGGCGGGCAGGTGAGCGCATCCCAGCCGGAGCCGGACGGTGACCGTGGTGCCGGCGTCCACGGTGCTGGCCGCGGCGATGCTGCCGCCGTGCAGGGCGACGATGTCCCTGACCAGCGCCAGCCCGATGCCGCTGCCGTCGTTGGAGCGGGCCCTGGACTGCTCGATCCGGTGGAAGCGCTCGAACAAGCGCGGCAGCTCGTGGGCGGGAATGCCGATTCCGGTATCAGTGACCTGGAGGACTGCCTGTCCGTGCTCCGCATGCACCGATACCCGGATGGATCCGTCGAAGGTGAACTTCAGCGCGTTGCTGAGCAGATTCAGGACCACCTTCTCCCACATCTCGCGGTCCAGGTAGACGGGCTCGGGCAGCGCCTGGCAGTCCACCTCGTAGCCCAGGCCGGCTCTTTCCACGGCGGCCCGGAACACGCTGGCCAGGTCCGCCGTCATGGCGGCCAGGTTCACCGGCTCGTAGCTGGCCCGCGCCCGGCCGGCCTCGATCCTGGAGAATTCGAGCAGGGTATTGACCAGCTTGCCGAGCCGCAGGCCGTTGCGGTGCATGACCTCGAGCTCCACCGCGAGAGCGAGATCGGCGTCGGCGGGCAGGGATGTGCGCAGCTCTTCGAGCGGTCCCATGATCAGCGCCAGGGGCGTGCGGAACTCATGGCTGATATTCGAAAAGAAAGCGGTCTTGGCCCGGTCCAGCTCTGCCAGTTTCTGCCCGCGTGCTCGCTGCGCCGCCCAGCTGCGCGCGTCCGCGACCAGGGCGGCCAGCAGGCCCGCGACCTGGTCGAAGAACGCCCGGTAGTCGTCATCCAGCAGCCGGTGCGGGCTGACCGCGCAGCACAGCACGCCAGCGGGCCGCCCCCCGCCCGCTGCGCCACCCGGCCGCTGCGGGCCCGCTGCGCCGAGCGGCAGCAGCAGGGCTGTGTCAGGCAGGGCCGTGTCAGGCAGGGCCGTGTCAGGCAGGGCCGTGTCAGGCAGGGCCGTGTCAGGCAGGGCCGTGTCAGGCAGGGCGGCGCCGCGGTCGCCGGGCCCCGCCGCGGCGCCGCCGGGTCCCCCCGCGCCGCCGCCGGGCCCGCCGGCGGCCACGGCCCGCAGCCGCCCGGCCAGCCCGGTGATCAGCTGCGGCTGCTGCGTCTCCAGGACCTCGCAGACATGCCGGCTGACCGGGCCGTCGGTGACCAGCTCGGTCAGCGCCGGGCCGGCCGCGAACTCGCCGGAGCTGACCATCTCGGTGCCGCCCGAATCATCTGTCAGCAGGCAGGCGAGGGCGAAGGGCACATCAGCCTGGTTGCCGGCCAGCACCGTCATCGCGGCCCGGCATGCCTGCGCTGGGGAAGCCTCGGCGCCGCGGATTGCGCCAAGCCGCTGCAGCGTTGCCCCGCGGCGCGCGGCGAGCACGCGCTCGGTCGTCTCGGTGACGGCGCACAGTGCGCCGCCGACCTCGCCGCCGCACGCTCGGATCGGGCTGAACGAGAAAGTGAAGTAGGCCTCCTCCCGGTAGCCTGCCCGCTGCACCGTCAGCGGCTGGTCGGCGCGGAATGTGGCAGCGCCGGCCTGCCGCACCTGCTCCAGCATCGGCCCGATCACGGGCCAGATCTCCGCCCAGCAGTCCCGGCCCGGCTGGCCGAGGGACCGCGGGTGCTTGCTGCCCAGGATGGGCACGTAGGCGTCGTTGTAGATCAGCCGGAACTCCGGCCCCCAGAAGATCGCCATCGGGACCAGCGACGCCAGGCAGATATCCACGGCCGTGCGCAGGCTCGGCGGCCAGTCCGGCCGCGGGCCGAGCGGTGTCGCCGCCCAGTCAAGGGCCTCGATGAGCGGGCAGATTGCCCCGCTGGCCGGCCGCGTGATCTCGCTGCTCGCGGCCGGCCGGGTCGGTGCTCCCGGTCCCGGCCTGCCCGACGTGTCGACTGTCATGTTCGCTGTCACCCCCGGCTCAGTGCCGCGTGACGATGCGGACGACGAAGTTCCCGTGCTCGCGCGCGGGAGTGATGTGGTCGCAGCCCTGGCGGGCCAGCCAGAGGCCCAGCCCGCTGCGGCCCCGATCACCGAGGCGGGCCGGGAGGTAGCCGGTCAGGGGGTCCGTGAAGCCGTCGCCGCGGTCGGCGACCGTGCATACTGACCGGTCCGGTATGGTCCATGCCCGCACCCGCACCGGCGGGCGCCCGTGCATCTGCGCATTGGTGACCACCTCGCTGACGGCCAGCGTGAAGCTGTTTATCGTCTCGGGCCACCGCGCCGTGCCGGCCAGCGATGCATGCACCTGGTGCCGCAGTCCTCGCAGGCCGGCCGGGTCGGTCAGGTCGATCACCGGCTGCGTTCGCTCGATCGGATCAGGCTGGCCGCGGTCGATCTGCCGGAGGAACCGGGCGGGCTGGAGATAGCGCGGGTTGGGCTCCCGCGACGTCGGCGTGATCAGGAAAGGATGGGTGCGCTCGGCCGCAGCCAGCACCTCGACGGGCAGCTGCCGCTTGTCGTACAGGCAGACGCTCCAGACCGGATAGGACGCCAGCGCCGAGTTGACGATGGATTCGAAACTCGCCCACTGCGTCCAGTCCTGCCGGTCAGCCGGGAAATATGGCTCGCCCACGAGCTGCACCCGGCGGGCGCCGGCGGCCAGGTGCTGCTCCGCGATCCGCTGGTAGGCGGCGATGGCAGCCGCGACCCGCCGGAAGATCCGCGAGCGGTCCACGAAAGAGATGCGCGGGTCACCGCCCAGCGCGGCCGTCAGCTTCTGCGCGCTGGCCTCGGCGCAGATGAGAACGACGGCCGCAGACGCCTCGAGGGCGGCACGCAACGCGGGCATGGCGCAGGTCACCAGGTCGTCGGACTGGTGGAACAAAGCGTCATGGAGGTAGCCGGCTGCCGCGCTCATCACTGCTCGCCCCTGACTACTTCCATGTGCTTGAGCTGATCCATCCCGGCGATCCGCAGGATCTGCTCAACCGACGGGACGGGCGCGAGCAGGAACACGTGACCGCCGCCGTCCCGGAACTGCCGGGTCCCGACATCCAGCGCCCGGCATCCGGCCGCGCCGAGAAACCCTACCTGGCTGATGTCCAGCCGCAGCGTGCCAGAAACACGGCTCGCCGCGGCCGCCAGCGCATGCTCAAGCAGCTTGTCGTTGGAGATGTCGACTTCCCCGGCCAGCGCCATGCCGCCGTTGGCGCAGTGGCTGCTGAGCTGGAACTGCCTGATGTTCCGGTGCGAGCCGACGAGCTCGGCGAGCCGGTCGCCGGCGGCTGAGGCCTGCTCGTACTGGCAGAGCGCCGAGATCGGGCGGGTCTGGCAGAGCAGCTCGAGGGCCCGCTCCCGCTCGGCGAGGGCACGCCGGGACAGGTACATCGCCGCGGCGCGCTCCCGGGCAGCTATCCGCACCCGGCGGAAACCCTCGGCCAGGGCCTGGTCGACGATCTCGGCCTGGCCGCCCGGCGGGTAGAACTCCGGCACGGCGAGCACGGCGAGCCGGCCCTCGGCCGTCGCCGCGGTCACATCGATGCCGTGGCCGGCCAGCGGCCCGAGCACCGAGCGGTCTGATATCTGCGCGTCGGTGCCGGCGCAGACAACTTTCTCATCGTTCTCCAGGCCGCGCCGGACCCACGAGGCGAATGCCGCCATCCGGTCCGTCTCGGAACCGTAGAGCAGCAGTATGTGCCCGTCCCACCCGGCTGTCGCGGCGCTGCGCGCCTCACTCGCCATCGCGACGCTGCCCGCTCGCGGGCGCTGGCCCGTCCGGCTGATTCCCGGCAGGCCGCGCGCCCTCGGCCGGCGGCTCGGCAGGCCGCGCACTTTCGGCCGGCCGCGCACCCTCGGCAGGCAGCGCACCCTCGTCATGCCGCGCACCCTCGTCATGCCGCGCAGCGAGCGCGTCGGCGAGCCGCTCGTGTAACTTCAGCCCGGTCGCCGTGACCGACAGCACGCCGGCGGGCGGGCCGGATCCGCTGACGACGCGCAGCGGGGTGCCGGCCAGCAGGCACCGCCGCTGGTAGGAGGTCAGCAGCGCGACCCCGACCGAGCCGAGGTGCTGCACGTCGGACAGGTCCACTACCAGCGGCGCTGGCGCGCCGGTGGCCGCCAGGCCGGCCGCCGCCAGGCCGGCTGCCGCTGTGGCGGCGGCGGCGAGGCAGGAGTCGAGGCGAGGCCCGGTGGCCATGTCGATCTCGCCGCGGAGGCGGAGCACGACGGCGCCGTCCCGGATCTCCTGCACGGCGGCGAGCATGCCCGTGTCACCGCCGGCGGCGGGGACCGAGGCGGCTGGCTGCGCGGCAGGCAGGCTGTACACGATCTCGTCCAGGCGCTGCCGGATGCCGGCCGGCACGTGCCCGTCGGCGCTCACCGCTGCCACCAGCCGCTCCGCCAGGGCCCGCAGCTTGATGTTCGCGTGCTGGGACTGCCAGCTGAGCAGGGCAAACGCCGCGTCGGCGTCCATCCCGTACGCCAGCATCAGGGCGCCCTTTGCCTGCTCGATGGTCGCCCGGGAGGCAGCGGCCTTGCGCATCGCGGTCGCGCTCTCCTGGGACTGCACCCTTGCCTGCTGCGCTGTCAGATCGACCAGGAAGCCGCGGAGCCCGGCCACCGACCCGTCGCGGTCGAAGATCCCTTCTCCGGAGATCAGCACCCAGCGCATTTTCCCGGCGGCGTCCGTGACCCGGTAAAGGTGGCTGAAGATCCCGCCGTCCTGCAGGCACGTCTCGATCAGCTTCGCCACGTCGCGCCGGTCGTAGGAGTGCGCGTGCGCCAGCAGCATCGCGGTCGTCGGCACGACGTCACCGCGCCGGAACCCGTGGATGGCGTAGACGCCGTCTGACCACTCCCACAGATCGCTGGCAGCGATGAAACGATAACTGCCTACTCCCCGGCTTGCGGGCCTGCCCGGCCTCGCCCCCCGGTCAGGAAATCTGCTGTCTGTCCGCGGCATGGCTGCGTTCGGGACGGATCCGCTTCAGCTGGGCGCGGTTGCTGACGTCGAGCTTGCGGAATGCCTGTCTGAGGTGGAATGTGACGGCGTCTGCGCTGAGGAGCATCTCCCCGGCGATCTTCTGGGTCGTCAGACCGTGGGCGATCAGGTCAGAGACTGCGCGTTCGGTGTCGGTCAGGCTCGCCCATCCCGGCCGGGACCCGCCCGCGTAGTCGGCCTGCCGCCGCGCGATGCCGAGACCGCGCAGCCGCAGCCGTACCCGCAGTGCGTCGCGCTGCGCTCCGGTCCGCTCGTAGTCCGCGAGGGACGTCTCGAAGCTGCGAGCCGCCCGGCCCAGGTCCTCGCTCTCGGCGAGGAGCTCGCCGACGTCCTCGGCCGCCGACGCCCGCGCCCACGGATCGGGATGCTCTCTGGCCGCGCGGCTGAGCAGGTACGCGTCGCCGGTCAGCAGCCCGCCAGCGTGTGCGGCGGCCGCGACGACGCCGGGAAGCTCCGGGTTTTCCGCGGCCAGCTTGTCCGCCGCCGCGCCGACTTCTTCGGCGTGCTCCCGGTCCTGCCGGCCGAGTGCGAACCGGACCAGCCAGGCCGCCGCGGCGCAGTCAGCCAGCAGCACGCTGCGGTCGCGGCCCGCCAGGGATATCAGCTCGTCCGCCAGCCGCGCCGCCGTCTGCGTGTCCTCGCGGGCCTGCGCGACCTGGGCCGCGAGGAGGAGTCCTCGCGCGGCTTCAAGCCCTGGACCGTGCGCTGTCGTATGTGCCTGGCAGCCTTTGAGATGCCGTGCAGCCGCGCGCAGTTCACCTGAACGCAACGCAACAGTGGCCAGCACCGACAGGCCGAGCACCCGCAGCAGCCCGGCTCCCTGCGCGTCCGCCAGGGCAAGCCCCGACTTGGCCCGCGCCACCGCCTCGGCGCTGTCCCCGGCTGCCAGGGCCAGGTGCGCCTGAAGGATCTCGGCGTGCGCGCTCCGACCGGGAACGTCCAGGCTCGGCGCATCCGGGGCTGGTGCGTCCGGGGCTGGTGCATCGGCGCTGAGCGCGCTGATCACCTCCGCGGCCTCCTCCAGGCAGCCGGCCGGGATGAGCAGGCTGGCCAGCACCAGCCGGGACATGATCCGGCTGCCGGACGCCGCCCCGGCGGCGCCCTGGCAGACGGCCTGGCGCGCGAAGTCCAGCGCGGCGCTGAGCCGGCCCTCGCGCCAGTCGAGCACCGCCTCGGCCAGCAGCGCGCCGGTGACGGCCGCGGCCTCGCGGTGAGTTCCCCCGCTCAGGATCGCCGCTGCCCGCGCCCGCAGCCGCTCGGTCGCCTGCGCCGAGGCGCTGAGCCCGAGCAGCAGGGCGAACTCGGCCTCGTCCCGGTCGGCGGCGGTCAGGCCGGGCTCGCTCAGGACCTGTTCGGCCTGCTCGGCAGCGGCGGCCAGCTGACCGCCGAGGAGCATGACGGACGACAGGCAGCAGCGCAGCCGGGCTGCGGCCGCGGCAGGAACCGGCCCGGCCAGCGCACCGCGGGCGAGATCGGCCGCCTCGGTAAGACGCATGGCCGCGATGCGGGACTCGACCGCGGTCACCGCCTGGGAGATGCGCTTCTCGTCGGCCAGTCCGGCCGCGGTCAGCGTCCGCGCGGTCAGCTTCGCGGCTGTGTGCGGCACCGCCGCGAACATGCCCGCTCCAGCCGCCGCGAACATGCTCGCTCCAGCCGCCGCGAACATGCCGGCGTTAGCCGCCGCCAGCATGCCGGTACTGCCCGCCAGCGCCGCCTGTCGCGCGGGGAGCAGCACGGCAGGAGCCTCGCCCAGCATCGCGGCGGCGTTATCGAGCTGGACCATGCGGCCCAGCACGGCCCCCGTCGCCAGGAACCGCAATGCCCGCGGGCCGCGGTCGGTCAGCCACCGGCGCACGGCAGTGCGCAGGCGCTGCGGCCGCTGCCCGGACGTGAGACTGGCCGACCCGCCGCTGATCCGGATCGCGTCCTCATCCCGTAGCCTCGCCAGCAGCTCGGCCAGCAGCGCCGGGTCCCCGTCCGCGGCGGCGGCCATCTCCAGCAGGTCCCGCTCCGGCGCGGCACCAAGCTCATCGGCAATGAGCTGAGCGGCAGCATTTTCGTCTTCGTCCAGCGGCGCGAGGACCATCCGGGCGCATTCCAGGTCGTCGAGCGCGATCAGGTCAGGGCGGGCACGCAGCTCAGGGCACGTACGGAGCTCAGGCCAAGCACGGGCCAGCGGCGCCAGCAGGTGATCCACGTCCGTGCTGCTGGGGCTGACTGACAGCCGGGGCCCAGCCGAAAACCCAGGCCCAGCTGACGCGGCGGCGTACTCCGGGGCCAGGGAGAACTCCGGGGGCAGGGAGACCTCCGGGGCCAGGGGGCCTTCGCCGCCCGGCTCGCCGTCGACGAGGAGAACACCGCCACGTCCTGCCTGAACTGCCCGGATCATGTCGACCACTACGATTTCTCGATCTGGGCCGCACATCCCTTACGGCCTCCGCTGGTGTTTGTTTCCGTATGGCAAATGTTGTCGCCATGCAGCAAATGCAGCAGGCACGCCAGAAAATAGAAAACGCGCCGTCTAGCCAGCCGAGCCGCCCCGATCGGGCACGGCTGACATCAGTGAAGTCCCCAGGCGCCGACGACGGGCCTTCATGGAGTGGCGTGTTTACCCATACAATCACCCATTCGGGCACGGCCGCAAGGGGCGGAAT
>DATJZH010000301.1:0-13746 GCA_035499215.1 Streptosporangiaceae bacterium | reverse complement strand
TTCCTCGGCGAAAACCCAGTAAACTGCCGCGCCCTGTGGCGCGCCGTGCTCGACGGCCACCCTGCCGCCGGGCCGCAGCAGCCGCCGGGCCACGTTCTCGACGACCCGGATGGCGTCCAGCCCGTCGGCGCCGCCCCACAGCGCGGTGGCCGGATCGTACTCGCCGACCTCGGGCGGCAGCCCGGCGCCGAGCGGAATGTAGGGCGGGTTGCTGATGACCAGGTCAACCGACCCGTCCAGGTCGGCCAGCGCGGTCGCAAAATCTCCGCTGTGCAGCTGCACCCGGCCCGCGGTGTGCGGCGCCGCGCAGGCGCACCGGCCGACGTTCCGCTGCGCCCAGTGCCGGGCCAGCGGGTCTGCCTCTACCGCGTGCACAGTGGCCCGCGGCGCTTCCTGGGCAATGGCCAGCGCGATCGCCCCTGATCCGGTGCCGAGGTCGGCGACGACGGGCTCGGCGACGTCCATGCGCGCCAGCGCCTCGATCGCCCAGCCGGTCATCACTTCGGTCTCCGCCCGCGGCACGAACACGCCGGGCCCAACTTCGAGCTCAAGGTAGCGGAAATACGCCAGGCCGGTGATGTGCTGCAGCGGCTCGCGGGACTCACGGCGGGCGACCTCGTCCCAGAACCGCGGATCGAAGGCCGCGTCGGGAACAAGGTGCAGCTCGCCGCGAGACACGCCGTGCAGGTGCGCGGCGATCAGCTCGGCATCCGCGCGCGGCGACTCGACGCCGGCCTCGGCAAGCCGCGCCGCGGCCACAGCGATCTCGTCGAGCAGGATAGTCATTCCGCCTCGGCGGCAGCGAGCTTCTCGGCCCGGTCTGCCGCCACCAGGGCGCTGATCACCCCGTCCAGATCGCCGTCGATGACCTGGTCAAGGTTGTAAGCCTTGTAGCCGACCCGGTGGTCGGAGATCCGGTTCTCGGGGAAGTTGTAGGTCCGCACCCGCTGGGACCGGTCGACGGTCGCCACCTGGCTGCGCCGCTCGGCGGCAGCGGCCGCGTCGGCTTCCTCCTGGGCCGCAGCCAGCAGTCGCGCCCGCAGGATGCGCATCGCCTGTTCCTTGTTCTGCAGCTGGCTCTTCTCGTTCTGGCACGAGACGACGATGCCCGTGGGCAGATGCGTGATCCGCACCGCTGAGTCCGTGGTGTTCACGCTCTGGCCGCCTGGCCCGGACGAGCGGTACACGTCGACTCGCAGGTCGGCCGGGTCAATGCTCACCTCGATGGGATCAGCTTCGGGCATGACAAGCACGCCAGCGGCCGAAGTGTGGATGCGGCCTTGCGATTCGGTGACGGGCACGCGCTGGACGCGATGCACGCCGCCCTCGTATTTCAGCCGGGACCAGGCGCCGTCGCCGCCGCCGCGCCGCGATGCCTTGACCGCGACGGTGGCGTCCTTGTACCCGCCGAGCCCGGTCATCGTGGCATCCAGCAGCTCGGTTTTCCAGCCTTTGCGCTCGGCGAACCGCAGGTACATGCGCAGCAGGTCACCAGCGAACAGAGCCGACTCCTCGCCGCCCTCGCCGGCTTTCACCTCGAGAATGACATCCCTGGTGTCGCTGGCGTCCCTGGGCACCAGCATTTCCTGCAGCTGGCTTTCCAGGTATTCCCTGCGCCCGGCAAGCTGCTGCGCCTCGGCTGCAAACGACGCGTCCTGGTCGCCGAGCTCGCGCGCGGTAGCCTCGTCGGCGCAGATCTGCTGCCACTCCTGGTAGGCGCGCACGGCCGGGCCGATCTCGCTGTAGCGCCGGCCCAGAGCCCTGGCCCGGTCCTGATCCGCGTGGACGCCCGGGGCGGCGAGATCGCGCTCCAGTTCCGCGTGCTCAGCCGCAAGGTCGGCAAGCCGCTCAAACACTGCTCACCTCCTGCGACGTTGCTGTGCGCGGCTTCGTATCGCAGCCGCGACGCGGCAGCGCGAATCGCCCGTCCCGTTCCTGGGGGGGGCAAATCCGAACTGCTGATGGAACTCGGCCCGGCGGGGCCGTACTTGCCGCCGGCAGTTACTTGCCGCCGGCCAGCTTCTTGCCGAAGCGGCGCTCGAACCTGGCGACGCGGCCGCCGGTGTCCAGGATCTTCTGCTTGCCCGTGTAGAACGGGTGGCATTTCGAGCAGACCTCGGTGTGAATCACGCCGTTCTTGGCGGTGCTCCGGGTGCTGAAGGTGTTCCCGCACGTACAGGTCACCGTCGTCGGCACGTAGTCCGGGTGGATAGCAGGCTTCATGTCGGGACTCCCTTTCGGGGCGGAAGCCGGGTCGCCTGGCCGCGCGCCTGACGCGACGGGCGTGAACCGGTACCGCACTAGTTGGCACCTGAAGTGTGCCAGGTCCTGCAACGCTGCGCAGCACCTGGTAATTCCGGGGCCAGGCCGCTGCCCGGCGGGGGGACGCCGTCGGCTGCCGCTTAAGAGGCGACCGTGGTCTTCTGCACGTGCAGCAGGAATTCGGCGTTGCTCTTGGTCTCCTTCATCCGCTCCATGAGCACTTCGAGCGCCTGCTGCGGCTCAAGGGCATGCAGCACCCGGCGGAGCTGCCAGACGATCTTGAGTTCCTCGGGGGCCAGCAGCAGCTCTTCCTTGCGGGTCCCGGAGGCATCCACGTCAATGGCCGGGAAGATCCGCTTGTCGGCAAGCTCGCGGCGCAGCCGCAGTTCCATGTTGCCAGTGCCCTTGAACTCCTCGAAAATGACCTCTTCCATCCGTGAGCCGGTCTCGATCAGGGCCGTGGCCAGGATGGTCAGCGAGCCGCCATGCTCAATGTTGCGTGCCGCGCCGAAAAAGCGCTTCGGCGGGTACAGAGCCGCGGAGTCGACGCCACCGGACAGGATGCGGCCGCTGGCGGGCGCCGCCAGGTTGTAGGCGCGGCCCAGCCGGGTGATCGAGTCGAGCAGGACGACAACGTCGTGTCCCATCTCGACAAGCCGCTTGGCCCGCTCGATCGCCAGCTCGGCAACCGTGGTGTGATCATCGGCGGGCCGGTCGAACGTCGAGTGGATGACCTCGCCCTTCACCGTGCGCTGCATGTCGGTGACTTCCTCAGGCCGCTCGTCTACCAGGACGACCATGAGGTGGCACTCCGGATTGTTCTTGGTGATCGCATTCGCGATGGCCTGCAGGATCATCGTCTTGCCCGCCTTGGACGGCGACACGATGAGGCCGCGCTGGCCCTTGCCGATGGGGGCGACCAGATCGATGATCCGCGTGGTCATGATGCCCGGGTCGGTCTCCAGCCGGAGCCGTTCCTGCGGGTACAGCGGGATCAGCTTGGCGAAGTCGGGCCGGTCCTTGGCCCGCTCGGGCTCCAGGCCGTTGATCTTGTCGAGCCGGACCAGCGCGTTGAACTTCTCCCGGCGCTCGCCCTCGCGCGGCTGCCGGATGGCGCCCTCGATGACGTCGCCCTTGCGCAGGCCGTAGCGCCGCACCTGGGAAAGCGACACGTAAACGTCGTTGGAGCCGGGCAGGTAGCCGGTAGTGCGGACGAACCCGTAGTTGTCCAGCACGTCCAGGATGCCGGCGATCGGGATGAGCACGTCATCCTCGCTGATCACAGGCTCAGCGTCGCTGCCGCCGCGGTCGCGGCGCCGGTTGTTGCTGTTCCTGTTGCGGAACCTGTCCCGGCGGCGTCCGCCGCCGTCGCGGTCGTCATCCCCGCGACTGCCCTGCTGGTCGGCCTGACCGCGCTGATCACCCTGACCACCCTGACCGCGCTGATCACCCGGACCGGCCTGACCGCGCTGATCACCCAGACCGGCCTGACCGCGCTGGTCGCCTAGACCGCCCTGACCGCGGCCGCCAGAACCGGAGTCGCGCGTGTCGCGGCGTGTCTCCGCGCCATCGCCGACGGCCCTGGCCTGATCATCGCGGCGACCGCCGTTGTTACTGCCGTTGCCGCGCCGGCGCCGGTCTCCGCGCTGGCCGTCGCTGGAGTGCTGGACATCGTCACGCTGACCTGCGGTGCCGCCGGGTCCGCTTGCCTGGGCACCGGAGCCACCGGCCTGGCCGCCGCCAGAGCCGGCTGCCAGGTCCCCGGCAACGACGGCGCCGCCATCCTGGCTGACGGCTAGCCCGCCCCCGCCGATTCCGGCCGCACCCGCCTGGGTGCCCTCGCCGATTCCGCCCGCGCAGCCATCGTTGCCCACGCCTGCCTGCGTCGATGTCACTGATTCCATGGCGTCCTGCTCAAAGGGGCGGGTAGCGCCGGCTCCCGCAGGCACGCCCCGCTGGACTGAGTTGTCGGTTTGCTCGCTCTGACTGCCGCCAGGCGCGCCGTGGGCGGCTTCGCCGCCGCCACGTCGCTCCTCGATTGCCGCGATGAGCTGGCTCTTGCGCATCCGGCCCGTCCCGGTAATGCCGAGCGACTGCGCAAGCCGCTGCAGCTCAGGCAACAGCATCGCCGGCAAACCGGCGCCGGACCGTCCGCCACCGGAGCGGCGGCCTGATCCGCCAATGCCTGATCCAGCACCGCCGGTTCCGGCCCCACCAGCGCCGTCGTCCGCATCCGGCCAGGAGCGTACCGCGCCCGCCTGCTGCGCGGAAGTCCCCTCTGACTCCGCCGCGCCGGAGGTATCACTGCCAGATGAGGACAGAACTGGATTTTCCTCCGGCACGCCGGCCGTAGCAGAGAACAGATCGATGGTTTCGCTCACAAGGGGTCCTTCCCAAGGTACGGGCCTACACCGCATGCGCGGCGCCCGAATGCCCGCTGTCGCGTATTACCCGCCGTCCCGGCCTGGCCGATCGGCCCGGCTGGTTGTCGTGCTAACTGCCATCCCCGCGCTTTCCCGCATGTGGCTGACGCCCGCATGCGGGATCCGATGTCCGTCAGCTGAGCCAGGATCGGCGTCAGGCAGAAAGTTGGGTCCCGCGGCGGGTAGATGTCGTCGAAGGCCGCCGGCCGCCGCAGGCTGCTGCTCATACCGGACGGAAAGCAGACGAGCACCTTTCCCCGTGGCGGGGCATCCGGTGCAACGTCCAGCTTAACACCATCCGAGCCCACGGCATTCCTTCAGGGCAGCGTGTCATTTCTACAGAGGCCGACAGCACCAGCGTGAGCGACTCGGGCTCCCGTGCATGCTCAGCGAACACGGCTTCTCATGCACTCGCATCCGGAACTGCGTATCCAGAGCATCCGGGCATCCAGAGCATCCGGCGCGGGCGTATGTGTGACGCCTTGGCTGTCGACGTCCAGGGGGCTTGCGCCAGGTAACGTACCCGTTTCCCAGCAGATGAACCGCCCGGTATCACAACCGCTGACCCGCCACCGGGCGCGCAGGCACCCCCAGAGGGTACCCCAAGCCTGCCGGTGCCACAAATCACCGGATCTGGCCAGCCTGCGGCCGTCACGGCCGCGTTCAGAGCCGCTCCGGTTCAGAGCCGGTCCGGTTCAGAGCCGGTCCGGTTCAGAGCCGGTCCGGTTCAGAGCCGGTCCGGTTCAGAGCCGGTCCGGTTCAGAGCCGCTCCGGGCAGGCTACGCCGATCAGCGCGAGGCCCGTCGCGAACACCGTCCTTGCCGCGTCAGCCAGCCACAGCCGGGCCTTGATGCTGTCGCCGTCACGCGGCGCGCGCAGACCGCCGAACGGCAGAGCCGGGCAGCTCTCCCGGCAGTCGAACCACGCTCCCGCCAGGCCCTCGAGATAGGCTGCGAGCTCGTGTGGCTGGCGGCGGCGAGCCGCCCCGGCTACTCGTTCTGGCAGCCAGGACAGTGCGTCGAGCAGCCGCCGCTCCCGCGGATGGTCGAGGGCGCCCGCCGCCAGCGCATTCGGCCGGCCGCGCGGCAGCTGCAGGTCGCACGCCCATCGCAGGGTAGCCGCGGCCTCGGCATGTGCCAGGCTGACCGCGTAGAACGGGTTCTCGCGATCATGCGAAACGCAGATCAGCCGCCCCATCGCGCCTGCCCGGCTGGCCGCCGTCCGCGTCAGCGCATAGCGGACCGCGTCGAGGCCGGCGTACTCGATCGCGACGGTCACCGGCGAGTGACCGGGCGGCGGGGCCTGGACGGGCCGGATATCCGGCTTGGCGGAAGGAATGATTATCGCACCCGCGGCCGCTGCCAGCCTTGCGGTGACGGCGCCGGTTTGCCAGCGCCAGGCCTGACTCCAGCTGACTGCCGCCGCCACGTCGGGTTCGGGCGGCGCGGGCTGACGCGTGTCAGCAAGTGCGCCGCTGCTGGCACAGCCAGGCCCGGCGGCAGCCATGCGGATGGCCAGACTGGTCAGGACCCTGTCGGTCACGGTCACGGTCAGGTAGCCGCCGGTCGCGGACGCGGCACCGACGCCAGGAGCGCCGCTCAGCCGCGCGGCGAGCATCGTCGCGAGCTCAGCCGGCGAGCGGCCAGAGCATCGGGCGAGGGCGAACGGCAGCGAGGTCGCGTAGCTGCCGGCCCCGCCGCCTGCCGCCGCCGGGACCCGCCGCCAGGTGCCTGCGGCCGTCATCGCGCCGGCCTGCGACGGCAGCTCTCCGGCGGCGGCCGCGCCGCGCAGGATCGCCGTTAGTTCCGCGGCGATGTCGCCAGGGATCACCCGTTCAGGCTAGGCGGGCCGCTACCGCGAGACATCAGTCGAAGGCGCTGGTCGGCGCTCCGGCCAGCTCGCGGATCACCCTGATCATCTCGGCCGGGTCAAAAGGCTTGGTGAGATAAGCGTCCACGCCGATCTGGCGGCCGCGGTCCCTGTCGTCTTCCTGCGCCCTGGCCGTGATCAGCACGACCTTGATAGCGGCTGTCACGGGATTGCGGCGCAGCTGCGTTGCCGTGACCCAGCCATCCAGCCGCGGCATCATGACGTCGAGGGTGATCACATCGGGCTGCGCCGCATGAACCTTGTCCAGGCAGTCCTTGCCGTCCACAGCCGTGACCACGTCAAACCCCTCCAGCGTGAGGTTGACGGCGATCAGCTGCCGGATGACTTCGTCGTCGTCGACAACGAGCACCCGGCCCAGTCCCTGCGTCACCCGCGAGAGGCTATCGGCTCCGCAGCCAGGATGTGCGCCGATCGGTCTCGTGTCCGGTGATACTTGCGACTGGTAGCCTGGCTCCGGCCTGGCAGAGCAGCATCTGCCAGGCGACCGCGCCAGCCCCCATAGCTCAGGGGATAGAGCAACGGCCTCCGGAGCCGTGTGCGCAGGTTCGAATCCTGCTGGGGGCGCCCGAACACAACCAGCAAAATCACGCTTCTTACAGCGGAATCGTTGCTTTGACCTTCGGGCTGGTTCCGCCACTGTGCGTCACCAGATGCCACCCGGCGCTGGTAGCCGTGCCCGAGCAGTGCCCGGAACGGCAGGCGCATTTGCGTCACTTCTTACTCTCGCCACCGTGATTGCCGCCCTGCAGGCGGAGGCTGGCGTCCATGCGGGCGATCCACACATCCTCCAGGCCAGCCACGCACCGGGCGTAGACCCGCAACAGCATCTCGACGCTGTGCCCGGCCCACGCCGCGATCTCGGTGGGCGGTACACCGGAGTTCAGCCGCCAGGTGATACCGGAATGGCGCAGGTCGTAGGGACGGCGCATCAGTGGCGTGGCGAGCTGCTCGGGGGTCAGCGCCAGCGCTCGCGCCCTAGACCACACTCGGTAATAGGTGGAGGGCTGGATCGGATGGCCGTTCTCGCTGCGGAACAGACGCCCGTCCGGGTCGGTCCCGTACGAGTCGAGGTGGTCGCGCAGCATCGTGACCAGATCGGGCGGGATCGGCACGTTACGGGTCGCCCGCCGTACAGCAGCCTGCCTGGCACGGCCCTTCAGCCCGCGATGTTCGTGCATACGGCCATCGTTAGTGAAGTCGCGGCCTGCTGCGGTGCTGGAGTCAGCGAAGATCAGCCGCCCCCAGCCCTGCGGGGGCAGCTGGCAGGCTGCCTTGGTCAGGGCCGTGACCTCCGACGGTCGCATCATGGCGTAGAACATGCAGCCGTAAAACGCCACGAACCGTGGGCCTTGGCGGCGCCCGACGTAGCTGACGGCGGCGAGCATGTCGGCGACCAGTTCGGCCCCGCCGACAGACCGTGGATCGACCTGATCCTCAGGCGCATACGGCGCGGACCAGCCTTCGGGCAGGTTGGCTTTACTGAAGGGATTCGAACTGAGCCGCCTCTTGCGCACGGCGTAGCCGAGCACCCGGTGCATGACCCGGCGGCGCCGCGAAAAGTAGTCCGGTGCGGCCAGCGTGCCATCGAGCTTGCGCTCCAGGGTGTCGAGCAGGTCGCTAATCACCGCGGGGTCTTCCAGCGCGCTGATGGGCAAGGACGCCCGTTTTAGCCACGCCAGCGCGCGGATTTCCTCGGCATTAGGGCCGTAGGCGTGCATGTTCTGGTTAAGCCCACGACGGAGGGCGAGTCGCAGCACGTCCGGTTCGGGTGCCCCGGACAGATCGCGAGTCAGCGCCGGCAGGGCCACGCTCAGCGTTTCCAGCCAGGAAATCCGGCTCTTGGCCGCAGCGGTCCGCCAGGTGGCTTTCACGAAATCTTCTGCATGCTCATAGCAGGACACAGCATGATCGCGGCGGGTGAGCGAGAGAGGCATCCCCGTCTCGGTGCTGAAGCCCTCCCCCCTGCGTGCTGCGGCCAGAAGCTGGGCGCGGAAGGCGTCGGCTAGTGCCTTAACCTCGAAACCCCTCGTGAACCGCCTGGTAGCTACACGCCAGCGCACCCTGTAGCGGGCTTTCGCATCCCCGCGCTCGTGGATCTCCCAGATCCGCACGTCGTAGCTGCCGGCGGTCATGTCGCGCCGTCTTCCGCCCACTCCTCCAGCCAGCTGCGCTTAATCTTCAGCGGGCCGTTCCTGGTCGGGCGAGTGGCCCGAGGGGCCACGCCGAGGGTGCGCCAACGCTCGAACGTGCGGCGCCCGATTTTCAGCTCGGCGCAGACCTCGTCGACCGTGAGCCACTCGCTGCCCGAATCTCGCGGTCCTCGGCCTGGTTGACCGTTCACCGGCCGGCGGGCAGGGCGATCCTGGCGGGGATCGCTGGAGATCGGCATTCTCGCTTTCCTGGCCTGCTGTGGCGATTCGCGGTCACGGCGAATGAGGTGTCAGCCATGGGGACTCCTGGTCACAAGCCGTCCTGCCGCCGTATCTGAGCGGCGATCTTGAGGTATTCGTCATGGGGCCAGAGCTGCGCGGACCAGGCAGCGAGCTGCTTCCATTCCGCGCGTCCGGGCTTGCGGGTGAGCTGCTCAGGATGAGCGGCGGGCATGCCGACGGCGGCACGGGCAAGACGTTCCCTGCGGCTGATCCGCTCCTGCCCACTCGGGTATGTGATGACCGCTCCTCATTCCTGGCCGAGTCGAGGTGTCGCTGGCGTCGTGGGAGGCAGCCGCTGGGCTTTCGCGAGGCTCATCCGGCTTCCCGTTCGGTTTGGGCGGCGCGGACGAGCGCCTTGTCGAGGGCGGCTCTGGTGACGCCGAGGCGCATGGCGAGTTCGGCGGGGGTGGCGTGGCGGTAGCCGCCGTGTTGGCGCAGCCAGCGGGCGTCTTCGGCGAGGTCGGCGGCGGGGATGGTGGTGCGGCTGGTGCGCCGCCAGCCGGGGGTTGGGCGGCCGTCGGGCAGGTCGATAGTGTCGTCGTCGTAAGCCATTGGCGGCGCCCATCCGCGCCGCTGCGCATGCCGGCGGCCGACCTCGGCGGCGGCCCGGTCGGCGGCCGTCCGGGCGGGTGGCGGGGTGTTCCAGAACTGGTCGTAGGCACGGGCAACCGCGGCAGGAAGATCCGACGGAATGCGGCGCGGGTCGGCGAGTGCGGCGCGGATGTGGCCGGCGGCCAGGCCGGTCGCAGCCTGGATGGCGTCGGGGCTCCAGCCGCGGGCGGTGAGAGCGCGCAGGCGGCGCTGGGCTCCGATGCCGGTCGGGACGGAGGTGGCGGACTGGTTCATTCGCCGGCCTCCCTGTCCGCCTGTCGGCTTGGCCCTGGCCGGGCTGTCGGCTGGCCGCGCAGGACCGGGCCGGGCCCGGTGACGTCTAGGCGGCGGATGAGGTCGGCGGCGTGCCGGCGGGGAATCGTGTCCTGCTCCCCCGCCCGGCTAGTCCGGTTTACGGGGTCATAAGGAGCAGCCGTCCAGGCGCCGCGTTCGCCTGCCCGCATGGTGGCGGGCGGGTCCAGCCGCGCGGTGTGCGGGTCGGGTTCGGGCTGTGGCGGGGTGGTGGGTTGGGCGGGCTGGTAGCCGCCGGACGGTCCGATGACTGGGCATAGGGCGCTGCCGTCGCGGTGCGACCAGCCCGGCGGGTCGATGCCGTGGGCTTGCCAGTTGACCAGGTCGGCAGGCGGCTGGGGGTGGACACCCTCGCCGCACTCGGGACACGCCATCCCGGCCGCTTCGGCGGCCGTGGTCTGCTCGGCTTGGGCGCGGTGCTGGTAAGCGGTGGTGGTCTCGCCGGGCTGGCGCATGCCGGTGGCGTAGCTGGCCCAATGCTCGTCCAGGGCCAGCCGGTCCAGGTCCTCGGCCATCGCCCGGGCGGGCAGGTAGCGGTGGCTGCCGTAGGACTCGGCCGCGGCCTGGTAAGCGGACTGGTAGCCGCGGACCAGATGGCCCAAGAACTCGGCCGCCTCCGGCGGAGACAACTCGGTGACGATCGCGTCGCGGGCGCTGAGCTCGGTCATCGTCCCGACTCCCGGTTGGCAGCCTGCGTGGCGGCCCGGTCGCGGGCCAGCCCGGCGACGTACTGGTCGAGGCGGGCCTGACGGGCCGCGGCTATCCACCGCACGACCACATGGCCGGAAGCGGCCTGCCGGTCGATGAATTGCTGGGTCAGGTGCGCGCCGCCGCACGGGCACTCACAGCCCAGATGCCCGGCCGGAATGCGTTCGGGTCGGTTCATTGCTCGGTCTCCCAGGTATCCCGCTCGGCCTGCCAGGCCGCCACCAGTGCGGCCATGTGTGGGCAGGCCTCGCCGTGGCCGTGCTCGTTGTCTTCGGGGTGGCTGTCGTAGGGGCCGCGGTCGAAGATGGACCGCCCGCAGCCAGTGCAGGTCCAGCCGAAGCCCGGCTGATGCCACGGATCCGGCTTGCCGATAACGTGCTCGTAGGCGGCGACAGCAAGGTCATAGCCCTCGCGCTCGCCCTCGGCGGCCAGGCCGAGGGCGTCGCCGATCTCCTGCCAGCTGGCTTTGTCCTCGCGAGCGAGCCGGATGTAGTCGCGAGCGGCCCGTTGCGCGGCGTGCTGGAGGGTGGTCGCGGCGCGGATCCCGGCCAGCGGCTCGGCGTAGCGCATCGTGATCTGCGCGCCCGGCCAGAGCGGTCGCTCCCGCACCTGCGCGCCCTGCTCCTGGGCGATCCGCACTATTGAACTGCGCGCTGCGCCGTAGGCGTCATCAGCCGCCATGCGCCGGTCGGCGGCCTCGCCATCTGCCGCGATCATCCGGCTTCTCGTTCCTGCTCGGCATCTCGGCCGGCGTCCTTGCCCGCGTCGCGGACGTAGATACCGGGGTCATGGCAGCCGCACAGATGCCAGCCTTTAGCGGCCAGCACCGGGTCGGGGTGCGGCGGGCCGGGCGCGGCCGTGGACTGCTGGGCATGATTCATAAGGTCCTCCTGCACGAAGAGCAGCGGCGGGTGGCGCCGTGCTGTTTGAGGCCGCGCTCCTTGGTATGGGTGCCTGGCCGGGGAGCGAGTGAGGGTCCCGGTGGTCCCGGTTTCCTTGGCGACTTGCCGGAGCCGGACACCGCGGCCGCCGGCGTGCTCGGCAGGCAGGGCGTTGAGGTCGGGACACCCGCTGTACTGACGGGAGTGCCGGTACGGCCGACCGGAGCGCGGGAGGCGGCCGGTGCCGGGGACGTCACGGCGGGCGGGTCTGGTCATGTCAGCCTGCCTCGCGTTGCGGGGCTGGTTCGAAAGGGCGGCCTGCCGTGCGCCGGGCGGAGCGGATGGTGGCGGTGATCTCGCGGTCGGGCAGTCCGGTTTCGCGGGCGGCGCGGGCGATGGCGGTCAGGGCGTTGTAGTCGCCGGCTTCGCAGGCGCGGGCGGAGGCCCAGAACAGGGCGGCGTTGCGGTTGCCTTCGGGCTGGGCGGCCATCCACGCGGCCAGGTGCTCCACTTCGCGGGGGCGCTCTGTCGCCTCCGGTCCGGGCCGGGCCGGGGGCTGATGCTCATTTGCCGGGGTGAGGTGCTGGCGGATTGCCTCCCAGTTGACGGTGGCGTCGCTGGGCTGGTGGGAGATGACCTCGTAGGGCCGCCCGGTTTCGGCGGAGAGGGACGGCGGGGCGAGGACGTATCCGCCTTGGCCGCGGAAGTCCAGGGCGGCGGCGGGGATGGTGCCGCTGCGCTGGCTGGTGCCGCGGTAGTACAGGTGCGCGCCGCCGGGCCTGGGCGAGGGCGGCGTATCCTGAGCGGCCGTTCTTGAGGTCGACGTCGAGGACGTCGGGGCCCGGGTGGCCGGTGGCGATGGCCAGGTTCGCCTCGGGCTGGGCGGACCACCAGCGGGTGATCTGGCGGTGGCTGGTGGCGGCGTCGTGGAAGCCGTGCTCGGTGGCGGGGACCTTGCTGCCGGGCCGGCAGGGGAAGACCGGCCAGCCGGCGTCGGCGTAGCGGTGCGCGGCGTGCTCGGAGGGCGGGCGGGTGGTCATGGCCGCCGCCGGGGGTGACCGCAGTCGCGGGTTTCCAGGGCCATGGCCTCGGCGGCGGCGGGCAGTAGCCGGTGCTGCCATTCGGCCTGGCCGGTGAGCATCGGCGGGGTGCGCTTGGGCTGCAGGTACAGCACGCTCCACAGCTCGGCGAGCCAGTCGAGGGTGAACAGGCAGAACGGGTGCTCGCGCCAGCAGGGGGCGAGCCGGGCGGCCAGGTGCCCGTAGCAGGGCCGGTACACCTGCTCGACCCAGTCCGACAGCCTGCGCACCGCGCCGGCGCGGTCCTCGCCGGCCAGCTGCCACCACCGCGGCGCCGGGATCGGCCGGTACCCGGCCCCGGCGGCGGGCTGGGCGTTGAGCTGGTCGTGCAGGCCGCGGATGGTGTCGGCGAGGCTGGCGACCAGGTTGCGCAGGTCGCGGAGCTGCCCGGCGTGGTCGGCGAGCTGGATCAGCGCGGCGGCCAGGCCGCCGTCCGCCGTGGTGGCCGTCATGACCGGTCACCGCCCCACGGGTAGGACGGCGCCGGGCCCACCGGGACCTTGCCGCCGTCCGGCGCGCCGTCTGGATCCAGGCCGTCTGCTGCGTCGGCATCGGCGGCGCGGCGGGGCTGCAGCCAGGCCACCGGCGCCAGCGGCCGCTCGGCCGCGGCGGCGGCAGGGTGACCGGCTGGGGCGGTGTCGGCGAGGGTGAGCGGCGCGGCGGCGGGGGTGAGGTCGGCGATGGCGCGGCCGTGGCGGCGGGCGCGGCGGTAGTCCGGTTCGCGCCAGCCGCGGGCGAGCTTGGCGATGACGGGTGAGTTGCCGCCGCGGATGATCAGCCCGAATCCCGGGGGCAGGCGGCGGATCATGTCGGCGGTCAGCACGTCGTGGCGGGTCTCGGCGTCGCCGTGCCGCTCGCGGTAGGGCACCTGGCCGGCCAGCCGGGCGGCGGTGTCGAGGGTGTCCGGGTCGGTGACGCCGGGCAGGATGATCTTGGCGCTGGCGGTGTCGAGGATGACTTGCTTGCCGTGCTCGCCCCACCGGCCGGCCAGCTGGGCCTCGCCGTGGGCGACGGAGACGAGCTGGATGCCCTTGCCGCCGGAGTCGGCGGCCCAGATGTCCAGCGGGACGGGGCAGACCTGGACGATCTCGTCCAGGGCCATCAGCAGCGGCGGGTCCATCCGCCCGCCGGGCATCCTCGAGCCGAGCTGGGCGGCGTGCCAGTGCAC
>DATJZH010000300.1:0-5851 GCA_035499215.1 Streptosporangiaceae bacterium | reverse complement strand
ATCAGGAACCCGTCCCGCTCCGTCACCGCCCATTCGGCGAAAGCGCAGCACCCGGCTTCGGCGCGGGCAAGTGATCGCAGTTCTTCCAGGACGCCCGGTCCGGGCTGGTAGCGGACCACAAGCTGGTGGCCGGCCAGGCGGGCGGCGGGCGCCGCCGCCGCAGCCAGCTGCTGCCAGCGGCGGAGCCGCTCTGCACCTTCCTCAGGCCTCAGCGTGCACGCCAGCGGAAGTTCGCTGCGGTCAGCAGGTTCTGGCATCACGCCAGCGTATCAGCGTGTCCTGCTGGAGCGCCCGGACGCCCAGGTCAAAGGGCCGTGGCCCAGTCTCGGAAGTCTTCACAATGCGACATGCCTCCAGGCGCCGCGTCCCGGCAGGTCCAGCCCGAAGGTGTCGGGGTTTGCGCCGAGCGTCTCGGCGGCCTCGAGCGCGATGCGCTGCACGGCTACGGTCAGAGGGAAGATCGACAGCAACTCTCCCAGCCCAGGGTGGCTGACGCGGGTCACTGGGGTACCCGAGTCCTCGGCGGCCTGGGCCACCTGGGCAATCCGCGCCGACCACGGCCCGCCGCCGTCGAGGCAGACCAGACGGTCATGTCCGCCCAGAGCCACCGAGGGCCCGTGCAAGAACTGCTCTGCCGCGAGGCCCTCGCTGGCCACGTACGCGGCCTCCCGGATCTTCAGCGCTCCCTCGGCAGCCGTCCACTGATTGATGCCGCCGCCGATGAACTCGATCAGCCGGTCCGGCGGCGGCGCCAGCTGCTGCCCCTCCTGCCCGTCTCGGTAGGCGCGGTCGACCGCTGACGGGACCTCGCCAAGCTGAGGGAGGTCCGCGCCCAGCGCCCGGGCCAGCTGCGCCGCGCGCAACAGCGCGCCGAGATGGCTGGCAGTGTAGGCCGACGAGCGTTCCCGCTCCACGGTGACCAGGTCCGCCCCCGTGACACCCGCGCCGGAGATCTGGATCACATCCACGCCCTGAGCGCGGGCACCCGCCACGGCCTGCGCCGTGTAGTACTTGGCACCGGTATGGGTCAATGCCAGCAGCACCCCGCCCGCGGCGGGCAGCGGCCCGTCTACCGCCGCGTCAGCAGACTGGGCGGCACACGCCTCAAGACCGGCCGCGCGCAGCAGCGCCGCTGCCTGGCTGGCGGCGTGCCAGCTGGTTCCGGTGCCGATCGCCAGTACCCGCCGTCCGCGCAGCCGTTCGGCCACCGCCATGACAGGCGCAGCATCATCCAGGATTGCCGCCAGTGCCTCGGCCTGCCGGTCCATCGTCTGTCGCATCAAGCTGATCGCCATCGCCGGCATGACCGCCTCCATCACTGCAGATCAGGCGTTGCTGCCCGATGCACACCTCCCCGGATACCCGGATCGCACAGGCCTAGACCTGGCGCTCGAAATCCCGCCCCGCCCCATCGGCCGGCCGGCGGCTGGCGATCCGCCAGGCCAACACCGGACCGATCCGCTGTCGATGGGAGTGTTCCTCACCGGCGCGTACTGCGGGCGCTCCGTCGGCAGGGCGCCAACAGAACTCGGGCTGAGGCGCTGCGCGCGCAGCCGGACGGGCCTGGCCGGGGCCGCCTCACATGCGCCGGAGCTCAGTTCACGCAGGGAATGCCGTTCTTTGCGCGTACCGCGCCGCCTTGCGAACCGGTGGCGGGGATGACCACCGCCGGCGTCTGCGCTCGGCCGGCGGCGCTGACGGGCGGGACGGCAGCGCCGGGGCCCAGCAGGATCTCGACGTGGTCGGCGGCGACTGCTGCGCTGGCCGCGGCGGTGACGCCGAACATCGTGGCGATCCGGCCGGCGTTCGCCGAAGCGCCAGGACCGTAGATGACCGCCGTGGTGGTGCGGTAGCTGGTGTCGCCGACCTGGCCGGCCCGGTACCCTGCCGCGGTGAAGGCTGCCGAGACGCGCCCGGCAAGGCCGGCCGTGTCCCCGCCGTTGAGAACATCCACCGTCGTCTGGCTCGTGGCGGTGACTGCGGCGGCCCGGTGCCTGGCGGGTCGCGGGCTGTGCCTGGGGTAGAACGCGGCCTGGACGATCGCTTTGACGTCGTCGGGGCTGACCACGTTGGCGTCCTGGCCGTCGATCGTGGCGTAGCCCTTGATCGGCAGCGTGCGGAAGGTGAGGTTGCCGCTGGTCAGGTCGCGGGCCTGGGCCGCGAAGTCGAGCAGGTTCCAGCCGGCGTCGGTGATGACGTACTGCCTGGCGACCGACAGCAGTGCCTGCGTCTTGGTCAGGTCGCTGAGCACCCCCTCGGCCCGGACCTGATGCATCACCGAGTCGATGAAGGCCTGCTGGCGGTGGGTGCGGTCCAGGTCGCCGTTGGGCAGCCCGTCGCGCTGGCGGACGAACGCCAGCGCCTGCGAGGCGTCCAGGTGCTGGTAGCCGGCCCGGAAGTCCGCGCCGGAGTTGGCGTCGCGGACCGGATGTCTGAGGCAGACTTCCACACCGCCGAGGACCTTCGCGAGCTCGTAGAAACCGTCCAGGTTGACCTCGGCGAAGTGGTCGATATGCACTCCGGTGAGCTTCTCCACCGTCGCCACGGTGGCCGCGCGGCCTGCCTCGTTGCCCGAGAACGCCAGCTGGTCCTGGCTTATGCCCGGGTTCTGAGCTCGCAGCTTCTGCTGCTCGTAGTACATGCTCACCCCGTAGGCCTGATCGATCTTGCCTACCTGCTGCGGCCCCACCGTGCCGGCGAAACTCACCCAGTCGTCACGGGGAATGGAGAAGCCGACCGCCTTCTTCCCGCCGGCCGGTATGTGGATCAGGATTAGCGTGTTCGTGGCGTTCCCGCCGACGCCGTTTGCGACGCCCTGCCTGCTTCCCGCGTGCAGCGCTGCCAGGATGCCCGCCGGCAGGATGTTCCCGTTCCAGTCCCTGCGGCTCTCCAGCCCCATCAGCAGGATGTTCTGCGCACCTGTCGAGGGGCCGCTGGTGATCGCATCCGAGCCGCCGATGCCGCCCAGTTCATGGATGACAAAATAAGACAAGCCGCTGATCATCAGAACCAGCGCCGCCGCGGCGCAGCTGAGCACGTACCCGGTCCTGCCAGCGCTGCCGCGCAGCACCGTCCCCCTGTCTGCCCTGCCCATCCCGTCCCTTCCGGTGAGCCGGCTTAGCGTCCTTGGCGCGAAGAATACCGGCGCTCCCCGGTTACCAGCTGTAACGGCTACCATCGGGGGGCAAATGACCGAGCCACGACGCCCCAGCGCGCGCCCGCCTCACCGCGACGAGCCCGGACCCCACCGGGGACCGCGCGGGCGCGATCGCGGCGCGCGCGGGCAAACGCACCGGCGCCAGTCCCCGGACGGCCGCGCGCCACGGCGCTGGGGTGCGCTGCCCGGAGGATCCGGGGTCTGCATCGTGATCGGCACTGCCGCGCTCGGCGCGGTTGCCACCGTGCTGACCGGCAGTGAACCCGGCTTCGTCCTCGGCGTCTTCGTCGTCGCCGGCACGGCAGCGGCTGCCCGCGCCGTCCGGCCCGGCGCCGTCTACCGGATCATCCCGGTACCAGCGCTCGCGTATGTGGCAGCTGCCGCAATCGCCGGGCTGATCGGCGGCCGGGCCACCGACATGTCGGTTACGGCGCTGGCGATCAGCGCAGCCCAGTGGATCGCCAGCGGATTCCTCGCGATGACCGCTGCAACCGTGCTGGCGATCGTGATGACCGCCGCCCGCTGGCCCTGGCACAGGCGCGGCCCGCGAGGTCCCTCCTACCGCCCCCCCGCTGCGGGAACCGGCGGCCCACGCGATCCTTCCTACCGCCCCCCCGCTGCGGGAACCGGCGGCCCGCGCCGCCCCCCGGCCGCCCGGAGCCCGTCGGCGCTCCGCCGACTCGACGGTGATGGCGATGACCCGGCCACCACATCTCCTCGGAGGCGGCGCGACGCGGGGCCAGGTGTTTGAAGCTATCCCCGGTCGGGGAGTTCGGCTCGCCCGCAGGCTGGGCGGGCTGGGCATCTCGGCGCGCGAGCCCGCGGCAGGCCACGGTGCGGGGTCAAGCCAGCGCTTGACAAATCCCCGCTGGCGCTGCCGCTTGCCTGGCTTGCCGTTGCGGCGGAGCGCTCGATGCGTTCATGCTGCAGTCCCGTCTTGCGGCGAGACGATCCCGGTCTGACCAGCCGCAGCTGCGCTAACCTCACGAGCCGCCGCCCTGTGCCCATCGGTGATGCCGCGTTCGTGCGCGGAACTAGCTGCGTTGAGGATGTGGTCGCTAGCGGCGCGCTTGAAGCTGAACCCATGTTGCAGACCGGCCCGCCTGTCAACGGTCGGCAGGGCCGCCATACCAGTCCGGGGCCTGGTCACCTGGCGTGACCTGAAGTCGGCGAGGATGCCCGTCATCAGCGGGCCTGAAGTACCCGCACTGCCCCGCGACAGGGAGGCGTCACGCAACCGCCCGGTACTGTCCGCGGGCGGGCCTTGGAGGCGGCAGATGCAGATAGCTGGCGGTCAACTCCACCGCGGCCAGGGCGGCACGGTGCTGTCGGCGGAGTTGGCCGCGGGCCCGGCGGCGGACAGCTGGACGGGGCGGGGCTGGCTGCAGGCGGGCAGGATGAGGGTGATGCGCAGTCCGTGCGGGTGGTTGAGGGTCGCCTCAGCGGTGCCGTTGTGGGCGGTGGCGATGGCGGTGACGATGGCGAGTCCCAGGCCGGACCCCGGGCGGTGTGAGCAGGCTGCGGCGCGGTAGAAGCGGTCGAAGATGCGGGGGAGCTCGTCGGCGGGGACGCCGGGGCCGTTGTCGCTGACATCGACGACGACAGAGTTGCCGTGCTTGACGGCAGTTATGGTGGCGACGGCGTCGCGAGGAGTGTGGGCGTGCACGTTGGCCAGGAGGTTGTCGATGGCCCGGCGCAGGAGCTCTTCGTCGCCGGCGATTACGAGGCCGGCGGCGATGTGTGCCTGCCATGTCCGCTGGGGGCCAGTGATCCGGGCCCGCTCGGCGCATCCGATGGCAACAGCGGTGAGATCGACCGGGTGGTCCTGCCGACCCGGGTGCTGGTCGAGGCGGGCCAGGCGGAGCATGTCATCGACCAGCCCGCTCATGCGCTGGGCTTCCAGGGCTATGCGGCGCATCGCCTCATCGACTTGCGGGCGCTGGGGGAGGGCGCCTTGCTGGTAGAGCTCGGCGTTGGCGCGCAGTGAGGCCAGGGGGTTGCGCAGTTCGTGACTGGCATCGGCGAAGAAGCGCCGCGTGAGCTCCTGGCCGGCCTCGCGCTCGTGGATCGAGGCCTCGATGCGTGCGAGCATTCCGTTGAGCGCTGTCCCGAGGCGGCCTACCTCGGTCCGGGCATCCTGGGGGCTGACCCGGTCGGTCAGGTCGCCGGCGGTGATGCGGTCGGCCTGGGCGGCCATCGTCTCGATGGGACGCAGGCCGCGGCGCACGACCAGGCCGACGCCCAGGGCGACAAGCAGGGCGGCGGCGGCCGAGCCGATGGTGACGATGAGCCGGAGCCGGCCGACGGTCTTGTTGACGTTGCCGAGGCTGGCGCCGACGACCAGGGTGCCCGCATCGGCGCGTACGGCCCGCAGACGCAGCTGAGCGTTCCCGGCCGGACTGGTCACAGTCTGGGCGCGCTGGCCGGCGGCGATGGCGGGCAGGTCGGCCGGGAGCCGAGGCACGAGGCCGGGGCCGGCTTGCTCGAAGATCACGGCTGGCCCGTGGCCAGGCACGAACGCGACATAGTACTCGCCCGCGATGCTTTGCTGCGGCGGGCGCCCGGCGCTCTCGACTGCCTGGAGCAGTGTGCTGAGCCGTGGCCCCTGGATCGGGTTGAGGACCGTCTGCAGCTGCGAGTCGGTCTGGCTGAGCAGGTACCGGCGCAATGCGGTGACGGCGACGACGTCGAAGG
>DATJZH010000299.1:0-10188 GCA_035499215.1 Streptosporangiaceae bacterium | reverse complement strand
GTGAGCAGCAGCAGCCGCTGCAGCCTTCGCGGCTGCCGCTCGCCGCCGCGCAGCGCGGTGAGCGCACGCAGCTGCAGGTGGGAGAGCGCGTCCACGTACGGGTCGCGCAGCGCGACCGCCCGCGACAGCACGTGCCGGTCGGCCAGCAGCCTGTCGTGGCCGGTCACGGCCAGCACGAGCCGCATCGTCAGGTCGTACTCATCGACAACCATCGCGGTGAGGTCCGCCCTGCCGCCGAGCGCGAGGTAGCGCATGGCGATATCGCGGTTTGTCTTCGCCAGGCTCATCGCGGCGTTGTCCAGCAGCACGGCCAGCAGCGGCCAGCCCGCATAGGCAGCCTGTACGCCGGCGATGCCGTGCACCTTCTCCGCCGCCGCCAGGCCGCTGCCGAGCCCGAACCAGCCCGGCAGGTTGATCCTCGTCTGCGCCCAGGCGAAAACCCACGGAATCGCGCGCAGGTCGTCCAGCCCGGACGCGGCCGAGCCGCCGCTGCGGCGGGCCGGCCGGGACCCGAGCCGCATCCTGCTGATCTCCTCGAGCGGGCTGATCCTGGCGAACCATTCGGCGAATCCCTCGGCCTCGATGAGTTGCCGGTAGGCACGCAGCGCGCCGGCCTCGATCTCGGCCGCCACCCGGCTGAACCCGCCGGCGCCCGTCACGTTGCCGCCGGTCTGACGACCGTGGCTGCCGGGGGCGCGTGCCTGCTGCCGCCCAGTCAGGGACCTGTCGCTTTCGGCCGGGCGGAAGGCGGCGGTGGCAAGCAGAACTGCGGCGGTGACCTGCTCCAGGTGCCGTTGCGCGATGACCGGATGCCCGTATCGCGCGAAGATGACCTCGCCCTGCTCGGTTACCTTGAACCGCCCGCCGACCGAGCCCGGCGCCTGCGCGAGCACCGCACGGCCCGCCGGCCCGCCGCCGCGCCCAAGCGCCCCGCCGCGGCCGTGGAAGAGCGTCAGCGTGATATCGCGGTCGGCTGCCCACTGCGCCAGCCGCTGCTGAGCGGTGAACAGCCGCAGCGTCGCGCCGACGGGCCCGAGCTCCTTCGCCGAGTCGGAGTAGCCGAGCATCACCTCCAGCTGCCGCCCGGTCACCGCGAGCCGGGCCGCCACCGGCTCGAGCGCGAGCATGTCGTCCAGCACCTCGGTGGCGTTGGCCAGATCCGCGCCGCTCTCGAAGAGCGGGACGACATCGAGCACGGGCGGGCGGGCGCGGGGCATGGCATGCCGCGCGAGCTCGTAGACGGCGGTGATGTCAGCGGCGGACCTGGTGAAGCTGACCACGTAGCGGCGGCACGCGTCCGCGCCGAAAGTGTCCTGGATCCAGGAGATCACCGGGAAGGTGGCGAGCACCTCGCGTGTCTGGGCGGAGCGCGCCGAGCCCGAGCGGATCTCGCGCAGGGCGCGGGCGTGCGCAGCGCTGTGCTGGCGGATTTCCAGCTCGGCCAGATGAAAGCCGAAAGTTTCGGCCTGCCAGCGCAGATGCTGCAGTTCGCCGAACGCCTGGCGGCGGGCCCCCGCCCGGTCCAGCGCGCGCTGCAGCAGGCAGAGGTCGGCGATGAACTCTGCCGGGGCGCGGTAGGCGAGGTCCTGATCGCGCAACCGGGTGGCGCTCAGCCGCCGCGCCGCGTACAGGAGATAAGCGCGATAGGGCTCGGACGGCGAGCGAGCCAGGAGATCGCCGAGCAGCTGCGGATGTGCTTGCCGGGCAGCCGCCAGCGCCTGGGCGAGCGTGCTTTCCGCGGGCATCTCGGCCCGCAGGGTCAGCGCCCGGCCTATTCGCGTGGCGGCGTTCTCCAGTGCGCGCAGCACGTGGTCGGCCTGGATCTCGGCGGTCTCCCTGGTCACCTGCGCGGTCACGAACGGATTGCCGTCCCGGTCGGCTCCGATCCAGCTGCCGAGCCGCAGGAACGCGGGCGCGAGCGCGGCGGCTGACCCCGACTGCTCGCCCTGCAGCGCGCGGTCGAGCGACCGGTACAGGGCAGGAACCCCGCGGAACAACGTCTCGTCAAAGGCGGCCATGGCCGTGCGGACCTCGTCCAGCGGCTGCATCGCCGCGCTGTGCAGCGGCGAGGTCCGCCAGAGCAGGTCGATCTCCTCGATGAGCCGCCGCCGGATCTCGGCGTGCTCGCTCTGGCCGAGGCGCTCGTCGTGCAATCCGGACAGCAGCCCGCCGATCCGCCGCAGGGCGTCCGTCACCGCCCGGCGGCGCGCCTCAGTGGGATGGGCAGTGAGCACCGGATGCACCCGCAAGCCCGAAACCAGGCCGGCGACAGCGCCGGCATCGCGGTCGCGTGCGATGTCCGCGATCGCGGCGGCCAGCGATTCCCGGACCGGCTCGGTGCCGGAATCCCTGGCCCGCAGGCTACGGATCCGGTGATGCTCCTCGGCGAGATTAGCGAGATGGAAGTAGACAGTGAACGCGCGAGCAACCGCCTCGGCCCGCGCAAGCGGCCACGAGGCGACGATGCTGGCGATCTGGTCGTCGGCCCGCTCACCCGGCTCGCTGTGCCGCGCCGCGATGGCCGCGCGCCGCAGCCGCGCCACGTCATCGAGAAGCTCCTGGCCGTCGGACTCGCGCAGCACGTCGCCGAGCAGGTCGCCGAGCAGGCGAACGTCCCGGCGCATCGGCGCCGGCACGTCCTCGCGGTCGGCGTCCCTGCCCACGGCGCCAGCGTAGCGATTCCCGGCCCAGGCAGCGGGCATCGTCCCGCTACAGCAGTGTTAACTCTCATGATCACCGGAACGCGCTCGCGGGCGCCGGCTGGCCGCGCAGCCCCATGGATGTGACACCCGGCGGCCCGGGTGCCGTTGACGGTACGTTTCAGTGCCTGGCTGCCGCCCAGCGGCGGATCATCTCCAGGCGCGCCCGGATCTGCTCCCCGGTGGCCTGCGGCAGCGGCGGCCCCCCGCAGGCACGGCGCAGCTCGGCGTGAATGACGGCGTGCGGCTGGCCGGTCCGGTGATGCCAGGCTGCGATGAGCCTGTTCAGCTCCTTGCGCAGGGCGGTGAGCGTCTCGCGTGCGGTGACAGCTGCGGGAGCCGCGCGAGCGCCAGCCGTCCGCTCCTCATCAGCGGCGCTGCCGCGGGCCTGGCCAGGTCGGCTGGCGCGCTTGGTGGTCTGGCTGGCCTGCCGGCTGCGCAGCAGCAGCGCGACCTGCTCCGGCTCGAGCAGCCCCGGCAGCCCGAGGAATTCTTCCTCCTCGTGCGATGTGCCGAACTCGGCGCCGTCGTAGAGCACCCGGTCGAAGTGTGCCGACGCCTGCAGTGCTGTGAACGGCGCCTCGTCATCCTCGCCGGGAGTGTCACGGCCGCGTTGCGCCTGCGCAAGCTCGCGCTCCTCCGGCGCGTCATCGCCGCGGCGGCTGAGCACGTGATCCCGTTCGGCCTCGAGGTCCGCGGCGTAGCCCAGCAGGACGGGGATGGAGGGCAGGAAGACCGATGCTGTCTCGCCGCGCTGGCGCGCTCGCACGAACCGGCCCACGGCCTGCGCGAAGAACAGCGCGGTACCCACGCTCGTCGCATAGACGCCCACGGCCAGCCGCGGGATGTCCACGCCCTCGGACACCATCCGGACCGCCACCATCCACCGGTCGCCGGCGACCGCGAACCGGGCGATCTTCCTGCTGGCCGAGGGGTCGTCGGAGAGCACGACCACAGGACGGGTCCCGGTAATGCGGCGCAGCAGCGCGGCGTAGGCACGCGCGTCAGCGTGATCGCCGGCGATCACCAGGCCGGCCGCGTCCGGCATGCCGCGGCGCACTTCGGCGAGCCGGCGGTCCGCCGCCTCCAGCACCCGAATGATCCACGCGCCGTCCGGGTCAAGCGCGGTCCGCCATGCCTGCGCGAGCTGATCGGGGGTCATCGGTGCGCCGAGCGTGCCGGTGATCTCGTCCCCGGCCCGCGCGCGCCAGCGCATCTCGCCGGAATAGGCGAGGAAGATCACTGGGCGGACGACACCGTCATCGAGAGCCGGCCCGTACCCGTAGACGTAGTCGGATGAGCTGCGCCGGGTGCCGTCAGTGTCCTGCACATAGGTCACGAAGGGAATCGGGTTGATATCGGTGCGAAACGGGGTCCCGGTCAGCCCCAGCCGCCTTTTCGCCGGCTCGAAGGCTTCCCTGATCGCCTCGCCCCAGGAAAGCGCGTCACCCGCGTGATGGATCTCGTCGAAGACCACCAGCGTGCGCCTGTTCAGCGTGCGCTGCCGGTGCAGCGCCGGGTGAGCGGCCACCTGTGCATAGGTGACCGCGACTCCGGTGAAGTCGGCCGACGCCCGCCCTTGCGCGTTGCGGTAGGCCGGGTCCAGCGAGATCCCGAGGCCGTGCGCCGCCTGCGACCACTGGTGCTTCAGATGCTCCGTGGGGGTGACCACGGTGATCGCGGCGATCTCCCGCCGCGCGAGCAGCTCGGCGGCGATGGTCAGGGCGTACCCGGTCTTTCCCGCTCCCGGCGTCGCGACCAGCAGGAAGTCGCGTCGCGGCGCGCGGAAATAGGCGTGGTACGCGTCCTTCTGCCAGCCTCGCAACGGGGGCAGCAGGTCAGGCCTGAGCGGAACGCCTGACCGGCTTCCCTCGTCGTGGGTCGCGGATGCGGGGATGGTCACAGGGCCGAAAGGCTACCAGCCGTGGCCCCGGCGGCCCGTCCGTCGTGGCCGGCAGCCTCTTTGCCGGGATGGACAAGTAGCCGGCTCGAGCGCGACCGTGAGCGCAGGCGCGGCATGGCGTGTCCGCGGGTCCGCCGCGGCCGATTCCGGTAACGCGCCCGGCTGCCCGGCCCGGGGGCGGCCGCGGGGCAGCCGACGGAATGTAGCAGGATAGGCGCATGCTTGTGGTCCACGTGCAGGTGCGTGTCAGGCCGGACTGTGTCGAGGGTTTCCTGGCGGCCTCGGTTGTCAATGCGCGAGCGTCACTGGCCGAGCCCGGCGTGCTGCGCTTCGACGTCATTCAGGACGACGCCGATCCGGCCCACGTGGTCCTGGTTGAGGTCTACCGTGACGAAGACGCGGCGGCGGCGCACAAGCAGACGCCGCACTATGCGATCTGGCGGGACGAGGTCGCGCAGATGATGGCCCAGCCGCGCGCCTCCACCAGGTTCGCCGCGGTCTTTCCCGCCGGAACCAGCGACTGGGCAAGCTGACCGCGGTGACCGGGGTGTCGTTCGAGTTCGCTACCGCCGGCCGGGTCATCGTGGGCCGTGGCCGCGCCAGCGAGCTCCCGTCGCTGCTGGCCGGGCTCGGGTCACGGGTGCTGGTATGCACCGGCTCGCGGCCGGCCAGTCACGCCGGTCTGCTTGCCGGGCTGCAGCTGCCTGCCGCTGTGGTCACGGCGGGCCGCGAGCCGACGATCGAATCGGCCAGGGCGGCGACCGAAGCCGCCCGCGAGCACGGCGCCGACGTCGTTGCCGCGATCGGCGGCGGCAGCGTGATCGACCTGGGCAAGGCCGCGGCCATGCTGCTGGCCAATGGCGGGGACCCGCTGGACTACCTGGAGGTTGTCGGCTCCGGCAGGAAAATCACCGAGGCCGCCGTCCCGCTGGTCGCGGTTCCCACGACCGCGGGCACCGGGACGGAGGTGACCGCAAACGCGGTCCTCGCCTCGCCGGGCCACCAGGTCAAGGCAAGCCTGCGCAGCGGCCTGATGATCCCGCGGGTCGCGCTCGTCGATCCGCTGCTCACTCTCACCTGCCCAGGGCCGGTGACCGCAGCCAGCGGGCTTGACGCGCTGACCCAGTGCCTGGAGCCTTTCGTCTCGCCCAGGGCCAACGCCGTGACTGACTGCCTCGCGCGCGGCGGGCTGCGCCGCGCCGGGTCCGGGCTGCGGCGGGCCTACGCCGATGGCGCGGACGTCGAGGCGCGCACCGACATGGCGCTGTGCAGCCTGCTGGGCGGGATGGCTCTTGCCAACGCGAAGCTCGGCGCGGTCCACGGACTCGCCAGCGTCATCGGCGGCACCGCTGACGTGCCGCACGGCGCTGCCTGCGCCGCCCTTCTCGCGCCCGTCGTCGAGGCGAATGTGCGGGCCCTGCGGTCCGGACCGCAGGGCAGGCCTGCCCTTTCCCGGTACGCTGAAGCCGCGCAACTGCTGACCGGCAATCCCCGTGCCGCGATCGAGGACGGCGTCGCCTGGATCCGCGAGACCGTGACCCGGCTTCGAACGCCCGGACTGCGGGAACTGGGCCTGCGGGAGGCGGACTTCGGCGACGTCGCCGCCAAGGCGGTGAAGGCAAGCAGCACGCAGGGCAATCCTGTCGTGCTGGCCGAAGACGACCTCTGCGCGATCCTGGCCGAAGCGGCGTGATTCACCGAGAAGCTTCAGCGTGACCTGTGGGTCATCCTGTGGGCTTCCTTCATGGTGGCGGTGTGCGGCTCTGCCTAACGTCATGGCTAGCCGGGCGACATGCGCGGCCGTGAAGCGCCTGAGATAAGGGCCCCTGGAAGGTGAACGCAATGATTGTCGCGCTGCTCGTCATCGCTGCGGTTGCGGTGAGCCTGCCGATCGCCGCTGCCGCGGTGGTCAGCCTGGCCAGCCGCCGCGAAGACTTGGCATCGAGTCTAGCCGGGCCTGCCCGAGGACACGTCCGGGCAGCCGCGAGGAGCATACTGGCCTTCAACTCCACGGTCACGGATTGGCCGCGGCCTGTCCGTCGCCGCCCGGCCCGACCCCGGGTGCGTGCGCAGGAAATGGATGCGGTTCAGGCGACTCCAGAGGCCGACGCCCCGCGCTCCATGTCCGCTTCCAGATGACCGCTCAGTTCGCGCCCTCCCAGAGGATGTGCGGTGGATCTCCAGCGGAGACAGGCCATGAGGGTCTGCCGAGGGCGCGCCACCAGGTGGTCGTTTGGTCCTGCGAACGGATAAGAACCGTGCCACATGACACGAGGGCTTCGCGATTGTGCCAGGCTGGTCCATACGGGTCGTTCGCGGCAGGTTAGGGCGCCTTGCTCCATTTCGGGGCAGCGGGGCGCGCCCGGCTGCTGTCGGAGGCTTCGACGAGCGCAGCGCTTGCCGGGGAGTGGCAATGGCGTCGTTGGGTCAGCTGCTGAGGCAGTTACGGATCGACGCCGGTCTGACGCAGGAGGAGCTCGCGGAGGCGGCGAGCCTTAGTCCCCGGTCGATCAGTGATCTGGAGCGAGGTGTCAGCCTGACGGCGCGGAAGGAAACCGCCCGGCTGCTCGCCGATGCCCTCCATCTGGCGGGCTCTGACCGGGTGGCGTTTGAGGCGGTGGCCCGGGGGCGCGCCCCGGCCGACGGAGTCGCGGCGGCGACGCGGACGCTGCCCCGCGACATCGCCTCATTCACTGGACGGGAGGCGGAGCTGCGGCAGATTGCTGCGGCGGCCAACACGGGCGGCGTCGTGGGAATTTATGCGATCGGCGGCATGGCCGGCGTCGGCAAGACGGCGTTCGCGGTGCACGCCGCGCACCGGCTGGCTCCGTTCTTCCCGGACGGCCAGGTCTTCCTGCAGCTGCACGCGCATACGCCCGGCCACCTGCCGGCCGACCCGGCAGAGGCGCTGGCCGGCTTGCTGCAGACGATCGGCGTCACCGCGCAGCGGATTCCCGCTGGCCTGGAATCACGGATGGGACTGTGGCGGGATCGTCTGGCCGGAAAGAAGCTGCTGCTGCTGCTCGATGACGCTGCCGACAGCGAGCAGATCCGGCCGCTGCTGCCGGGCAGCGCCGGGTGCATGGTACTGGTAACGAGCCGCCGGCACCTGACCGCGCTGGAGGATGCCCGCGCCATCAGCCTGGACATCCTCTGCTGCGATGAGGCCGCGGGACTGCTGGTAGAGCTCGCTGCCCGCCCGGGCCTGGACCGCAGTGACAGGGCAGTAGCCGAGATCTCCCGGCTCTGCGGCTACCTGCCGCTAGCGCTGGGGATGCTCGCCCGCCGGTTGCACCACCATCCGGCCTGGACGGCAGCCGACCTTGCCGCCGAGCTGGCCGCGGCACGAGACCGGCTGGACTTGATGCACGCCGAGGACGCGTCAGTGGCCGCCGCGTTCGACCTGTCGTATCAGGACCTCACCGAAGATCAGCAGAGGCTCTTCCGCCGCCTGGGCCTGCACCCGGGCACCGACGTCGACGCTTACGCTGCCGCGGCCCTGGATGACGCCCGCCTTGCCGCCACGCGGCGAGATCTCGAGGGCCTCTATGACCGGTATCTGCTGACTGAGCCGGCCCGGGGCCGCTACCGCTTTCATGACCTGATCCGCGAGCACGCTCGCGTGCTCGCCGCTGCTGACCTGCCCGCCGAACGTGACGCGGCTGCTGGCCGGCTGCTGAATTACTACCTGTTCACTTCTCTCGCCGCTGACCGGCGGATAGCCCGCCGCCTTCCGGCCGTCTTGGCCGCCGAGCCTGTCATCCGGCCTGAGCACGCCGAGGACCTCGCAGAGCGAGAAGATGCGGTCTCCTGGATGGAGGCCGAGCGGCTTAACCTGCACGCCGCGGTCGGGTACGCTGCCGCCTGCGGCCGGCCCGGCCACGCCGGCGCGATAGCGGCTGCGATGCACGAGTTCCTGCGCAGCCACGGCCACTGGGACCAGGCCGTGGCCCTGCACGATGCTGCCCTTGAAGCAGCCCGTGACGCAGGCGATCAGCTCGCCGAAGCCCGCGCGCTCACGGACCTGGGGGACATACGGTACCTGAGCGACGATTATCGGGAGGCTGGCGCGAGTCTGGCTCGGGCGCTTGAGTTGTACCGTGGCCTCGGCGACCGGCTCGGGGAAGCCAGCGCGCTCAGCGCGCTGGGTACCGTGCAGCAGGCCACTGGGGATCTTCCGGCGGCCGGCGCCAGCCTCGCCCAGGCTATCCAGCTGTACCGTGGCCTCGGCGACCGGCTCGGGGAAGCCAACGCACTTACCGATCTGGGCACCGTGCAATGCCTCGGGGGCGAGTATCCGGCGGCTGCCGCCAGCCAGGACCGGGCCCTGGAGGTGTACCGTGATCTGGGCGACCGGCTCGGGGAAGCCAACGCGCTCGCCGATCTGGGTGCGGTGCAGTGCCGCACACAGGAGTTTCCTGCCGCCGCTGCCAGTCTCAGCCGGGCGCTCGAACTGTACCGCGACCTCGGCGACCGGTCCGGGGAGGCCGAAGCCCTCAACAACATGGGAGAGCTATCGCTGGCATCTGCTGTACCCGGAGCACGTGCCTGCTATGAGCGGGCACTGACGATTTCCATCGGCATAGCCGCACCGCGTGAGGAAGCGCGGGCGCTCGAAGGCATCGGGCTGTGCCACTTCCAGGACGGCCATTCCGAGCAGGGTGCCGCGCTGTTGCGCCAGGCACGGGCGATCTACCAGCGGATTGGATCTCCGTACGCGAAGCGGGTAGAAACGCAACTCCGAGTTGATGACGTCTGACGTCATTGCGGATGCTCTGACCGACGAGCGGACCGCTTTACGCTCGGGTGAGCCGTCGGGAAGATCGAGCCGATCAGGATAGGACACGCCTATGCCGGTGCAGGACCGCGCAGGCCGCGCGGGCCGCGTCGGCCCGTTCGTGACCTTTGTCGAGCGCGTCCGCCCCGACGGCGCCGTGGCCCGGTGGGAATCCCGCGATCACCGCAAGCACCTGCTGGGCGTCCCGGCCGGCTCGACGTGGTGGGCGCCCCGGGCCCGGGGATGGTGGATCGCCGTCCTGTTCGCCGTCGGGTCGCTGCTCTTCGCGCTCGGCGCAGTTCCCGGTTACGCCAGCGCCGTCGGGGCCCGGTGGGACGCCGTGACCTTCTTTGCCGGCTCGCTGTTCTTCACCGCGGCCGGATTTCTGACCTACCGGGAAGCCGTGGACGCCGGCCCGCGGCCGCCAGGTGCCGCCCGGCGGCGCTTCTTCGTCTGCCAGCCCCGCCGGATTGACTGGTGGGCGACTGCCGTGCAGCTGGCCGGGACCCTGTTCTTCAACGTCAGCACCGGGAACGCGGTGCGGGCCGACCTCACCGCGCAGGCCGCGCACCAGCACGTGTGGCGGCCCGATGCGTTCGGCTCGGTCTGCTTCCTGGTCGCCAGCGCGCTGGCCTGGTTCGAGGCCTGCCACGGCTGGGCCGCGTGGCGTCCCCGGTCCTGGTCCTGGTGGATCACCCTGGCCAACTTGATCGGGTCCATCGCCTTCGGCGTATCCGCGGTGGCCGGCTACATCAACCCGGCGACCGGCCAGCTGCTCAACGCCGAGCGGTCCAACCTCGGCACCTTTG
>DATJZH010000298.1:0-2526 GCA_035499215.1 Streptosporangiaceae bacterium | reverse complement strand
CAGGTCGACCGGGACCGGCGAGCGGCGGGCGAGCATCGCCAGGGCGGGGCGCAGGCCGCCCTCGGCCAGGACCGCGGGGTGGATGCCGCGTGCGGTGTCGCGCAGCTCATCCAGCGCGCCGGTGGCCGTTGCGGCGGCGCGTTCCAGGTCCGCGGCGAGGTCGCCGAGCCCGGGCGGCACCGCCGCCCGCGCCGCGCGCAGCTGCAGCGCCAGGGAGACCAGCCGCTGCTGGGCGCCGTCGTGCAGGTCTCGCTCGATCCGCCGCCGCGCCTGGTCCGCGGCGGCCACGATCCGGGCCCGCGAGGTGGTCAGCTCGGCCTGGCTTTCGGTGTTGGCGATGGCGGTGGCGACAAGCTCGGTGAAGTCGGCCAGCCGCTGCTCGGTGTCGGCGGGCAGCCGTCCGCGCCGCGACCCGGCGGCGATCGCGCCCCAGAGGCGGCCCTCGACCACGATCGGGCTGGCGACCGCGCCGCGGACCCCTTCCGGGGTGGTCACCGGCGGGTCGTCGGTGTCGCGGCGGGCCGCCCGGCCGGTGGCCTGGACCGACGCCAGCGCCAGCCGGGGGTCCAGCGTGCCGCGCCAGCCCGCCCGGGAGTGCGCGACCCCGTACCCGCCCATCACCGTGACCTGCCCGTCCGGCTCGAACCGCACGACCGCCGCGGTGTCCGCGCCGAACAGCGCGCCGACCTCCTCGGCCACCGCGGCGAACACGACATCCGGGCCCGCCCCGCGGGCGACCAGCGTCGCCACCCGCCGCAGGGCCGCCTGCTCGCCGGCGATCCGGCGGAACCCGGCGTACAGCTGGGCGTTGTCCAGGGACACCGCGAGCTGCCCGGCGATGAGCTTGACCGCGTCCAGCCGCCCGCCGGTGAACGCGCCGCGCAGGAGGCGGTTCTCCAGCACCAGCACCGCCGCCAGCGCGCCGCGGCCTAGCACCGGCACTGCCAGCAGCGAGCAGCAGCCGGCGTCGGCGAAGTACGGGTCGCGGCCGAACCGGTCATCGCCGGTGGCGTCGGCCACCACCAGCGGCTCGCCCGTCCGCTGGACGTACCGTAGCACCGACATCGGCACCACGCGCTCGTGCCCGGTACCGCTGACCGCGATGGTGCCGCCGCCGCTGCCGGGTGCGGGCAGCAGCCAGTCCTGCCGCTCCTCGCTCCACGGCAGCAGGTGCACGCCGGTGGCGCCGGTCATCGCGCTGAGCACCCGGACCACCCGGGCGTGCAGTCGGCCGATGCTGGTCTCCGAGCTCAGCGCCTGCGACGCGGACAAGATGCCGAGCAGGTCGATCGTCCCGGTCGTGACGGCCGAGCGGCGATCGGGACGATCACCGGGCTGGCCGGCGCCGTGTGCGGCGGTCGCGTCCGGTGGCGGCCGCAGGGCCGGGTAGGCCCAGTCCAGCTGGGCGACCTTCGCCGTCGCGCCCCAGGCCAGGTACTCCTGCCGGGCCCGGGCGAGCAGGTCGTAGCCGGCCTGCTCGACGCCGTGCGCCAGGTAGAAGCGGGCCGCCCGCTCGGCGATCAGCGCCCGGTGCCAGGGCCGCTGCCGCTGCGCGGCCTCCCGCCGCGCGGCGTCGAAGGCCAGGACAGCGGCTTGGAAGTCGCTGGCCGCCCAGGCCCGCTCGGCCTCAACCAGCCGCAGCAGGTGCAGGAAATTGTCCGGCGCGTCCGCGGCGCGTGCAGCCAGCCACTCCGTGACATCGTCCAGCTGCGCCAGCAGGCCGCCGCGCTCGTCACCATCCGTATCGCGGGCCTGCCCGGCGAGGGCCAGCCCGCGCAGCAGGCGGGCCACGGCCGCCGGGTAGAGGCCCAGGGCAGCCGGTAGCAGCGGCATCGCCGCCTCGGTGTGCCGCACCAGATCGACCGGATCGCCGAAGATGGCGGCGGCGACCGCATGCTGGATATGCGTGAAGAAAAGCGCCAGCGGGTTGTCGGCGTACCTGTCGATGGGGACCGCCTCACCGGCCCCGGCGGAGCTTTCGCCGCGCAGCACACCCGCCAGCCACCGGTAGGCGTCGAGCCACTGCCCGATCAGTTCGCTGCCGATACGGCGCACGAAGGCCACGTCGGCCTCCACCTCGGTGACATAGACGTCCAGTGTTGGCGCGCAGTCCAGCAGGCTCGCCACGATCGGCTGGCAGACGTATCCCGCGTTGGCCAGGTCGCCACCCGCAATCAGCCCATCCCGGGCCTGCTGACCTGCCTGGACACTGTTTTCGATCGGCTCGAACCAGTGGCTGACGACGGCGAATTGGAAGCGCGCGTGCGAGGTGCCGGGCTCGTAGCCGCGGGCTTCGCCCAGCGCCAGGATCCGTCGCAACGCCCGGTAGGCGGCGTAGTCGCCGCGCAGCACCACAGCGGCGGCGGTAGCGTGACTCGCGGGGGCGACCATGGCAGGGCCCGGGCCGTGCTCGATCCAGATCCGCAGCGCCTGCTGGCTCAGCCAGGCGAACCTGGCGTGGTCGGCGACGAAATAAACCGTTGGCAGGACCGCGTTGATCAGGCAGGCCGCGGCGATCAGCGCCGG
>DATJZH010000297.1:0-5156 GCA_035499215.1 Streptosporangiaceae bacterium | reverse complement strand
CCGGCGAGGGCGCGGTCACCACCGTCGGGGGCAGGCGGGTTGCGGTCGGCAACGCACGGCTGCTCGAACGCGAGCACATCAGCCTCGACGGGCTGGCCGAGCGCGCCAGGCAGCTGGCCGGCCAGGGCCGCACGACCGTCCAGGTCGGGCTCGACGGGCACGCGGCCGGCGTGATCGCGATCGCCGACGCCCCGCGACCGACCTCCGAGGACGCCGTCGCCGCGCTCCTCCAGCGCGGTGTCCGCGCGGCCATGCTCACCGGCGACAGCCGGGCCACCGCCGAGCGCGTCGCCGCGCAGATCGGGATCGGCGAAGTGATCGCCGAGGTCCTGCCGGCCAACAAGGCCGCCAAGATCGCCGAGCTGCAAGGACAAAACCGGAAGGTCGCGATGGTGGGAGACGGCGTCAACGACGCGCCCGCGCTCGCCCGGGCCGATGTCGGCATCGCGATCGGGACCGGCACCGACGTGGCCGTCGAGACCGCCGACGTGGTGCTGATGCACTCCGACCCCCTCGACATCGCCACCGCCATCACGATCAGCCGCGGCACCCGCCGCAAGGAACGGCAGAACCTCGCCTGGGCGACCGGCTACAACAGCCTGGCGATCCCGATCGCCGCCGGCGCGCTCACATCGGCGGGCTTCACCCTCAGCCCCGAGATCGCCGCGCTCAGCATGTCCGGCTCCAGCATCATCGTCGCGCTCAACGCCATCTGGCTCAGGCGGCTCCCTCTTCCCGGCCGCCCGGCTAGCCTCCCGCCAGCTGCAGGCCATTCCAGACCGAACCGGCGCGCACCACGTCCCGGGTGAGGCACCGCAGTGTGCTACAGCCTGACCACCTGGCGGATCGTCGCCGCCACCTCGGCGAGGGTATCGGCACATTCGGCGTCGGACCGCCGTGCGGCATCGCGGACGCAGTGGTGCAGATGGTCGCTAAGCAGACCGACGGCCACCTCCTGCAGCGCCCGCGTGGCCGAGGCAACCTGGGTGACCACGTCCGGGCACCATATATCAGACTCGATCATTTTCTGCAGCGGACCACTGGCCCTGCCCAGGGGTATGCCCGGCGGAACCTGGCAGGGACCAGCGCGTTGACCGTCACTTGCTGCAGGAACTGGGCCAGGTTGGCGCGCAGGCCGAGTCGCACTGGGCTGGGTGGTGCCTTCCGGCAGGGCCCGGGCGGGCGGCGCGGCCCCGACTTGACGACCAGCGGGGCGGTCACGTGGTTTCTCTCCGGGAGCAAAGGGCGGGCTGGTCGCACGGGCGCCGCCCCCACCCCGAGCTCCCGGACGAACGCGGCTGCAAGCGGACAGGCGTAGCCTCCGCGGAAGCGGTCGATCATCGCAAGCACCAGGACGATGCCGGCCCTTGGCGCCGCGCTCCGATTTCACCTCGCTCCGGGGAAGCCTGCCAGGAGCTGCTGCCCGGCCCGGCGTCACGGGCGGACGGCGGCCACATAGCGCAGCAGGGGCAGCTGGCCCGAGGATTCGACCTGGTATCCGGCTGCGACGGCGAGGTCTTCGAGCGCCCCGACGGCGGCGGCCGCCTGGCGCATCCGCCGACCGCCGGGATGCAGCGGGAACGGCTGCCGTGACGGGTCGAAGTCGGCGGCCAGCAGCCGGCCGCCGGGCCTGGTCGCCCGGAACATCTCGCGCAGCGCGGTCTCTCGCTTGCGCGCCGGGACGTGGTGCAGCGCGAGGGTGCAGGTGACCACGTCAAACGACTGGTCTGGCAGCGGCAGATCCTGGGCGACCGCCACGATGTACGTCATGGCTGGCAGCGCGCGGCGCCGCGCGTACGCGATCGCCGGCTCCGACGGGTCCACTCCGGTGACGTGGCCGCCCGGCGCGGCCGCCGCGGCCAGCTTCCTGGCCAGGTACCCGCTGCTGCACCCGACGTCCAGCACCGCATCACCCGGGCGCACACCGGCCAGGGCGACCATCTTCCGGTACACGGCGCCGCGGCGGCCGCCGAATGCGACCTGGCTGACCAGTTCGTTTAGCCGGTACCGGTCGAGCGTGGTACCGGTCCCGCGCCTTCCTCCGTGCAGGCGCCCGAGCATGTCATGCATAACAGCCTCCTTCGGGCTGGTTGGCGTTCGCTAGTCGCGGGCGGGTCAGGTGGGTGGTGACCGGTCCGTCGGGGCGGAGGGTGACGAAGCCGCGCGGGCGCGGCAGTCCGGGGCCGGCGAGGCCGAGCCGGTAGTGGCGGCACAGCCTGGCGAGGACCAGCACTGCCTCTTGCCGGGCGAATCCGGCGCCGATGCAGCCGCGTTTCCCGCCGCCGAAGGGGAGCCAAGCGTACCGGTCCCGTTCGGGCGCGCCGGGCAGGAAGCGGGCCGGGTCGAAGCCGGCCGGGTTTGGCCACACGGCGGGGTTGCGGTGGATGAGGTAAGGCTGTGCGGCGACCATGCTGCCCGCCGGCACTCTCGTCCCGCACACGTGGTCGTCGGCGACCGCGGTTTGCTCGAGCGTCCGGGCCGGGGGATACAAGCGCATCGCCTCGCTGATGACCGCGGTGGTCCAGGGCAGCTTGTCGGGGTCGGCGGGGCCGTCGCCGAGCGCCGCGTCGACTTCGTCTTCGAGCCGCTGCCGGGCCTGCGGGTAGGCCGACAGCGGCGCCGAGCTCCAGGTGAGCGCCATGGCGGTGGTCTCGTGGCCGGCCACCAGGAAGGTGGCGATCTCGTCGCGGATCTCTTGTTTGCTGAGCGCGCTGCCGTCAGCGTCGCGGGCCGCCATGAGCAGCCCGAGCAGGTCGCGCGGGCCCTGGCACTTCATCTGGTCACCAGCGGTGACTTCGGACGCTGGCATGCGAGCGCCGGGCTGCTGTAGACGGCGTGCGATCAGCTGTTTCACCTGCTGCTGGACGCCCCCGGCGCCGAGCAGCCGCGCCGCGCGCCGGACTACCCGGGTCGAGGCCGGCCCCCGGGGGAGGGGCAGGAGGCCGGCCAGCAGACCCAGCCACTGCCCGCCGGCCAGCGCCTGGCGGAGCGGCTGCGCTTCTGCGATCAGGTCCGCTCCGAACAGCACCCGCCCCACCACGTCAAGGGTCAGCGCGCGCATCTCGCTGGCCAGCTCGACTGCCCGCGAGCCGTCCCACCGGGCTGCCGCGCGCTGGGCGCCGGCGTCCATCTCCGCGGCGAACGAGGCGACGTTCGCCCTGGAGAAGACCGGCTGGATGGTCCGCCGGTGGCGGCGCCACTGCGGGTCCTCGGCTGTCACCAACCCGTCGCCGAGCATCAGCCGCAGCGGCCGGTAGGTGAACGGCTTGACGTAGTTGTCCTGGCTGGCGGCCAGCACGTGCTCGGCCTGGTCCGGGCGGCTGAACAGATAGAGGCCTTCGCACGGCCGTACCGGCAGGCACACCGTGTCCCCTACCTGGCGAACAGGCTGGTGCTGGCCTCCAGCGGCCGCCGCGCCGCGAACCGCGCCAGCGTCCGCACGGCATCGCCGCCCCGCGGTCCCGGCGGGCGGGCGGCAAAGCGGCCAGCCTGGCCGCGCAACCGTGTCGCGCCTTCCTGGGCCGGGCCGCCGTACCGGATCCCCTGTAGCATCGTCATCATCCTTACTTAGCCATCACTAAGGTAGTTTTAACTTAGTAATGACTAAGTTACTGGTCAAGAGGAGTAGCGATCGCGATGCCAGGAGCGGACAGGGCGGCGCGGGTCAGGCGCACCCGGCTACCCGCGGAAAAGCGACGGGAGTCGATCCTGGATGCCGCCACCGAGGTGTTCGCCGCGGCGGGCTACCGGGCCGGGAAGGTGTCGGAGGTGGCAGCCAGGATCGGGGTGACCGAGCCGGTGATCTTCCAGAACTTCGGCTCGAAAGCGGCGCTATATGCAGCCGTGCTCGACCGGGTCGCCGGCCAGATCCGCGCCAAGCTGAAGGCTCTGGCCGCCCAGCACGGCTCGATGCCCGACCTGCTGGCCCACGTGCTCAGCCCTCATCCGGGCGCTCAGCCGCACGGCGGAGGGTCACATCGGGGGGCTCTGTTCGCCGACGCTGCCACCCTGGCCGCCGATCCCGATCTCGGCGAGCCGGCCCGGCAGGTGGCCGGTACCCTCGCCGGCCACCTCGCGGATGTGCTGCGGCAGGGTCAGGCCGACGGCACGATCCGCGCCGACGCCGACCCCGAGGCGGGCGCCTGGCTGCTGCTGTCAGTGCTGGCCTCCCGGCCCTTCCGCACCGCAGCGATGCCCGACCGCGACCGCCACGAAAGCAGCGTCGCAGCCCTTGCTCTGCAGGCGCTGATGCCGTCCGCCGGCCGGGGCCCGCATCGGGGTTGGGCCTAGCCGATGCTGTCATCGGTCCTCCTTCATGACGACCTGGGTTGCGAAGACGATCAGGGGCACGAAGTCGGTGATCGCGCCGGTCGCGGAGATGCCCCAGATCAGTTTGGAGCCGTGCCCGTCCTGCCAGATCCAGACGAGCGCGCCGTAGGTGGCGCCGACGGACAGCAGGTTCAGCAAGACCGCTTTCAGCGCGAGCAGCAGGGATCTGAAGGCGCGGGCGAGCAGGACGAAGGTGAATAGCGCGATCAGGCTGAGCATGAGGGGGAAGCTTCCCACCCGCCGGTGGCCTCACCTGATCACCTCGCCCTGACGCGATATGCGGGAACAGCGGCCCGGTTGCCGACCTTGCCAGCCCAGTCCATGTTGGCGGCGAGCGATGTCCTTAACGAGGCCGTTTAGGAGGACATACAGAGGCCATAACACGGGACGTTGTCCAATTGGCGCTCTATGAGTGTCCGCTTAGTGCCCGCGAATGCCGTACAGTGCAGCCAGCCCGGAAGGGTCCGCCGGAGAGGAATGGATCGATGGTTGCCCCAGGTCCAGGCAACACTCGCCTGAGGAGCGCGCGGCAAGAACTCGGCCTGCGCTCGCAGCAGGTCGCTGAACGAGACCCGGAGCTGGCGTGCTCGCACGCGGAGGCCGCGCTCGACAGCCTCGCGCGCTTCTGGTACGCAACCGGGATGGACCGCGTGCGGGCTGTCCGGCAGGCGCTCACTCAGTGGGAGTCACTGCCCTGCGTGCGGCGGCTCGACGAGCGGCTCTACGCCTGGAACAGCACAGTCAGGGCGCTAACTGGATGACGGGCCCGATCAGGGCCGGTATCTCAGCGAGCGAGGTGACTCGCCAGTCCGCCGATGCGGCCAGGT
>DATJZH010000296.1:0-19958 GCA_035499215.1 Streptosporangiaceae bacterium | reverse complement strand
AACCAGCGGTCGTGGCTGGTGATCACCGCGCAGCCGGGGAATTCCAGCAGCGCGTTCTCCAGCGATGACAGGGTCTCGACATCCAGGTCATTAGTCGGCTCGTCCAGCAGCAGCAGGTTGCCGCCCTGCTTGAGGGTGAGCGCCAGGTTCACTCTGTTGCGCTCGCCGCCGGACAGGATCCCGGCAGGCTTCTGCTGATCGGCGCCCTTGAATCCGAATGCCGCCACGTAGGCGCGGCTGGGGATCTCAGTGCGGCCCGCCTTGACAGAGCTCTCGCCATCGGAGATCGCCTCCCAGACATTCTTGTCCGGGTCGATGCGGGAGCGGGACTGATCGACGTAGGCGATCTGCACCGTCTCGCCGATCCGTATCGAGCCGCTGTCGGGCTGTTCCTCCCCCACGATCATCTTGAATAGCGTGGTCTTGCCGACGCCGTTCGGGCCGATGACGCCGACGATCCCGTTGGGCGGCAGGCTGAAGCTCAGGTCCTCGAACAACTCGCGGTCGTCGAAGCCCTTGGACAGCTTCGTGACCTCGACCACCAGGTTGCCCAGCCGAGGGCCCGGCGGGATCTGGATTTCCTCGAAATCCAGCTTGCGGTTCCGGTCAGCCTCGGACGCCATCTCCTCATAACGCTGCAGCCGGGAGCGGCTCTTGGCCTGCCGGGCGCGCGGGCTGGAGCGCACCCACTCCAACTCGTCCTCGAGCCGCTTGCGGCGCTTGACGTCTTTCTGGCCCTCGACCTTGATCCGGGCTGCCTTGGTCTCCAGATACGTCGAGTAGTTGCCCTCGTACGGGAAAGCGCGGCCTCGGTCCAGCTCGAGAATCCAGCCGGCCACATTGTCCAGGAAATAACGATCGTGGGTGACCGCCACCACTGTGCCAGGGTACTTCTCCAGATGCTGCTCCAGCCACAGCACGCTCTCGGCGTCCAGGTGGTTGGTCGGCTCATCGAGCAGCAGCAGGTCAGGCTGCTGCAGCAGCAGCTTGCAGAGGGCGACCCGGCGGCGCTCGCCGCCGGAGAGCAGTTGCACGCTGGCGTCCGGCGGCGGGCAGCGCAGCGCGTCCATGGCCTGTTCGAGCTGGCTGTCCAGGTCCCACGCTTCGCGGTGGTCAAGCTGCTCCTGCAGCTTGCCCATCTCCGCAAGCAGGGCGTCGGAGTAGTCGGTGGCCATCTGCTCGGCGATCTCGTTGTACCGCGCGAGCAGCGCCTTGGTCTCTGCCACGCCATCCTCAACGTTGCCCAGGACGGTCTTGCCCTCGTCCAGCTCGGGCTCCTGATCAAGCATCCCCACCGAGAAACCCGGCATCAGCCGCGCTTCGCCGTTCGAGGGCGGCTCGACCCCGGCCATCATCCGCAGCAGGGTCGACTTGCCGGTGCCATTGGGACCGACGACGCCGATTTTCGCGCCGGGCAGGAACGCCAGAGTCACGTCATCGAGAATGACCTTGTCCCCGTGCGCCTTGCGCACGGCATGCATCTGGTATATGAACTCGGGCATATACCAAGGGTAGGGGCTGCCGGGCCGAGCTCCGACCGGGCCCGCGGTTGCCGCGGCGCCGGCCGCCGCGACCGGGCCGCCGCGACCAGGCCGCAGGCCGGCTGCCGCCGCCGCGCCGACGGCCGGCCAGTTTGGCGCGGCCTGGCAGGGAATCGCCTGGCGGGGCGGCGGCCCGCCAGCAATCCGCCATGCGCGCCGACCCGATCGCTAGGCGAGCCCGGTCCGGGCAAAACCTCTCCGGTGGTCAGAATGGCACCGACACCCCGTCTGGCTGGGCTGCCAGCGCGCCAATCGCCTCCTGATCGAAAATGTCCGGGCTAGCGCTGACCCCGGCGATCGCGGCGGCGGGCTCGGCTGCCTGATCATCGGAGGCTGCGGCGCAGTCGTCGGCCCGCGCGCCGGCCTGCGAGCACGTCTCGGCCGCATACTCGTCTGCCGTCTGGCCGGTCGCCGGCCGGGTCCGCTGGAACTGGGCAACCCCGCGGCTGAGGTCGTGGCCCACCGAGCTGGCGTCCACCTCGACCGCGGTCCGCACCGCGCCGTCCTTATCGTTATAGTCGCGCACCGTCAGGCGCCCCTTGACTACCACCGGGTCGCCCTTCCGCAGGCACGTCGCGGCATTCTCCGCGAGCTTGCGCCAGCAGAACACTGACACGTACGACGTGTGCCCGTCCGCCCACTCGCCCGTTGCCCTGTCCAGCCGCCGCGGCGTCCAGGCCACTCGCATGGTCACATTCGGGCTCGGCGTGCCCAACCCCCGCCACCTGGGCTGGGTAGCCACATAGCCGGTCATGCTGACTTGCGCCTCGTTGAACATCGCGATCCTCCAGGGGTGATGTGAGCGGAACTGGCATGAGCGCAGCGGCCGGACGCGAGGCTCGCGCCGTGACCGTCGCTGCGGCGGCACCTGCCGCCTCCTGCTCAGTCAAAGATCGCAACGCGTGCGTCCGCGCGCGACCGTGACGGCCGTGCCTGTGGAAGGTCAGGCCAGCCGGCCCGGCACCTGTGCACAGCCGTCACGCCTGAAGTGCGCGGATATGAGAACATGCGCGTCCGCAGCGGGATGGGAGCCCGCGGCGGCATCGGCTCACTGGGACCCGCTGGCGAGGCCGGGTCAGGCCGCGATCAGCTCGGCCGGCTCGGCGATGACGTCCACCAGCGCCCCGTTGCGCATGACCGTGATCGCCAGCGGACGGCCGATTGCCTCGCCAAACATCAGCCGCTGCAGATCCTGGGCCGCCGCCACCGGCTGGTCCGCCGCGCTCAGCAGCAGATCACCGGCACGCAGGCCGGCCCGCGCGGCCGGCCCGCCGGCTACGACCTCGGCCACGCGCAGCGCGCTGCTGCGGCCGAGCCTTTCGGCCACTGGCGCGGGCAGCGGGGCCGGAATGCTGACAATACCGAGATAAGCGCGCCGGACCCGGCCGCTGGCCATCAGCGCGGAGATGATCCGGCGGCTGGTGGCGTTGACCGGGACCGCGAGGCCCAGGCCGACTCCCGCCACCGCCGTGTTAATGCCGACCACTCGCGAGCGCGCATCGGCCAGCGCGCCGCCCGAATTCCCCGGGTTGAGCGCAGCGTCGGTCTGGATGACATCTTCCACCAGCCGGGCGGCCGAGCCGCTGCGCGTCGGCAGCGACCGCCCGAGCGCGCTGACGACGCCCGCAGTCACCGATCCAGCGAGGCCGAGCGGGCTGCCGACGGCGACGACGAGCTGACCGACTACGAGCTCGTCTGCCTCGCCGAGGTCGGCCGGCGGCGGTGTCCGGCCGGCCGCCCTGACAACGGCAAGGTCGGAGAGCGGATCGGAGCCCACCACGGTAAAGGGCGCGCTGCTGCCGTCGGAGAACAGCGCCGTCCCGCCACCGGCGCGCCCCACCACGTGGGCGTTGGTCAGTAGGAAGCCATCGGTAGTGTAGACGACGGCCGACCCCAGGCCCTCACCGCCGCCCCGTGATCCCGCCCGCGGCACGCGCAGGCAGGCAACCTTCGGCGTCAGCTCCGCAGCCACGCCGACGACCACGGCCGAGTACGCATCCAGAGGCGCGTCAGCTGCCATGTTTCCTCCTCGTCAGCTGAGGATTACAACATTACAGCTAACGCGGCGATCTCAGCCAGTCCTGCCGGAGCGGCCGGACGCGATCCGCAGTTCCTCCCGGAACCGGTCGAGCTCAGCAAGCTCCTGCTCGGCGGGCATGATCACCAGATCGCGGGACACCGCGACGATCTTGCCCCGCATCAGGTCGGCGAACTGGGCGACCTCCCGCCCGGCAGCCGCGCTGACCTGATTCATGCAGGCAGACGCCGTGAGCCAGCCGAGCAGCAGCAAAGCGGCGATCATGACCGCAATCCACGCCAGCAGGGAGACGTCGCCGAGCAGCCGCGGCACGCTGCCGCCCAGGTGGAATACGCCGAAGGCCAGGATGGCCACCATCCATGCCAGCCCGAGGATCACGCCGCCGAGCAGCAGGCCCTGCCAGGCGCCCACCAGCCGCCACCAGCGCACAGGCTTGTTGTCAGCTGGCAGAGCCTCGCCCATGCCGGAGCCGAGCGCACCGGGAATCTCCTGCGCCCTGGACCGGACCGCGGCGCGGGACGTCTGCGACCACGGCGCTGGAAGCGGCCGCGCGATCTCGTCGGCGAGGTCACTGAGTGCGTTGTCGATTTCCGCTTGCTGGACACCGGACGGCCCCGCCGTCACGCTCCGCAGCTCCGCCCACAGCTGGCCGAGCCTGGCCTTGCGGAGCGGGTCCCGCCCGGTCAATCGCTCGGTGACCCCGGCCACCGGCCAGCCGACGTAGTCCACGGCCCTGAGCTCGCGCGCGCTGCCCAGCGCGTCACCCACGGCGGCAACGCCCGCCGCGCGCTCGAATGCCTCGACCAGCCGCTCCGCGGCGCCTGCTGGGATGTCAGCTTGCCGCGCCGGATCACCCGCATAGGGCTCGAACCGCCTCACGATGGCGTCAATGTCGGCCGAGATCCGCGCGCTCGCGGCCTGGCGCGCCGATACCGCATCCGCGAGCAACTTGCGCAACTCCGGCAGCCCGGCGCCGGTGGCAGCCGACGTGACGAGGATCTGCACTTCGTGCAGGCCCTCGGAGTCCAGCAGCCTGCGCAGATCACCGATGCAGTCCTCGATCTGGGCAGGGCTCAGCAGATCCGACTGGTTCAGCACCACCGCGAGCACGTCGGAGTGGCCGGCCATCGGCACCAGGAAGCGCCGGTGCACCGCCGCGTCTGCATACTTCTGCGGATCCAGGACCCAGACCATCAGGTCGGCAAGGCCGACCAGCCGGTCGACCAGGCCGGACGCGTGGGTCAGCACCGTGTCGTGGTCAGGCAGGTCCAGCAGCACCAGCCCGGTCAGCGACTGCTCGCCGCTACCGAGCGCGCTGGCCCGTGCATATCGGTACCGGCGCGGCACGCTGAGCCACTCAAGGAGCGGGCCCGAGCCCAGGATCCCCCATACGCACGCGTGCGGGTCGGTGGTGACCGGGCGGGTGACGCCCACCATCGAGAAATCGGCGCCGGCCAGCCGGTTGAACAGTGACGATTTGCCACTGCCCGTGCCGCCTGCCAGTGCCACGACGGTGTGCTCGGCGGACAGCCGCAGCCGCTCACCAGCGCGGGCCAGCAGGTCCGCAGCATCGCGCAGCAGTCTTGGGCTGAACCCGCCGCTCGCCCTTGCTGCGGCAATCTGCACGAGCCGGGCGAGTGCAGTGAGCCGGGCAGCAACGTGCGGGACGGCCGGGCGCGCGGGAGCGTGTTCGGATCGCTGCGGCACCGCAGCCGATGATTCCCAGGGCAGCCTGCCGGCCCCCGGCCGGCCAGCCCCGCGCGCGCCCGCGCCCGGATCACGGGCCGCCGCGCCGGTCCCTGATACCTCGCCGGTTCTAGCCGTGCCGGTCCCCGATACCTCGCCGATTCCTGCCGTGCCCGTCTGGCCGCCCCCCCTGGCGTGGCCGGTCCCAGCCGGCCAGCCACCCGTCATCGGGCGGTCTCCAGCAGGTAGCTGGCCTGGTAAAGCTCTGCAGGCACGGACTCATCAGGGGCGCCCGCCCGACCGACGATCTCGGTGAACCGCAGCATTTCCTCCGCAAACAGCGGGCTGATCCTGTCGTGCAGGTCAAGCCGGGCCCGCGCGCCGATGTCGCGCAGCAGGCCAGCCCCGAAGAGCGAGGTAAGCAGCCGCTGCGGCACGGCCGGGCTCGCGCCCTCGCCTGCGGCCACGTCGCCAGCGCCGTAGCCCAGCACGCCGATCGTCAGCACCAGCGCCAGCGACTCGTCGTCGAAGGACACGACGCGTGCGATTGAACGCTTCGTGACGTTCTCGGCGTGTACCAGATGGATCACATGATCTTGCCACGCGCTGATGGCCCAGGCGGATCTGCGCGCAAGATCCGGCGATGATCGCGCCAGGGCTGCCGCCCCGGCTGGCCCGGCCCGCCGGGCCTGGCCAGGAGCCGCTGCTATGCCGGGATCGCAGCCGTTTCCGAACGGCGACGGGTATGACGGCAAGTGCGGCAGGCGGGCGGAATTCGTGTGGCCGGCCCCGGCCAGCAGCGCCTTCCCGGCCGGATCTCGCTGCCAGCGGGAAACCGTCTCCAGAGCGGCGCGGTCGGCTGTGGACGCAACCAGCGCCTGGATGCCGACGCGGATCGCGTCCTTCAGCTCCTGAGCGCGGACCGGGATGGCCCGCCTCCCGGATCGGCGCGGGCTGCTGCTGCGTCGCAGCTGAAGAGTCCGCAGCAGATCTCCGGTGCCGGCAAAGTCCTGCCAGCGCGCGAGTATCTCGCCGCGCAGCAGCAATCCGCTCCGCGTCGCCTCGTCCAGCTCGGCCAGCCCGGCGTCATAGGCGCCCGCAACCGCGGACCGCAGTGCCGCTCCCGCGGTCAGCTGCAGTTCCACCTGCTCGGCGAGCGCCGGAATCCTGCCGCGGAATGTGTCGAGCATCCCGGCCATGGTCTGGGTCAGGACTGCAACGCGCCGGCCCTCCCGCGCCGTCGTTTCCTCCAGCCACAGTCGCAACGGGCGGGAGACCTGGGCGGGCAGCCGGGCGTCGGTGACCGCGGTCTCGGGGATCATGAAGCGCTGCATGCCGGTCAGTCCGTTGGCGTCGAGCAGCGCGTCAAAATGGGCCGTCAGCTCGGCCGCCGACCCGGGCGGGACCCGGGACAGCACGATAGCCAGGGCAGCGGCCCTGCCGCGCGCCTCCTGCAGCAGTTCCCAGACCGCAGCGTCGGCGTACCGTCGTGCCGAGGTCATGAACAGCCACAGATCCGAAGCATCGAGGAACTGGTGGGCGAATTCCCGGTGCGCCTGGACAACCGAGTCGATGTCCGGCGTGTCGAGCAGGGCGACGCCCCTGGGCATTCCTTCGCTCTCTGCCAGCACGAGCAGTCCGTCCCGGCCGGGCATAGCCAGGCCATGCTGGCGGACTCTGGGCAGCGTGGGCAGAAAGATGTTCTCCGCGAACCAGTGCGTGTCGGCGGGATGACAGGCCAGCACCGGGCTGTTCGTCGTCGGCCTGCGGATGCCCGTGGCGCTTACCTGCTTGCCGACCAGGCTGTTAATCAGCGTCGATTTGCCAGCGCCTGTCGATCCGACCAGCGCCACCAGGATGGGCGCACCGGACTGGCGCAGCCTTGGCAGCAAGTAGTCGTCGATCTGGCTGAGCAGCTTCCGCCGCTCAGCTCTGGCCTGTTCGACGCCGGGAGCCGCCAGGGTCATCGGCGCGCTGACGATCGGGTGGCGCAGTGCCAGCAGCGCTGACTCGAGCTTGCGGGCATCAACCCGGACGTGCGGCTCCGTCAGCGGCGCATTGCCGGCCGCGGCGCTCTGCTCGTCGGCGGCGGACTTGTCCTGGCCAGGGCCGGGCTGGCCGCCGGACTTGCGCTGACCGCCGGACTTGCGGCCGCCGGACGCGCGCTCGCTGCCGGACTCATGCCGACCGCCTCGCACAGGTCGGCCGACCGGCACCGGGCGGACACCGGGCTCAGGCTGGCCGCCGGGCTCAGGCTGGCCGCCAGGGTCAGGCTGGCCGCCGGGCTCAAACTGGCCGGGGCATGACGATCGGCGTCCGGGCAGCACGCCCGATTGCCCGCCGGCGCCGGACTGGCTCTGAGCCGGCTCGGGGACAGGCGCAGAACCCGCTTCGGCGTCCAAGCGGACCGATGCGGCAGTCACGCCCCTTCCCTCAGTCATGCCTTCCCTCAGTCATCCTTCCCGGCCGCGCCGGGGATGCCCGCCTGTCGTACCTCCTGGGCGACCGTATCTGGTCTTGGGATAATTGTGCGCCGCCAGGGAAGATTACCGGCTGCAACCCCGAAACGGGAGTTACCGCGCGTGCGCGCCCGCCGGAAGGATCACCGCGCGCCATCGCGGCAATGACTCAGGCGGGATGGCCGGGCCTGCGGCCTGAGTCAGGCTGACCCGGCGCCGACCGTATGACGTGGTCTCGGGCGGCGCGGTCTGCCGTGATCATCCAGCAGGTCTACAGCATCCTCTCAGGTGACCTCGCGGCACCGCTGCCATCATGATCAGCGATGCCAAAATGACATGCAGTCTCAGCCATCACCAGCCGGTGCCGTCCCCGGTCATCGCGGCTTCCCCGCTACCGCCGGGCTGCGACGCCCTGATGGCCACGGCAGAGCGCAGCAGCGCGTCGAACGCGGCGGCCGCCACTACCGCGCCGCCTTTCTCGGAGACGTTGGTCAGCGACCGCAGCTCGCTGGCGCGCAAGGCGTCCTTGGCCTCAGCGGCACCGACGAAACCGACGGGCAACCCGATGACGAACGCTGGCTCCACGCCCCTGGTCAGCAGTTCGTGCAGGGCGGTCGCCTCCCCGCCGATCACCCAGATCGCGCCCGCACCCGCCTCGCCGAAAGCCAGGCGCACCGCGGCCGCCGCTCGGGCGATCCCCGCTGTCCTGGCCAGCCGATGGGTGAGCGGCTCGTTAATCTTGCAGATCACCGGGCGGCCAGAGATCCCGGCCGCGACCATCGCCACGTCGGCGATCACCGGCGCTCCCGCCGCCAGCGCAGCCACGCCCGCCGCCATCGACTGCTCATCGCAGACCAGGTCAGTGGCGTAGTCAAAGTCCGCGCTAGCGTGGATAACCCGCTCAGTGACATCGCGGCTGAACTTCGGCAGCCGCGACAAGTCGATACGAGACCGGAGGATCCGGTATGACTCTGCTTCCTCGTTCGCCTGGTTGTCGGCGGGCTCCTCGCTCGGCCATGTCACCATGCAATCACCCTCCGGACTGACGGTGAGTTCCCGCGACGGCCGCTACGGGCCGCATTCTCGAAAGAGCGTCCCAGCGCCGCCGGGGTCTCAGCATGCCACACCAGCCCGCATCCAGGCCGGCGCATCGAGCCGCTGCGACGCCACGCCGCCTATTAGGGCCACCGAGTCCTGGTGCGCCGATACACTGACCACGCACGTCCCGGCCTGCTACCCGGCGGGCAGGGTTCCACGGGATAGCGGGCCGGAGTGCCGGTCGGGACTGTATCGAGCGGTCACCTCACGCGACAGCGGCCCACCGCGTCTCGCCGTCCACGCGACCACATCGCCATTTCCAGCTGTGGTCATGCGGCTGGCCGCCCGGCAGGGCTCGCTTTGACGATGTACAAAATGCAGATAAAGGTAGCTAACCGCACGAATGGAGCATCCATGGGGAATGAGGGTGTTTCCCTGGTACGCGTGACCGGCGGGACCGGCTTCGTCGGGCGGCGCCTGGTGCGCGCGGTAACCGGCCCCGAGAACGTCCCGCCGAGGCCGGGCAAGATGTCGGACGTCATCGTCGACATCCCGGCAGCCCGCGCGCTTGGCTGCAAACCGCTGGACGACCTCAAGTCCGGCCGCACCGGCGTATGGCCAGATTCCTCGGAGGCAGTACAGTGACCGTCCCCCACGTCGATGACGAGGCCATCGACAGCGCGGCCCGCCGCGCTTTCATCCAGCATTACGGGGCCAGGGCGACTTCGCTGCCGCCGGTGGCCATCGTGATCGCCGCCTACAACGAGGAGGGAGCGATCGGCCCGGTCATCGAGGCGCTGCCGGACATCGTGTCAGGCCTGGCCGTCGCCAAGATCGTGGTATCCGACGGGGGCATGGACGGCACCGTCAAGGAGGCCGACGCCGCGGGCGCGCTTGTCTGCGACGTGCCGGTGAACCGGGGCCAGGGTGCCGCGCTGCGGCTGGGCTACCGACTTGCCCGCGAGGGCGGCGCGGAATACATCGTCACGACGGACGCCGACGGCCAGTACAACCCGGCCGAGATCGAGCAACTGCTCGAGCCGATCCTGGCCGGCCAGGCCGACTTCGTCACGGGCTCCCGGCGACTTGGCAGCGAGGAGACGAAGGACCCGGTGCGCCGGCTGGGCGTCCGGGTCTTCGCGCTGACGATCAGCATCCTGACCGGGCAGCAGATCAGCGACAGCACGTTCGGGCTCCGGGCGATGCGGGCCGAGGTCACCGGGGCTGTCCTGCTTGAGCAGCCCCAGTACCAGGCCGCCGAGCTGCTGATCGGCGTGATTGCGCACGGCTACCGCGTCGCGGAGCGACCGGCCACTATCCACAAGCGCCAGGTCGGCAAGAGCAAGAAGGGCAACAACGTCTTCTACGGACTGCGCTTCGCCGGGGTCATCGGCGGGACTTGGTGGCGCGAGCGTCAGCGTCGCACTGGCGGCTCCGCAGCCGGGTCAGCGGCGGCCGGGTCATCCACCATTGCACCGACGGGAGCCGAGCCGCTGGCCGCGGCCGATCCGGCTGCTTCCGCTGCCAGCGCGAACGCCACCGAATCGGCGGCATCGACGGGCTCGGCGAGCCGCCGCACGGACCCGCGGTCGGCGAAGAGCAAGTAGTGGAAGATCGCAAACCTGGTGACGAACGTGACGCAGTTCGCCATGAAGTAGGCCGCCGCCACGAAGAGCGTCTGCTGCGTGTGGCTCATGCCCATGGATTTGGCCCAGACGCTCGCGTAGTGACTGGCCAGGCCCAGCACGAGCCAGGCGCCGGCGGACACGGCCCAGAACGGCAGCGTCTCCTTCAGCACATGCGGCTTGCCCGTGCGGTGCCACGCCCAGCGGCTCAGCACGTAGCTGACTGCCGCGCCGACTATCGAGGCGATGACCCCCGACAAACCGGCGGTGACATGCGCGACACCGACCAGGACCGCCAGCGTGATCTCGCTCGCCGCCAGAGCGGCTACGGAGACCGGGACGAACCGCACGAACTGCCTGCCGGTGCTGCCGCGCAGCCAGTCGCGCAGCGGCGCGGGAACCAGCCGCCATGCGGCTCTGACGATCTTCGGTGCTACCAGCGTCATGGCCGTCCCTGGGTGACGAAGGCCTGCGGGGCAATAAGACAGGTATACAGTACGGGAGCCCACGCCGGGCTCAGGACACGACAGACGTCCAGGTCGGCGGCTTGACCGGTGATCATGGCGGGCGCGCCGGGGGTGGCGGCGCCGCCGCCAGACGACTCTGGCAATGTCCGTGCCGTGATCATCCAGGTCATGTATAAATCAACGACAGCCACAGACGGGAAGGCGGAGCAAGATCATGAAGATCTTGGTGTTGGGCGGAGACGGCTACCTCGGTTGGCCAACGGCGCTCCATCTATCGGAAGTCGGGCACGACGTCGCCGTCGCCGACAACTTTGCGCGGCGCGGATACGACTACGAGATGGGTGTGGGCAGCCTCGTGCCGATCGAGTCGCTGCAGACACGCGTCAGCGCCTGGCACGAGCTGACCGGCAAGACCATCGGCAGCTACATCGGCGACCTGTGCGACGCGGAGTTCACCTACCAGATGGTGCGGGACTTCGAGCCGGAGGCGATCGTGCACTTCGCCGAGCAGCGCGCCGCGCCTTACTCGATGGTCGACCGCAAGCACGCCGTCTACACCCAGACCAACAACGTGGTCGGCAACCTTAACGTCCTGTACGCGATCGCCGAGATCAACCCGGGCATACACCTGGTCAAACTCGGCACCATGGGCGAGTACGGGACGCCCAACATCGATATCGAAGAGGGCTGGATCGAGATCGAGCACAAGGGCCGGACGGATCGCGTGCTGTTCCCCAAGCGGCCCGGCTCCTTCTACCACCTGTCCAAAGTGCACGACAGCCATAACATCGAGTTCGCCTGCCGCATCTGGGGCCTGCGCGCCACTGATCTCAACCAGGGCGTGGTGTACGGCCAGCAGACCGCGGAGACGGCCAAGGACGACCGGCTCGCCACCAGATACGACTACGATGCCGTGTTCGGCACGGTGCTGAACCGGTTCGTCATCCAGTCGGTACTAGGCCAGCCGCTGACGGTGTACGGGAATGGCACCCAGACCCGCGGCATCATCGAGATCAGGGACACTGTCCGGTGCCTGCAGCTGGCGTGCGAGAACCCGGCTCAGCGCGGCGAGTTCCGGGTCTTCAACCAGATGACGCAATCACTGTCGGTCACGCAGATGGCCGAGACGATCGCCAAGGTCAGCCCGGACTCGGTACAGATCGAGCACCTCGACAACCCGCGCGTCGAGCTGGAGAACCACCACTACAACGTGGTGCACTCCGGCCTGGTCGAACTGGGCCTGGAGCCCCACCTGCTGTCCGACACCCTGATCGAGTCGCTGTTCGAGATCACCAAGCGGTACGCCCACCGGGTACGTGCCGAGGCGATGCTGCCGACGATCCAGTGGCGCAGGACAGCCAGCAAGATCAGCAACTAGCCCTGGCACGCGGCCCTGGATCGGCCCGGCCGGGTCCAGGGCCGCCGGCATCCCCGCTCTGTCATCCCACCGGGCCGCCCAGGCTGTGCGGGGCCGTCCATCGGCCGTCGCGGCCCAGCATCGACGACCAGAGAGCGCCGGCGCTGCCCTTCCAGAACACTGCGACCGGACCTCCGGGGGTTCCGACAGCCGCGAACGGCCCGGCTTCCACCGATCCGATGGGGATCCTGACCGGCGTCCCCCAGCCGTGCGCTAGCCGCCGCACCGCCCGCATGCTGGCCTTCGGGCCCCGCCAGAAAACCCGCACAGTCCCGCCGGCGCTGGTCGGCCAGGGCGCGTCAAAGACGCGGCCGCCCAGGCTATGGGGACCGCTCCAGCGCCCGCGCGGACTCCGGAAGGCGGCCCAGACGTGATGGGCGTCGGTGCCCCGCCAGAACACCTCGATCTCGCCGTCAGGCTGTGCCGTCGCGAGCGGGGAACCGTCGAGCGGGCCCATGCCCAGGCTGGACGCCCTGCTCCAGCTGCCGCCAGGTCGCCGTGTGACCTGCCACAGAGTGCGGTTGGCGGCCCGCCAGAAGACCGCGACCGCACCAGGCGACGACTCGGCCGGTGACGGAGCGGACGCCAGCCGGCCGCCCAGACCCTGCGGTCCGGTCCAACCCTGCCCCGGGCTGAACTGGCCGTGCCACAGGTGATCGTCAGCGGATCCCTTCCAGAAGACGTCGATGACCCCGTTGGCCTGCGCCACCGCTTTCGGCGGGCCGCCGATCACGCCCATCATCGTGAGCCGGCGCGGGCTGCTCCAGCCCGCGCCCGGCCGGAAGCCAACCTGCCACAAGTAGCCGCCCGCGCCCCGGTAGAAGACGTCAAGACCGCCGGCTCCGGGGATGACCGCCGTCGGCGCCGAGGTGACTGTCCCGCCCATGTCGACCCGCGCCGACCATCCCCTCCGGGGTGAGTACATGTCGCGCCAGAGGCTGTTGTCCGCGCCGCGGTAGAACACATCCACTGCGGTGTCCGGCCGCGTCACCGCCGCCGAAGCCTGGAAGGTACCGCCGGGATCTGGCAGCTCCACGTTCAGGTAATCCTGATCGAGGTCGATGCTGTCGCCGCCATATGTCTGGACCAGGTTGCCGCTGTATTGATGCAGCCGCTGGTGATCCGCCCAGTCGCCGGGCTGGTACACCGGGTCCGCCGTGTTCGCCGTGCCATTCCACAGCGCGTCGTAGACGGCATCGGGCATCGCAAAGCCATGGTCGGCGTAATGGTGAGCCAGATCGGATATCCCGGAGCTTGAGCTGCTGTAGACGCCAGAGAGAAAGCCCAGGCTGTGCACGCTGCTCGTCCACGCCGACAGGAACCGCAGCGCCGCGGCGGACTGGCCGGGCGGGTAAGCCTCCATGTCGTAGTAGATCGGCGTGGCAGGCCCGAAGCCCAGCCGCTCAGCCTGGGCCACCGCATCGGCGGCAGCGCTGCCGCCCTGGTGCGCTGGCGAGTTCAGCTCGCCGAACTCCGCCTGCGGTCCCACATACAGCGGCATGAAATGCCAGCCGACCGCGGCCTGCTGGCGGATCCAGCCGGCCGTCAGATTCGGCTGGGCACAGGCCCGGTCCGCGCCGCCGATGTAGACGCCGACTGCCCCGTATGGCGATGACCGCCACCAGGCGCGCATGTATGCCCGGCTCGGCGCGGCGCACGAGTCAAAGCCCTGGCCATGGTAATCGGCCACCTGGGCGGGAAGCACCGGCGCGGTCACTGGCCGCGGCCCGCTCGGTGACCCGTGCCCCTGATCGTCGACGGTGGCGACCCCGGTGGCCCACGCATCCGCCGCCGGCCCGGCGGCGGCTCCGCCCGGCGTGCCGCCCGCGGCGACGCTCGCCGGATTCGGCGTCCTGATCAGCGGCGCCGGCAGCGAGGCGCTCGCCAGGATCCTGTCCACCACTGTCGGATCAGCGTCAAATGTCGCGGTGACGCTGATCCGGTGCGCGGTTACGGAGATCTCTCTCGACGTCGGGTCCTCGACGGAGGTGCGGGCAGCCCCGGCCGCGCCGGGCTGAATCAGCACGGCCTCAGTCGTGCCGACCAGCCAGCTCGGGCAGGACTGATCGGCGCCGGGGGCGCCCAGGTACACCGCATGCTCGTCGAACCGCACGCAGTGGTGCGGACTTGCGGCCAGGTTGATGATCGGCCATGAGCGCGGGATCCTGAACGTGTAGCCCCGGTAGGAGACCAGCTTCAGCTCGCGGGCCGCAGTCGCTGTGGTGCTGGCCCGCGGCGGCGCGACTGCGGCCCGCGCGGGCGTCGGCTCGACGGCAAGCGCGGCACCCGCCCCAAGCGCGGCACCCGCCCCGAGCACTGCCCCTGCCCCGAGCACTGCGCCCGCCGGGAGCGCGCCCGCCGGCAGCACCGCACCCGCCGGAATCAGCGCACCCGCCGCGAGAATCGCGCCTGCCGCCGCCGCGCATCCCTGCCGCGCCATCTGTGCCAGCTGTCTTGCGAGCATGCTGAGTACCGCCTCGTGATTTGACTCGGATGCCGACATCGCCGGACTGGGTCGGGCGCGCTGCGGCTGCCTGCCGGATAGGCCGCTGGCCGGATACCGCATTAGGTACTGCAGGCCGACGTGCACGATCGCGCCAGTAAGAGGTGATGCCGGTTGCCTGCCGGCTCGGCGGGGCCGGGAACGTCAGCGGCTAGCCCGACGAGCGGCGCCGGATCCGCTCTTTGCTGCGGGCCACGGCAGTGCCCACGCGGCCGACTGACGACGGGGCGGCCGCCCCAGGCACGCCGACAATGCAGCTAAGTTTCCGAAATACATGATCAGCGATATCCTCCCCCGTATTACCGCCCTGTCCCCTACAGGGCGCCGGCACCGGCTCCACCGCAAATCGCGGTAATGCGATAGCACATGTGGATCAAGCGGCCGCGGGAACATGACGGCAGACTCCGCATAATTCCCGGTTTGGTTTTTTTAGCAGCCAGCAGAGGCGTCCCGCGACCGTGGTGCTCAGGGAAATTAGATTATCTGCCGCCGATGTCCACGACTGCGCGACTCGCCGCGACAGATAACATTCTGCTTTGGCGAATCGTCATTGCCGCCAGCCGCGCGACAGCAGCCACCGGTCTGTCGCAAGCTCATGCCGCAATTCATAAGGGGCCGGCGGAACGTTCTTCCCCGGCGACGCTTCCACCCGCCAGTACTCGCGCGCGATGGGCGACTGCGGCTCCTGGCGCGGGGACGACTGCGATTCCCGGACTGCCGCGGGCGCGTCCCCGGCCGCACCCGGCACCGGCCGCGGATGGCTCGCCGTCCACCGGTCTAATACGGCGAGGACCGTATACAGCCGGCCGCGCCAGACAAAACGGGCTGGCTTGCCGTCACGCAGCCACACGCCCACGGGCTCCGGTCCTACCCTGCTCACTTCCAGCCTGCTCTTCCCGCGCCGCGCGCCCGATCGGGCTGCCAGCTGCCCGGGGAAGCAGGCAGCACTCTCACTATCGAACATACATTCGTTCTACGCTAGTCGCAACTGTGCGGATCGGAACTATCAGCGAATGACGGGGTGATCAGAGCCCACGCCACTCCGGTCGTGCCCTGAGGGCCGGGACGCCCGTTCCGTGCGGGCGTCGCTCGGGTCAGGCTTGCGGTTGCCAGCCCGGCATCGGGAATCCCGCCAGCAGTTCCCGCACCTCGGCAACGATCCGTCCGATGACCTCATCGTCGTCTTTCAGCGCGGCGATGATCGCGCCGTCCATCCAGGCGGCGACCTGCGCCATGTGCTCCTCGCGCAGGCCGCGGGTGGTAATGGCCGGCGTGCCGATCCGCAGGCCGGACGGGTCGAACGGCTTGCGCGGGTCGAACGGCACCGTGTTGTAATTAACCTCGATTCCGGCCCGGTCCAGCGCCTTGGCTGCCGGCTTGCCGGCGATCTGCTGCGGCGTGAGGTCCAGCAGGATGAGGTGGTTGTCTGTGCCGCCCGAGACCAGGCTGTAACCACGCTCGGTCAGCGCCTCGGCGAGCGCCCTGGCATTGGCTACCACCTGGTGGACGTAGTCGCTGAACGCCGGCTGGGCCGCCTCCCGCAGCGCTACCGCGATGGCCGCTGTTGTGTGGTTGTGCGGGCCGCCCTGCAAGCCTGGGAATACCGCCTTGTCCAGCGCGGCAGCGTGCTCGGCAGTGGACATGATCATCGCACCGCGCGGCCCGCGGAGGGTCTTGTGCGTGGTCGTCGTGATCACCGGGGCATGCCCGACGGGGCTCGGGTGCGCACCGCCGGCGACGAGGCCGCAGATGTGCGCAATGTCGGCGACAAGCACCGCTCCGGCCTCGGCGGCGATCTGCGCGAAGGCCGGGAAGTCTATCGTGCGCGGTACAGCCGTGCCGCCACAAAAGATGATCTTCGGGCGCTCCCGGAGGGCCATGTCGCGGACCTCGTCGAGGTCCACCCTGCCGGTGTCGGCCCGGACTCCATACTGCACGGACCTAAACCACTTCCCGGTGGCCGACACCGGCCAGCCATGGGTCAGGTGCCCGCCCATCGGCAGCGCCATTCCCATCACGGTATCGCCCGGCTGGACGAACGCGAGATAGACGGCCAGGTTAGCGGGCGAGCCTGAGTACGGCTGGACGTTGGCGTGGTCGACGCCGAACAGCGCCTGCGCCCGCTGCATTGCGATCGTCTCGATCGGGTCGATGAACTGCTGGCCTTCGTAGTAGCGGCGCCCCGGGTAACCTTCCGAATACTTGTTCGTCAGTACCGTGCCAGACGCCTCGAGGACGGCCAGCGACACGTAGTTCTCCGACGGGATCAGGCGGATCTTCTCGAACTCGCGCCGTGCCTCGCCCTCGATCAGGCCCGCGATCTCAGGATCAGTGCTCGCGAGGTGCGGGAAGGACGGCTGATGCATATCTACCTCCACTGTCGCGACGCTACCCGGAACTGCCGACAGCCCGCGCCGGCGGCCTCGCGGCCGCCGGCCGGCCAGCTGCTTATTTCATCATGCCGAACCGCCGAAACTGCGGCCAGCAGTTGCGCGGCCGCGCCGCGGCGGTTTCGGCTCGCTGATCTGTGTGACCTTGCGGCGCAGAAGCCTGCGCTCGGTCACCGTCCAGGTCGTGGTGGTGAGCAGGTACAGACCTGCGGCCAGCGGCACGAAGGCGGCGATCACTATCGTGGAATACGGCAAGATCCTCGCGACGAAACGGGTCGCCGCGGCCGACGCGCCGCCGGCCTGGCCGCCGCCGATGCTCATGGCCGGCTGGTCCGGCTGGCGCGAGCGCGCCGCGCGTGCCGTCGCCCAGCCGACAACTGCCAGCAGCAGGAAGAGGGCACCGAAAACCAGCCCGTCCGCGCTCACCGGACCGGGGCTGGTCAGCCAGTGCATGCCGAGCGGCGCTCCGAGCAAGTTGTGCCTGAGCAAGCCGTTCGGGCGGCCCGCCACTGACCTGGACGCGAACAGCCGGTACGTGACGCTGAAAAACGGCAGCTGCAGCAGCAGCGGAAGGCAGCCGGCGAAGAGTCCGGTGCCCTCCCGCTGCCGCAGCGCCGCGAGCTCGCGCCGCAGCCGGTCCGGGTCCCCGGCATGACGCTGCTGGAGCACCCTGACCTGCGGCAGCAGCCGGGCCTGGCTGGCCTGGCCCCGCTGGGCATAGTAACTGAGCGGGAGCAGCAGCAGCCGGATGACCAGCGTGAACGCGACTATCGCGGCAGCCGTGGCGAGGCTGCCGGCCAGCGGCGTGAGCAGCTGGCCGGCAGCAGAGACAATGTGATACGCGACGCCGACTCCGGCGCCCAGAACAGCAAGCATGACGGATACCCCTCCAGCGGGCCCAGAATCTGATGACAGCTGGAAGCAGCCGCAGCGCCGTGCCACTGACAGGCCCGGCACCGGGCAAGCATGCTCGCGCGGCGGCCCGGCGAGCAGAACTGTCGCAGCAAGAGAGCCGTGCGAGCAGAGCCGGGCCGGGAAGGGCGTGCCAGGAAGAAGGCCGAACGTCAGGCGGCCGCCGGGGCAGCCGACGGAGCCCTGGGCCGCGCACGGCCGGGCGCGTCGGGATTGAGCTGACGCTGGAACACCGCGCACCAAGACTTGCGCTGCAGCGCGATCGCGCGCCCGGTCAGCGGGCGGGCGGTGACTTCGGCGGCGATCCTGCCGCCGTGGGCGATGACCGCGGCGAGCATGCCGGTCAGGGCAACAGCGGCCAGCACCATCAGCCCGGCAGACCCTGATCCGGAATGGCCGGCCAGGACGTGGCTAGCGAACTGCCATGAGGCCGTGAACTGCGCCAGGCTGGCGGTCAGCCAGGCGGTCATTGCGGCTCACCGCCCTTGCAGTCGGGGACCGGGCTCCGGGACGCCAGATAGACGGAATCCCGATGTGAATCCTGAACTTCCCGGCGGGCCGTGTCAACAGCTGCGAGCTGGCCAGATGCGATCAGATCCGTGTGGCCTGTTTCGCGGTCTTCGGCATCGCCCGGCAGTTCTGTGGCGACCCGGCGGCAGCAGCCCGCAAGGACGACGTGGCGCCAGCGTTCGCCGGAGTAGGCCGGGAGCCGGTACGCTGCGTTGCTCACGCATCACCTGCACCGTGCACAATTACATCTATGCGCCTGTAGCTCAGCTGGATAGAGCAGCTGCCTTCTAAGCAGCCGGCCGGGGGTTCGAGTCCCTCCAGGCGCGCTCCCCATAACCGCAGGTCAGATGCAGCTTCCCTGACCTCTAGATGATCTTTAAGACGCCTGTTTCCGGTTTCGTGTTGCGGGCCCGGCGGAGCTGGCGGCGGAAAGGCGGCTGCCCGAGGGGAACGCGGGCCAGCATAAGGCGTTGCGGGCTCAGGGCCGTGATGCTGACGCGTCAAGTGCGCGGTCGCGGGCGGCGTCTCCTCGGGTGTGGCGGTGCGGGGCCAGCGGCCCGAGTTCCAGCAGCAGGCGGGGGGTTGCCGGGCAGTACAGGTTGCCGTTCGCGATGGCCGCGCCGGCGTGAGTGCCCCAGGGGCTCCAGGGGCTGAGGTCGTGCGGGTGAGGTCCTGGATGAGCTGGATGAGCCGGGCGCCGGCGGTGCGCAGCGGCACGGCCCAGCCCTCGGCAGCGCGGTGCGCGTACCCGGAGTCAGCCAGTACTTCGCCGAGCGGGATGCCATTCCCCGGCATCTGCTGCAGCACCGGGACCATGGCCGGGGTCGGTGCGGTAGGAGGTCAGGGCTGCCTGCTGACGGCAAGCTGCGGGCCCGGCATTCGATAGTCGAGCAGGGCGACCGTTGGACATTTCTCCCGTAAGAACGGGATTTGGGCAAGTGGGGTAAGGGTATGCGTTGCAACGTTCGCAGACCCAATTGCCTGGAGGTCGATTCGGATGAGCCCGCAAGACGAAAGCTACGGCCAGCAGGACGACGGCGGCTACGGCCAGCAGGACCAGGACGGCTAGCAGAGGGTGGGGTCGCGCAGATTACAGACGGCGATAAGGCGAGGATCCTGGCCGCGTAAGCTCGCCTTCGCGCACTGCAGTGACCCGGAGCCAGAGGAAAGCCAAGATTCGAAGAAGCACGTACCGCCCTCCGTATCCGCGCCGGACGAGCCGAGGCCGACCTCGACACCGCACGCGCCGAGAACCAGCGGCTCCGGACGGACAGGACTGGCAGGCCCGGCGTAGACCATGTGGCTTCTTGCCGGACGTCAGCTACGTATCACGCAGACAGCAAGCCGATAGCCGTCTTCGCACGCGCCAGCG
>DATJZH010000295.1:0-2565 GCA_035499215.1 Streptosporangiaceae bacterium | reverse complement strand
CGGCTGTCTTCGGCGCTATGAGCCATTAAACGCCCACAGCGCAGACGCACGAGGGCGGGCTCGGCTACCCGCGCCTCGCTCGTCTCGCCACGCAGACCGGCCAGTTCTGGCCGGCATTCGCGATCATGCTGCATGAGCCGTAGGCGGCGCCGAACGGCGGCAGTGTGCGCGTTCTCCCTCACCTCTCTCGTCGCTCAGCGTGATGCCGGAATAGAGGATGGGAGCTCCCGGCAGCCGTATCCTCCTGCGCCCTGGCGGTCTGGGCCGCGGCGGCCGCCTCCGCCGCGGCGTTCCCGGGCATGGCCCGCCTGCCGGGTTCCGGACCGTTGGATGACCCAGGGCTGGTGCCCATCTCCGGCCCGGAATCCAGATCGAGGACAGTGGCGGCATCCGGATCGTCCTGGCCGGGGTTCTCGCCGCTCGCCCTCGGCGCCGTGACTGGCGATCGGTTTCGCCGTCATGATGACGGACCCCGTGCGGCATGAAGGTGCCAGCGCCTGGCGATCCAGGATGACCCTGTCGGCCGCACGAGAGGATATTCAATGCGTCACTACCGAACCGAGATGATGGCAGGCGTGGCTGCTTCGGTAGTCGCAGCGAGGCCTGAAAGCCACGAAAATGAGCGGGCTAGGTATGGCCTGCTGGTTCGGCCTAGGGATGCGCGTTGTCGACGATTTCCGCGATCTCCACGAACTCGATGCTGGGCGCGACACCGTACAGACTGGTCACCGTGTCCCGCAGTTCCTGAGTGAAGAAGCCTTTCGCTGCCTCCTCAGAATCCCACACGTAAAAGTTCGCTGCCCGCTGACGCTCCTGATCCAAGGTATAGACCTTGAGTCGCAGGCCCGGCATGCCCTCGAACATCCCGCGGGAGTCTGCGGCCACCTTGATCACGCGCTCCCGGTCGAGATCACCTGAGTAGTCGAACGTGACATTAACGCCGATCATTGCCGCCTCCCCACCGGTGGGCGATCTGTCTGGCCCACGCGTTCACGAGCCTACCCCTGTGGTCGATGGTCATGACGGCCTCCCGTCTTCGGCAGTGATGCCGAACCGTTCACCCGGCTGTGCTGCCGAGTTGTCAGCCATCAGCTTGAGCAGGCGCCGTCTGTGGCTGCGTCAACGCAGCGTCAACGCCAGACACAGCCGCGCCTGGGACGGAGATATAAGGTGAGGCTGGCAATGCTGCGGGGCGGCTGCTGGGGAGAATGGCCGCGGAACGTGACGGCGAGCAGCTTTCGCTCCCACGACCGGTCGGCCGGTTGCTCACTTTCCTTGCGTTGCGGTTGCGCCCTGGGCCGCACGACCGCGAGACCGTGGCGGGCCAGCGGTGGTCCGGCAGCGCCGCGGCTGCCGCGCGGGCGAACCTGCGTACTGCCGTGTGGGCACTGCGCAGGGCTGCCGGTGACGATGCGCTGATCGCCTCGCGGACCTTGGCCGGGCTGCGCCTTGAGGAGGTCACGGTGGATTTCCCGACTGCCGACGCCGCGCCGCCGCTGGTGACGCGTCGGCTGCGGCGACGCTGTGCCACAGCGAGCTGCTGCCGGGATGTGCCGAGGACTAGGCCGAGGCCGCGCGGCGGCAGCTGCGAGCCGAGCTGGCCGAGTTGCTGGCGGCCAGGTCCGCGACGGCCGAACGGGACGGTGACGCCGCGGCTGCGGCGCGGTGGTCGCGGTTACGCTGCGAGCTGGACCCGCTGAACAAGGCGGCGGCCGGCCTGGTGCGGCAGCTCGCCGCGGCCGGTGACCGGGCCGGTGTGCTGATCGCCGGGCGGGAGGTGAGTGCCCGGCTGCGCGAGGAGCTGGGAGTGCGGCCCGGCCCGCTGCCGCGGGCGGCGCCGCCTCACCGCCGAACTGGCCGGGCTGGACGAGCTCACCGGGGTGTCCTGATGCCCGGATTCGCGCTCAGCGCCCGGTCCGGGCACCGGTCGAGGAGGTGTGGAAGCTGCTGTTCGACCCGGCCCGGTTCCCGAACTGGTGGACCGGCATCGAGACCGTGCGCAAAGACGCCCCCCGTGAGTTCACCCAATGGCCGACCGGGTACCCCGACTTCCCGATGCCGCAGAAATTGCGGGTCGACCAGGCTAACGAGCGGGCCACCATCTCGTGCCAGGTCTCCGACATCGAGATCGTCTGGCAGCTCGCCGAGGCGGGCACCGGCACCTCGATCAACGTGAACGTCAGCCTGCCCGAGCGCGAGGCCCACCGGCTCGAGGGGCAGCAGCAGGTCATCTCCGAATCGCTGCGCCGCCTCACCGCGCTGGCCAAGCACTCGTCCTGAACCCCCCGGCTGCCTGAAGCGGCACCTGCCCCCAAGGCCACGAATCCGTCGCTACTCGGCTCGAGGACGGGCGTCGGGCCATCCAGATCTACCATTCTGGACGCCGTTTGAAGCGGTCGCTTGACGTGGAATGGCCGATCATAACGGCTCGGCGTGCGTTCTCCCCGAGCTTCTGCGTCACTCAGCGTGACGCTCTCTGTCGACCCGACAGCCCGCTGAGTACGAGGTTGGCTGGTCTGGAGACGCCGTCGCACCGGGTGCTCGCCGCCTCGGAGGGCAACGGCC
>DATJZH010000294.1:0-11960 GCA_035499215.1 Streptosporangiaceae bacterium | reverse complement strand
GCCGAGCCTGCGCGGGACTGCCGTGACGGCGCCTCGCTGGGTGCTGTGCCGGTGCGGCCACGATCACGACGCGCACCGGCATTACCGGCACGGGAGCGACTGCGCGCTCTGCGAGTGCCCCCGCTGGTCCCCGCGCTGGTGGTTCCGGTAACCGGTCCGCATTGTCGCTGACGACTTCCCGGCCATGCCGAGTGCATCCTGCGGTGTTCCGTCAGCTGGCGATGCTGATCTGCCTGCGCACGGTTGCCCGGTCGCCGGACAGCGCGAGCATGCAGGCGGCGAGGTCGGCGCGGGAGATCGTGAGGGAACGGCGGGGGTGGTCATGTTCTGCCGGCCTGCGAGCCATGACGCTGCTCGTCACGGGCAGCAGGGCGGCTCGGGCGCGGGGCCGATCGCAGTGAGCTCCGCGCCCGGCCGTATGTGCACAGGATGCGGTCGGCGGCCGCGAAGAGCTTCGGGCGATTCCTGATCTCGCGGAAGGCCCAGTGCGCGAAGGTGCTGCGGGATCGATGCGCGCCCGCGAGCGGCGATCGCCCCGCGACTGTGCCCTCGGCGACGAACAGATCCCAGCTCTTGAGGGTCTCCTTATAGTCCTTGGCGCCCTTGCCCATGTCGATCCGGTGGATGCCAGCCTCGGCAGCCGACTCGGCCAGCCGCAGGTGGTGCAGGAGACCGGGGGAATAGCTGTGAAAGTTCTTGTCGTAGGCCGGGAACCAGCCGGTCAGGACGCGATCGAAGCGAAGCCCGAGGTGCCCGGCGACCGGCTCGTCGCCGGCGTAGAGGAAGGAAAGCACGCTGCTGAATCCGCCGCCGCGGACGTTCAGCAGGTAGTCGACCAGATCGACGACCCACGGCTGGCTGAAGCGGTCGATGCGGCCGGTCCTGCGGTACTGGTCCGATTTCCAGGCCATGAGCCTGCGCAGAGCGACGGTGTCCGGTGCGTCCAGGACGAAGCGGACCTCGCCCCTGTCGCGCCCGAGCTTGCGCGCCTTGTAGGCCATCGTCCGGTAGAACGAGTGCGACCGGACCCTGAGCTTCTCGCGGTAGACGTCGAATCCCCCGCTCAGGTCCATGACCGGCGAGGGAACCAGGGTCGACTGGTAAGGCTCGAAGGGCCGCTGGCCGGACAGCAGGTGATCGAACTGCCACACGGAGATGCCGCAGGCACGCAGCAGCTGCCGCGGCTCCCAATCGGCACCAGGCGCATGAACAAGACCCTGGAAATCCGTCAGCCCGGCGCCTATCGGCACCCCGACGCCAAGCTTGCGTTTCTCGAACGGGAAAAACCCGGCGAGCTGGGGCCCGTCGGCGAGCACAGCCACCCGGGCGCTGGACCGGAACATACCGACCGCGACGGCGAACTCCGGGCTCAGGAAAGGACTGGCCAGGTACTGCGACTTACGCTGCATGGAATGCCACGCAGCAATTTCAGCAGTCCCAAGCTCGCTGGGACGCACTACCGAAATGTGCACGCGGTGCGCTACCCCCATGTCTCGATGCAGGCCTTCAGCCGATGGTCAGGGCCGCGTCCTCCCGCTCGCACTTCCGCACCGCGGATCAGTTCCTGCCGCGGAACCGCGCCTTCCCCGGATCCGCGCCGGGCAGGCCGATACACGCCAAGAAAACCCTCCCCTTGGCGTGCGTCGATCTGGCGATATCTCAGTATGAGACTGGACAGGTCCGGCGACAGTATAAAACACCATGTCAATCACCGCAGCTAGTGACGTGAGCCGCGAGAGCATATGTCTTACTCTTCGCGCGCCGGATTGATGGCGAGAGTCTCCTCGGCGTCCTTGCGCCAGGAAAACGGCCGGGGATGACCGCCTCGGCCGACGATATTCGCCCGCGGCGGTGAGCCGGCGGAAGGCCGCGGCGCAACTTCGGCAGACCAGCGGATTCACGCTCCGGTCTTCGGTTCGCTCTGCGCATAGAACATGATGGCGAGCTGCTCCCGCATCTCGTACTCGATGTCATCCATGGCCCCCGGGTCAACATCGTCCCCCAACCCAGCCTCCTCCAGAGCCATGCTGGCCGCCAGGTCGTCCTCGTCCATGGCCTGATTGTCAGCGTCAGCGTCGCAGTCAGCGCACAGTGCCCCGGCCTTGCCGGAGGCGAGCCGGATCGCGGCCCACTCGCTGCCGCCGGCCTGCGGGCCGTCGATCTCGCGCCCACAGCGAGCGCATACCTCGATGGCATCCATGCCGGAAAGTATCCCGCCGGCTTGCGGATCAGTCGAGTTGGCCCGGGCGGCGCCAGTCAGGCCTGCACGACGGTCGCGGATGACGCACCGGACCGGTGACGGCGAGAGCCTGGCCTCCGGCCGGAGCCGGCGTGTTCCATGGTCGCCGGTCTGCTCAGAGTCTGTCAAATTGTCGCAAAATTCATCGCCCCTTCTGTCCGCCTTGCCCCCTGCGACCAGCAGGAACGCAGGAGCGGCACCGGGGCGGGCAAGTGTCAGCCGCGGCACCCTTCGTGGCCACGTAAGGTCGGCTGCGGGAGTCCTCATATCCCGGAACGGGAGGGTTCGTGTTAGATGACCGCACGGGGCGTGGTCAGGTGAAAGCGAAGCTCGTCGTCGGCGCGCTGGTGATTGCCGCGATATCCGCCGCCCTGGCGTCATGCAGCTCGGGCGGGCAGGCCGCCCCGGCGGTCGGCAAGCCTGGTTCGTTCGCCCCGCCCAGCTTCGGGGGCATCAGCCAGGGTGTCACTGTCACCTGCCGGGACAGTACCTCGGACGCGGCCAGGCTGCAGAGCGCGATCGACGCGAGCAAGCCTGGCGCGGAAATCAACATCCAGGGCGGCACCTGTCTTCTCACCAGGGGGATTACCCTGCTCGGCGACCGTACGTACGCGGGCGGAAACACCGCGGGAACCGTGCTGAAGCAGGATGGTCCCATGCCGTACCTGCTCGCTTCCAGCGCTTACGTGCGCAATGCCGGCACGACCGGCGACCCGCTGGCGATCCGCGATCTGACCGTGGCCTGCAATGGGTCGGGCAGCACCGACGGGATCATCGTCCTGAACTGGGACTCCGACGTGGAGCACGTGACCGTAGGCGGCTGCGGCGGGTCGGGAATCGTGGATACCAACAGCACCGCGAACGGCAGCGCGATTGCCAACACGAGTGTCAACAGCCGGTTCGACAACAACTTCATCACCATGAGCGGTCAGTACGGGTTCGAGGTCTTCGACAGCCGCAACTCCGTCACCGATGGCTTCCTCGTCGACAACCAGATCGCGTCCTCCGGGAAAGACGCCATCCATCTCGCTAACGCCGAAGGCTGGGACGTATCAGGCAATCACCTCTACGGCGTCGGGCAGGACGCCATCCAGGCTGACCGGATGTACGGGACGACGATCGCGAACAATTACATCGAGGACTTCGGGGACCAGCAGACCTCCGGCACCTGGTACGGCATTCTCGGCACGGCACAGGGCGGCTACGGGTCGTCGATCAACGGTAACAAGATCAACAACAACGGCACCCGCCCGGACGGCGCCAGCTACATCTTCCTGGGCATCACGCAGGTTAACTACGGCACCGGGTCCGTGTCGGTCACCGGCAACGTGATCGTTGGCACCCGGCCGGGCGACGTCGGGCTCTACTTCAGCGGCGGGGGCAACCGGCTGGTCGTCGCGTCCAGCGGAAATGTCGTCTCTGCGGTCCATACCGTGCACAAGCTGGGCAGCGGGGTCAGCGCGAGCAACGGTACCTGACCAGAGCGTGACCGCCAGGGCGCAACAGGCGGGCCTGGCTTACCAGGGCACGCACACGAGCTCGCTGTACAGGTCGTCGATCTGCCCGGGTTCCAGGCTGGGGCTGCGGTACATCTTGGGCCAGGGGTTCACCTTCAGCGAGAGTGGCGGCCGGTGCCCGATGATCCGCAGTTCAGCCAGGGTCGCCAGGAGCCGATGACGGACCAGCAGATGACTGGTCAGCGAGATCATGGCATGCTGGAGCAGCTCGGGACTGCTGGCGTGCAGGATGACGGCGAGCGGCACGCCCCTATGCCGGGCCTGGCGGTACATCACGTAACAGCAGTCCCGGCCACGGATCAGCACCAGGTGACGCGCTGCGAGCGCTTGCGCGTGGTCGCGGTAGATCTCCAGCTCCGCCCCGGCGAGCGTGCTCGCGATGACGTCCGGGTCGGTGCTGATCCTCGTCCGGCCCGCCGCGCTCGGCCACGGCAGGTTGGGAACAAGGGCGGCGGTGGTGTCGAGGGTCCGGAACTTGAGCCGGGTGTTGATGGACACGACCGTCTTGCACGGCGAAAGGCTGGTGAAGTGGTAGCCATCCTGGGCGAGCAACGCCTTGAGGAGCCGGATGCTATGGAACCGGAAGTCGGGCAGCACGTACCACGTCCCCAGGTTGCAGAAGCGTTCCAGCTTTCCGTCCACCGGCCGCTCGGAGTAAATGGCCAGGTGCGCACCGACCACGCGCTGCCCGTCCCGGAGCAGGAATCCGTAATTAGGCGCCTCCGCCTTCCATGGCACTTCCAGGCAGGAGCGAGCCCAGGGAACCCGGTCATTGTGGTTGGCATGCAGGAAGTCCGCCACCGCCGCTACGTCCCCATCAGTGATAGGAGTGAGTTCGACGGTCATTTCTCTTTTTTCCCGCTCGTTGTGGCCGCAGTCAGCGCAGCGCAGAATATCTGCGGAGTCACGGATCTACTGGGCATTTTCCCTTCTCCGGGGAGAAACAGTCAAGCGCCGTGATGAGCGGCACTAGCCGCTCTACCCGCCGCACCGGGAGACCTCCGCGGCGGCCATGTCCGCCAGCACCGGACGGTCAACCTTCTGATTGGCATTGAGCGGCAGGTCGTCGAGGCGCCAGGCCCAGCGCGGCACCATGTAGTCGGGCAGTGACCGCGCCAGCGCAACAGTCGCGGCACCAGGGGCGAGCTGGGATCCGGTGTAGAACATCGCGAGTTCCAGGATGCCCCGGTGGCGCACCGGTACCGCGACCACCTGCCGGACGCCGGGCAGGGCCCGCGCTGCGTGCTCGATCTCGGCCAGCTCGACTCGGTAGCCGCGGACCTTCACCTGCTGATCCACCCGTCCGAGATACTGCAGGACTCCCCCGGCTTCGCCGGTCTCCCCGGCTTCGCCGGTCTCCCCCGCTCCAGCGGCAGCAAGCCGGGCTCGGTCACCGGTGCGATACCAGCGGCGGCCATCGTGGAGCAGGAACCTGTCCGCATCGTCGCGGGAATCGAGGTAGCCGGAGAACATCTGAGGGCCGGTCACGCACAGCTCACCCTCGACCGGATCCGGCCGTCCGAGCTCATCGATCAGCACGTAGCGCAGCGACGGGTAGATGGTGCCGATCGGGACCACGTCGTTCAGGCACTCCGATGGCGACTGTCCTGGCAGCCAGCGGTAGGAGCTGCAGGCGATCGTGAGCTCCGTCGGCCCGTACAGGTTCTCGACGACGGATCCGCTGGCGGCCCGCTGCCAGTCTTCGGCGTCCTGCCGCATGAGGGCCTCGCCGCAGAACAGGCTCCAGCGCAGTGACGGCATGCAGCCGGGGCGCAGTCCCCCGCGGCGGCGCACGATGGAGACCGCGCTCGGTACCGAGAACCAGACGGTCATCTGCTGACGCTCGATGAACTCCGGCAGCGCGACAAATGCGTGCACGGGCGTGCACTCGAGCGCGGCGCCGCCCCCCCAGGCCATGAACATGTCGAACATGGCGAGGTCGAAGGTGGCCGCGAACGTCTGGGAGCAGACGTCAGCCGGCGTGAGGCGGTACCGCTGCTGGTTGAACCGGAGGAAATGGTCCACGTTGCCGTGGGTGACCGGCACGCCTTTCGGCCGTCCCGTCGAGCCAGACGTGAAGAGCACGTACGCGACGTCGCCGGGGCGAGCCGCCGACGGCCGGGCAAGAGCGCGGCCTGGCTGGTTGCGGATAGTAGCCGCCGCAGGCCCGATCGCGTCGGTGTCGGGCAGCAGAACCGGCCGGCCGGTGCCCGCCAGGCCGGCCCGGCACAGCATCTGCGCGCCCCTGCCGTCGGCCACGAACGCGTCGACAGACGCCGCCGCGGCCATCGCGGCGGTACGCTCCGCGGGGAACGCCGGGCTGAGCGGGACCGCGACCGCGCCGGCGTACAAGGCGGCGAGCACCCCGATGTAGCACTCAGGTGTCTGAGCGGCCAGGACTCCCACCGCGCCGAGTCGCTCGGGCGCTGCGGCCCGCAGCGTACCGGCCCACGACAGGGCCATCTCGTGCATGTGCGCGTATGTCCAGCTACGATCTCCGATTCGCAGGGCAGTGCCATCAGGCGCCGCAGCCAGCCCGCAGGCGAACCACTCGTGCAGGCCCCGGTCGGGCGCCGGCTGCACCTCGTGCGCGGCCACCTCGTGCGCGGTCACGGTGCAACTGCGTCCGCGCTGCCCAGGCCCAGGCGCTCCAGGAACGTCGTGGTCCGGTCCATCAGGTCACGATGCACCTGCTTGCGAGCCGGATCTTCGAGCAGGCGCGCCCGGAGGCGCCGTCCGCCCTCGATCCCGGCGTCCGCGTACATCGCCGGGTTGTAGAAGGACTGCAGGCAGATGGCTGAGTACCGGCGAAGATAGTCGCCGACGGCCCGCAGTCCGTTATCGCCGGTCAGCGACGCCGCCTGATCGCACAGGGCCCGCATCATCTGCCGGCCGAACGCGATGTGGCGCGACTCGTCGTGGTGGTGAACCAGATTGATCTGCTGCACCAGCGCCGGCAGTCGCCTGTCTTCGCCCATCCTCATGTTGAAGGCGTCGCAAAGCTCCTCGGCGATCAGTATCCGGCCGAAGACCATCACGTCCCGTAACACGTACTCAGCCGGGCTGGCCGCTGAGGTCAGCTGTGTGCTCGGGTACACCTTCCCCCCGTAGCGGAGGCAGAAGGTGGCGAAGAACCACATGTGCTTGTTCTCTTCGCTGATGAAGTCATGAAAGAAATCCGAGAGGCCAGGGAACCGTGTCTCGTAGATACGGTTCGCGACCTCGCCGATCAGCTCGCGGATGAGGTGGACGTTGAGGCTGAAGAAGTTCACTGCCTCCCATTGCGAGAGAGTCAGCCTCTGCCCCTCCGTGAGCTCGCTCCACACTGGGGTCCCATAGCACGTCATAAGCTCCGGGGCCATCCAGTATTCGGTCGCGGGAAGTGAATCCGGCCACTCGAAGAGCTCGTAAGGATTATAGGAGTTCCGGCGAGATATCTCGCTGAGCCGGGCAGCAACCTCCTGCAAACGGCTCTGCGTGGCGGAATGGCCCGTGCTTACGGCTGACTCGGTGCTCACGGCTGACTCGGCGCTCATAGATGACTCGACTGACTTTCAGCAAGCTCGGGATTGATCTGACATAGCAGCCGCCATATCGAGGCTGGCGTGGAGAATGTCTCTGGCGTCACCTGCTCGGGGGGGATTTCCAGATCGAACTCGTCCTCAATCTTGACGATCAGATCGATCATATCGAGTGAATCGACCCCGAGCGACGCCAGGGCCATGTCGGGGTTAATATCGGCGCCAGCGGCGATAAAGCGCGCGTGTGTCCGCAATATTTGTTCGAGACTTGGCGCCAACAACGACTGTCCCCTCCCGGAACAATGGCACTCAGGCGTGCTGCGGTCCCATCAGAGGCTTGCCTGACGGGTAGCCGGCCGAGAAGCGCGTTCCACGCGACGCGGACGCCCGCGGCCAAGAAAATGATAACGAGAGACTGACATTACGGCAGCAATGCCAGGCCCTGGCTTCGCGTTCTGCCCCCGTGCTAAAATGGTGGATCGGAATATATGCCATTGTCAGATAATGTACCACGGCGAGGGCGATCGGGCAAGGCACCTGACCAAGCCATGACGAAGCTGAGACGGTCCCTAGAGGCCGCAGATAGGTAGCTGCATATCACGGCTAATTGGCGCCGCCAGTGCAGGCTGCGCAGGCGGCCTGGATACTTGCTGCTTTCTGCCGGCCCGGCATCGAGGCAGCCCGCGGACGCGCATATCCGACGATGGCCCCGTCCGCCCCGGCCGCCGCCCGGCACGTCGCGGTCATGCCAGACCCGCGAACCGCAGGACGACGACGGCCAGTACCAGTGCACCGAGCGGCAGGGCAGCCAGGGCGAGCGGACGGATCAGGCGTGCGGACGGCCGGACTACCCAGATGAACTCGCGTGCCGTGAGCAGAGCGATCAGCAGCCACAGCGCGATCAGCCCGGCCGCTGACAACACGGTCGCCGGGCGAGACGGCCCGCCGGCCGCGCCCGCCGCCTGCGGCTGCGCTCGTGCGCCGGCCGGCCAGCGCAGAGTGTAGATGACCGCGCTCTTGTCCGCGAAGGCGACCCGCACGCCCGGTGCCGCGGGCATGATCGCGTTGAACCGCTGACCCCAGCCGGGCGCGTACCCGGCGGCCTGCTGCAGGTTCGCCACCTGGGTCTGCGTTGCTATCAGGTAAGACCCTGGCCCGGCGCTGCGGAGAGCGGAAACGAGCCCCCCGACGCTGGCCGGAGCACGCGGGGCGAGCGCGGGAACGTAGTCGACCTTGCTGAGGTCCCGGTAGGACCAGGGCATTTCCGGAGTGACGTCGGTCACGGGGTTCACGCTCAGCCACAGCAGCCGCACTCCCCGCGCGTCGTGGGCATAAACCCAGTTCGCGGCGGCCAGCTCGCCAGGCGGGACCTGCTCGAAGGCCTCGTTGCCGTAGCGCGCCAGCAAGAAGGCGGCCGGGAGGACCACGGCGCATGCGGCCAGGACGGCCAGGGAGCGCCAGGTAGGCCGTCGGGCCTGCGGATCGGGGAAGAAGAAGCAGGCGGCGAGCAGGCACGCGGCCGGGAGCATGAACAGGTAGATCCGCAGCGCGATCTCGCCGCCGTAGCTCTGCAGGCCGACCGCGAGGACGGGCATGCAGAAGAGGGCCAGCAGGACGCGATCGTCCATTCCCCGCCGCCTGCGGCGCAGCAGGCCGAGCACGGCCAGCCCGACGAACACGGCGGCAACCCCGACCCGGGCGTGCAGGGCCAGCACATGCGTCGGTGAGCTGCCTGTTATCCGCCCGCCGACGCTGCTGGTCACGTTGGAGCCCAGGTTGCCGAGGCCGCCGAAGACGTTCGACATGTGACCGGACCAGTAGCCCACGGCCGCGAAGCTGACCCAGCCGACCAGGATCGCCCCGAGCAGGACCGGCAGCAGGCCCGTCAGCGTGCACCGCCGGATCAGGACGAGCGCCGTGCAGGCGCCGAGCATGAAGATGGGCGTCAGCTGGTGACTGGCTGTCGACACGACGAAGAGGGCAATCAGCAGCGCGAGCAGGAACGCTCTCTGGCCGGTGCTGGCTGGCCGGGGCGGCAGCTCGCCGGGCCGGACAACCCCGAAGACGCGCCGGTGCAGCCGGGCTAGCCGGGAGCCCGGAACAACATGCGGGGCCTTGCTGAGGCCGGGCTCGGTAAACCAGTTGACCAGGATCGCGACGAACACCAGATAGAGCAGGTAGTTGAACGCCTGCGGCGAGAAATAATCCTGGCCCACCCAGTTGCCGACGGTGAACAGGAAGCCCGCCAGCCACTGCGCGCGCCAGGACACCCGCAGGTTGCGCATGATCAGGAACAGCGGCGGCAGGCAGAGCAGGTCGATGGCCACCGGCCATACCCGCAGCACGGTCAGCAGGCCGTGCGTGCCGGCGGCCCCGGTCACGAAGGAGACCAGCGCGAAGAAGCCGGGCCAGCTGAAGTACGCAGCCAGCCCTGGTGCCGTATGCCCGGTCCTGCTGACGTAGTCGACGAAGCCGGCGATCTGATAGGAGGTGGCGAACCGGGGCTCGGGCTCGATGACGGCGGTGACCCCGTCGAGGCAGATGACCAGGCCGGCCAGCGCGGCGCCGAGCCCCGCCGGGTAGGCCCTGGGCAGGGCGAGCCCCAGCATGAACGCGAGGGCGAGCACCACCACGCCGGCACTCGCGCCGGCAGGCAGCGCGGAGAGCAGGCCCAGCCCGTTCATCCGGGCGAGATCGACGCCGCGCAGGGAGGCGAAGAACAGCGCGAAGCCGGCTGCCGCCGCAGCGCCGACCGCCGCCGCCGGGGACCAGCCGGGCAGCCGGATACCTCCAGGGAACGGCAGGGTGACGCCGCCGGCTGGCGCGGAGTCTCTCGCGTGGGCGGTCAACGGGTGCTGACCTCGGTGCTGACCGGCACGTGCGGTTCCCGGTCGCCGGTCAGCACGCGCCACAGGCCAACGCTGATCAGCATGGCCATGACCACCTGGCAGGTGACAACTGCCACCCCCGCGCCGATAGTGCCGATAACGCCCGTCAGGACGACGGTGAGCCCCAGCATCAGGACGCAGCGGACCGCCTGGATGAGCGCCACCAGGAATGTCCGGCTCTGTGCTCGCAGCGCTCCGAGGTACAGCTCGGTGGCTGCCCGGAAAATCGTGGCGATGGCGAGCAGCTCGAGGACCGGTGCGCCCTGCGCTGCATAGGCTGGCCCGAAGAGCCGCAGCCCCCAGGGCGCGAGCAGGGCGACCAGCGCGGCGCAGGGCAGCAGTATGGAGGCCATCCTGCGGAGCGCCTTGCGGCAGTTGACCGCAAGCGCCGCAGCGTCAAATGCCCCCTCCACGGTCAGTGACATCCCCATGTTGATGCCGATCATGTCGACGATGGCCGCGATGATCCACGCCATGTAGAAGTAGGCGGTCGACCGCACATCGATCCGGGCCGCCACCAGGACCGGAACGAGGCTGACAGTGGCAAGCTGGCACAGCGCCCCGGTGTAGTCACCGGCAAGGAACCGGCCGATCTGCCGGTTTGTGGGGGGCTGACGGTCATGTGTAGCCAAGATGTGGCGTGGTACGAGACTGCCGAAAATAAGCACATTGACCAGTGGCACCGCTACGATGACCGGAAGCATCCACGACACGTAGATCCCGAGGTGATCCGGAACGACCGTCACGAGCAGCACCAGCAAGATGATCTTGACGATGCCGAAGATGCCGTTCTCCACGAGCACCCAGAACGCGCTGCGCAGCCCGGTCAGCACGCTGTCCTGCAGTGTGAAGATGGCCCAGACCACCACGCAGCCGGTGAAGACCAGGCCCGCGGCGAGGCTGCCGAGCTCCGAGTATGACTGCCCCCACCGGCTGATCGTCAGCAAGAACGGGATCGCCAGGGCCACTGAGGCCGCAGCGCTCACCGTGTAAGCGCGGGCGATGAGCGTTCTGGTCTGCCGGCCGGCCTGCGGGATGAAACGGGTGAGCGCGCCGTTGAAGTTCAGCGCCGTGAAGCCGGCCAGCAGGTTCATCGCCGCGTAGACGGCAGCTGCCCGGCCGACATCGACGGCCGGGTAGAGGCGTGCTACCAGCAGCCAGTAGACGAGGCCGAGGACCCCCGTCGTCCCGCTGTTGGCGATCAGGGCGTAACCGTTGCGGGACAGCGGGTCGGCGAGCTGCTGGCGGACTGCCAGCAGCTTCCGCGAGACAAAGGCTTCCCGGGCCCCTGGACGACGGCGCGGCCCGGGACCTGCCGGGGCACCACTGGGCGAAGCGGTCCTACTTGCCACGCGCGACGCTGCCCAGGGCTGCCCTGGCGTGACGGACCACGGCCCAGCCCTTGGTCAGCGCCCGGTCCCTGAAGAAGATCCGCTGGGTGTTGCTGCCGCGGATGATCTGCCGGAACGCCGGCATCCCGGTGGACCGCCGGACCGTCAGCCGCGGCAGCGCCAGCAGATCCGGTCTCGGACCCATGATCCTGTTCCCGACGGCGCACGCATAGCCGTGACCCACCTCGCGCGCCACCTCCCGGACCCTGGCGCTGGAGTAGCCGAACGGGTAGGCCAGCCCGGCTGCCGGAAACCCCAGTTTATCCTCCAGCTGCGCCTTGCTCGAGCGGAGCTCCTCGCGGAGCAGCCTGTCGGGCAGCTGGTCCAGCTGAGGATGCAGGCGGCTGTGCGCTCCGACCTCGATGCCCGCCTGCGCGGCCTCCGCTATCTGGCTCCAGCTCAGC
>DATJZH010000293.1:0-2567 GCA_035499215.1 Streptosporangiaceae bacterium | reverse complement strand
CTTCGCCGACCTGGAACGCCAGCAGTTCGGCCGGGATGAGTTCGGCGCGATGGTGGCCCGGGTCGCGGGCATCGAGCAGCACCTGGGCATCTACGAACTCGGTCAGTTCACCCCGCAGGTCGGCCCGTTCAGCCCGTCCGCCTGAGCAGGGCTGCCAAGGTTACTGGCAGCGGGCCCAACGGCCAGAACTGGTAAAGCGTGCAGGAGGGCGAAGCCGTAGCGGTCGCGCGGGGTGGGGTCACGTCGTCGAGTCGTGCGGCGAGATCACCCTGATCTCGCCAGGAGGCGGGCGCCGCACCGGTGGCCGCGGCCAGGGCGCGGACCGGCTCGGAGCCGCCAAGCCGCAGAGGCCGGGACCCGCGGCCCCGGCGGGTCTTCCCGCTGCCACCCTTACCGCGAACGTGATCTTCATCCATTCCCTTCTGCGCTCAGCCCGTCTCCGGCATGTCCTCCCGGCCAGTCATTGCGCACGATGCTGGAATGATTATCATTTTCATGTGAAGATGAGCACGATACCTACATACGCCGAGCCGCTTCCGGGCGGCCAGGAAGAAAGGGAGACGGAAATGTCGCTGACCGTTCCGGCGGACCTGCTTGACCAGGCGCGCCGCGGCGAGATGGACGACGCCGCGTTCATCGACTGCATCCGCGGGTCGCTGCCGTACGCGTGGGGCGTGATCGGCAGCCTGCTCGCCGAGCTGGACGCCGGGGACGGCGAGTTCGCCGGCAACCAGGTCCCGCCGCCCGACGAGGCGGCCCGCGGCCAGCTGCTGCGGCTGATGGCCAGCGACGCGATGCGCGCCACCATCGAGCGGCACTTCGGGGTCCGGCTCGCGTTCCAGAACTGCCACCGGGCCGCGGTCTTCCGCCCCGATGCCGCCGAGGCGTACACCGAGTTCACTACCGCCCGGTCGCAGATCCTCAACCAGCGGCCAGAACTGGTCAACTGCTGATCCAGCCGGTCACGGCATCTTCGAGCGACCTGCCCGGCGGGGCAGCTGTCAGGTGATGCCCAGCCCTCGATTTCACCCGCAGGGGCCGGTACCCGGCCCGGGGAAGGAGCCATGCGTGTCGGCCAGGGAGCAGATGGTGAATGATCATCCTTTTCACGCGGCCGTCTGCCGATCGGGCCCGTGTGCTGGTACCACCCGGAGGCTGGTGCCGCTGCTGCGCGCGGCCACGCGGCGCTGCCCGCATGGCGTACTGATCAGCGCGGGATGCCTGCTGCACGCCCCCCGCTGCCGGGGGCCAGGCCATGACAGCGGCGCGTACCTGCTGGTACAGCCGTGTGACGTCAACAGGCGGCCGAGCGGGACAGCGATCGGCGTCGGCCCGGTACTGACCGACGCGGACGCTGCCGCGGCCGCGGAATGGCTGGCGTTCGGCGACCTGGACGAGGCGCTTCTCGCCCCGCGCCTCCGGCTCGACGTGAAGCTCATTCGCTGAGGACCCGCCGGCATCCGAAGGGCCGTGCCGCCACCTCACCCGCCTGCCGAGGCAGGGGTTTCACCGGTTACCCTGCCCGCGTGCACGGGACACAGGCCGGACAGCTGGACGGTACCGGCAACGCTGGTGAAACCGGCCTGCGCGGCGACACGCTCGGCCCACCGCCGGACCTCGCTGGCATCGAGCTCTACGCTGACCCCGCAGGTACGGCAAGCGAGATGGTAGTGCGGCGCGCTGACCCGGCGGTGACGGTAAAGCAATTCACCGCTGGCGCCGCGGATCGTGTCCACGCCGCCCTGCCCGGCCAGGAAGCGCAGCTGCCGGTACACCGTAGCGAGGCCGATCCGTTCGCCGGCACCGCGCAGCGCGGCGTGGATCTGCGGCGCGCTGCGGAAGCCGGGCAGTGTCGGCAAGACCGCCGCCACAGCCTTGGCTGCCTGGTGGAACGAACCGTGCCCTGGCACGGCATCCGGCCTCCCTGAACGTGCCGATCTGCGTGCACCTGCCGGCTAGCCACCATCCGGGCGTCAACCGGCTTGCCCTGACCTAATGAGAATGATTATCGTAATCTTACTCATCTAAACCTCGCGCGCCGCCGGCCGGCGCGTCCGCCCAGACCGGGAGCCCCAGGACATGCGAATCCGCGTCAGCGCCGCCTCCGCCGCCCTGCCGCTGGCAGCGATCATGCTAGCGAGCGGATGCTCATCATCTTCCGCGTCGGCGGCAGGCGGCAGCGCCGCCTCCGCCGACAGCGGCACCATCACCGCCATCGGCGCCGAGAACGAATACGCCGACGTCATCGGCCAGGTCGGCGGCACGTACGTGCACGCCGAGGCGATCCTGAGCAACCCGAACACCGATCCCCACACGTTCCAGGCCAGCCCGTCCGTCGCCCGCGAAATCAGCCAGGCCAAGCTCATCGTGCAGAACGGCGCCGGCTACGACGACTGGATCACCAGCCTCGAGACCGCGGCCCCGGATCCCGGCCGCACGGTCATCAACGTGCAGCACCTGCTCGGCCTGCCCGACAGCACGCCCAACCCGCACCTGTGGTACAAGCCGGCCACCATGCCCGCCGTGGCCACCGCCATCGCCGGCCGCCTCGCCGCGATCGAACCCGC
>DATJZH010000292.1:0-3607 GCA_035499215.1 Streptosporangiaceae bacterium | reverse complement strand
TCGCCTGAGTTGCCAGGGTATGCCTGAGCTGGTGCGGGGTCACGTGGCCGAGCCCGGCGGCGGCCGCAGCGCGGCGGACGGCGGCGTCGGCGCGGGTCTGCGGGACGGGCCGGCCGTGGTCGGTGAACATCAGCTTGCCGGGCTGGCCGTCTCGCTGGGCGAGCCACTGGCCGAGCAGGCCTTTCACCGCGGGGTGGAGCGGGATGTAGCGGTCGGTGCGCAGTTTGCCGACCGGGATGCGGAGCCATTCGCCGTCGCCGATCCGGACGACTGCGTCGGTGGCCAGGCGGAGGAACTCGCCCTTGCGCAGCCCGGTCCGGGCCAGGACCTCGACGGCCACCCGGTCGGACAGGCCGGGTAGCTGCCGGGCTGCGGCTAGCAGCCTGGCAGCGTCGGCGTCGTCGGGGAAGCGGGGCAGCGGCCGGTCGCGGATCGGCATGTCGCCGGAGAAGACGGGGTTGCGTGCGGGCGCGTCGTCGTAGCCCCATTCGATGATCCGGTCGAAGAAGCAGCGCAGGTGGCCGGGCCGCATCCCGGTGGTGGTCGCGGCCGGGCTGCGGTGGCCCCGGTAACCGGGCCGCGCGTTCAGCCATGCCGTGAAGCCCTCGATATGGGTGCGGCCGGTCTGCGCCGCCGTGGTGACGTCCTGGTGATGGGCGGTCAGGCAGGCGGCGAGGTGACGCAGCGTGGTGCCGGCCAGGGCGACGCTGCCCGGGCGCATGCTGATCGCCAGCTGGGCCAGGTAACGGCGCATCGTGCCGGCCAGCACCGGGGCGGTGCCGGCCAGGGTCTGCCAGCGGGCGGGGATCCCGCGGCCGGTGACGCGCCTGCCCTCCGGCTCATCCAGGATGCCACCCATCGCCGCGAGGGTGGCCTGCAGCCCGTGCAGCGGGGTGGTGAACGTGTTCGGCAGCCGTCCGTGCCGGGCTCTGGCAGCTGCGGTCATGGCGTCACGGGCAGCGTCGAAGTGCTGGCGGTCCAGCTGGCCGGGGGGCTGCCCGGCGGCCGCGGCCAGCCTGGCCAGCGCGGCCCATTGCCTGCCGGCTTGCCGGGCGGAGTACCCGAGCCGGGTCGCGGTGGCGGTGAACGCGGCGGCCAGGCGAGGTTCCAGGCCGGCGAGCCGGTATCCCCATTCGGCCCGCGCTGCGCAGATATAAGCGGCGTCGACGGGAGCGGCGGTGGCCAGCGCGAGCCACACCGCGACGCCGCGCACGTCCACCGGCGCGGCCAGGCGGCGGGCCAGCGGCGCTGCCAGCCATCCGGCCAGGCCGCCGGACATGTCCTCTAGCCGCTGCACCGACCAGGCCCTGGCGTTGCGGGCAGGCACTGTGCCGCCGTCGCTGATGAACGCCGCCGCCGCCTTGGCGGCAGAGGTGAACAGCGGGCCGTCCGGCGCAGGGCTGGCTGCCGCGGTCACCGGCCGCCACCTGCAGCGCCGCTGGCCGCAAGCTCGCTTTCCAGGGCGTTGATGGCACGGTGATACTCCCCGGCCAGCCACCTGTCAGCCAGGTGCAGGCAGATGCGGGCGGACTCGATCGAGCGGTGCCCGGCCCGGGCCTGGACCGCCTCCAGCGCCATCCCGGCCTCCCGCAGCCGGGTCAGGCACGTGTGCCGCAGCATGTGGCAGGTCGCGTGCTCAAGCCCGGCACGCTGCCGGGCGCCGCGCAGGATCTCATCCACCCCCGCCGCGGTCAGCGGCCGGCCACGGTTCGGGCCCTTCAAGACGACGAGCACCGTCTCGGTGGCCGCCCCGGCGGGCCGCTCGCGGTCCAGGCAGGCGGTCAGCGCGGCGAAGAACCGGCCGGCGACCGGGACGACCCGCTCGTGACCGCCCTTGCCCTCGGCGATGAACACGCGCCTGCCGGCGAGCTGGATATCGCGCAGCCGCAGGCCCGGGACCTCGCAGCGGCGAAGCCCGCCGAGCAGCATGGCCTGCACCATCGCCTGGTCCCGCGACGTGCGCAGCGCCGCCAGCAGCGCGGCTGCCTGCGGCGCGGCCAGCACCTTCGGCAGCGTCCGCGGCACCCGGATCAGCGGAACCCTGCGGCGCCCGCCACGGGCGGCCGGGCGCCGGGTGACCGGTCCTGATGGCACAGGGCTGGCCGGCACGACGCCCCGGGCAGTCAGGCAGCCGAACAGGCCCGACAAGGTCGACAGCCGCCGGGCGATCGTGCGAGCCGACAGCCCCGCCTCACCGTCGTCAAGCCGCACCACGTTGCCCCTCCGGGGGGCACGCTGATCGGTGATGAACGCCAGCACATCGGCTGTGCTCACCTCGGCCGGCTCTTTCCCGGCGAAACCGAAGAACACCTTCAGGTCAAACCCCGCCGCCAGCACCGTATTCAGCCGGCACCGAGCTCCCGCAAACCGCAGGTAATCATCCACAAGGTCATTCCCGAGCCGGACCTCAGCACTCGTTTCCCCGAGCGGCCGGCGCTCCATGCACGGCACCCACCCCGACATGCAGATCCCCCCCGTCCCCAGCCGGCGGCTGCGGTTTCACAGCCCTCCGAACCGGCCGGGGATCACCTGCATATCGTGGCGCTCTTGGAGACGCTCTCCGAGAGCGCGGACACCGAGCCAAGGTCGACGCCGTGACCGGCACCGCGATCGCCGAACTGGCCGCCGCGATCGGCGTCCGCGCCGCCTGCGGCGCGGACGGCGCGGCACAGGCCGGCTGCTGCCGGCGGAACCGGCACAGCCCGGCCCCGCCGCGGCCAGCGCCGGTCCCGCACCGCGACCGGGCCCAGCCGGGGGCGCTGACCCGGGCTGAGCAGCAGGCCATCCCCGGCCAGCTGCACAGCGGCCGGCTCGTCGACGTCTCGCCCGCTGAGGTGCGGGCCACGCTGCTGGACGAGGGCGTCTACCGCGGATCGATCTGCACGTTCTGCCGGCTGCTGCGCCGGGCCGGGGAGAGCCGCGAACGGCGCCGCCAGGCCACCCACCCGGCCAGCGTGAAGCCGGAGCTGGCCGCGGCCGCGCCGAACGCCGTGTGGTCGCGGGACATCACCAAACTGCGCGGGCCGGCCAGATGGACCTGCTACTACCTCTACGTGATCCTCGATATCTGCTCCCGGTACGTGACCGGCTGGATGGCCGCCAGCCGCGAGAGCGCGGGCCTGGCCGAGGTCCTGATCCGCCAGACCCGCGCCAGCCAGGGCACCGGCCGCGGCCAGCCGACTATCCACGCCGACCGCGGCTCGCCGGTGACCAGCAAGCCCGTGGCGTTCCTGCTCGCTGACCCCGGCGTCGCCCAGTCCCGCTCCCGCCCGCACGTCTCCGACGACAACCCTTACAGCCAGGCCCAGTTCAAGACGCTGAAATACCGTCCGGACTTCCCCGGCCGGCTCGCCTCGATCGAGGCCGCCCGCGTGCACTGCCGCACGTTCTTCGCCTGGTACAACGACGAGCACCGCCATGCCGGGCCGGGCCTGCACACCCCGGCCGACGTCCACCACGGCACGGCCGGAGCCGTCCGCGACAAGCGCGCCGGCGTGCTCGCCAGCGCCTGCGCAGCACACCCCGAACGGTTCGCCCGCAAGCCGCCCGAGCCACCGAAACTGCCCGCCGACTCGTGGATCAACAAGCCCGACGACACACAGGAGGC
>DATJZH010000291.1:0-11413 GCA_035499215.1 Streptosporangiaceae bacterium | reverse complement strand
GTCGAGAATTTTCGTCTTGTGCTTGGCTGATCCCATGAGATGGGTAAAGCCAGCCTTCGCGGCGTAACTCGGCGTAAAGGCTGCCTCCAGCGACGGGAAGAGGTATTCGAATTCTGGGAGCGGGCTTCCTTGCACAGTACGGGTATGTGATAGGTGTGCCCAGAGGAGGTATTGCTCGAACAGGACATTATGTGCCTCCGGCTGCGGAAGCTGCCGCCACGCCTCCTGATTTCGCGGGTGTTTAAGGGTGAGCAGCGCTTCGCGTGCATAGCCGTTGAGGAACGCAACGTCGCTGCCGCCCAGGATCCCGCAGCAGACCGCCCGACGGCGTGCCGCTCCGACCGACGCGAGACGCCAGCAGGGCGGCAGCCAGCCGCGATGCTGCTCGATGAGCGCGTCGACCAGTTCCGGATGGTAGTAGCTTGCCGGATCTCCGGCCGTGAAGTCTTCGGGATGCTGGGCCATCAGAGTTGCCGATTGCAGTCGTTCGGGAAGCGGCCGCCACAGGAACACATCCGCATCGATATGCAGGAAGGGCTCCTGCTGCATCGCGTAGGTGGTGAGCTTGCCTGCCACCCACCATGAGGAACTTTGGCTGTGCAGGCCATCGAGCGCCACGCTGACCTCGCCAAACTCGAGCCCGAGCCTGTCGCACAGCAAATCAGCGCCATCGGTATCGGTGATCAATACTGTCCGCGAATAGTGCGCGCGCGCAGTCAGGAAAGACAGGGCCCAGGAAAGGAGATGCGCTTCGTGGCTCCCCCAGCGGGGTCCGCTTGCGTCCTGATAGGGCCTGGTCCAGAATGACCACACAGCACGAAATGGCGCCGGCGGGCTCACAGCAGGAATTCGCCGACGCCTGGCGCGGTCTCGGTGTCGTCGGCGAGCGGATAAGTTGGCCAGATCCCCGGCGGCAGGTAGATCGCCTTGTGCAGGCTGCCTCGCCGGGCCAGCGACTGCAGCCACAGCTGGCTGTTGTCATCAGCACGCTCCCAGATCCTGGCGAGGCGCTCCGCGGGCGAGCCGGTCTCAAGCGCGCGCAGCACCAGAACCCCTTCCGCGCGCCGGCGCGCTGCCCAGGGACCCTGCAAGCGCAGAAGCTCGGCGGCGACCAGTTCCCACTGACCGGTCCCGAGCAGCCCCCACAGAATCGGGCTGTAGCGCCGGATATCGGGGCCGTACTGGTATGCCAGGTCGGCGATGGCCGTCTGCAGGTCGGAGTTGAGGACACTGAAGACGCGCCCGGTGTCCTGCAGATACCGCGCCTGCAGGCCGGCCAGTGTCTCTGCGGCCATGGCACGCTCTAATGCGGCGGCCTCGGAGTTGCTCACCGTCAGCGGGCCGAGCGTTCCGACGTATTGCGCCAGAGCCGCGGTGGCAGCTTCGCCGCGCAGGCCGAGGAAAGGCGCCAGGCGCTCTATCGCGTCCGGGTCCAGGCCCGAGAGCGCCAGGTCGCGCACCTTCAGGCGGCTCAGATCCACGCCTGCGGCTATCTGGATACCTCCGGGCGGCCCGGACGGATCCGGGGGCTGGGCGTGCAGCACGCGCGGGCCGCTCTGCTGGAAGACCCACGCCCAGTCGACGTCCGTGCCCGGGCCTGACGCGTGCGGTTGTTCTGACATAGGCCTATCTCCCCCGAACGACAAATCAAGAGTGTCAAAGCTGCGTAGAGCCGTCCCGGAGCATGGGCTAGATGAAAAGTCGATGATGTACGGCGATCCCGAGATGCTGTGGCCGCCTGGCCGGACCGGGCTTTCGGCGGCCAGGTATCCGGGTACTTCGTGCTGGGACTGGCGCACGGCATCCCGGGCCTTGTCAGCACGTGCATCCGCCGCCGTCTTCGGATCCCGAGGCCCCCGGCGGACCCGCCTGGTCGTCGGCGGAGCAGCAGCGGGCTGGCAGCGCCGCCCGCCAGCTGCGGCTGGCCCACACCGCCGGCCGATCCCGTACGGCCGGTACCGGGACCGCCGCAACCCGCCCTGGGCCCGCTGCCGGCTCCGCCGTTGTCCCTAACCGGGTCTCCTGCGACCGTCAACAAACCGCCTTTGGCTGCCAGGCTACTCACGCCCGCAACGTCAGCTACGGGTACGTATGGGGTTTAAGTCTCAAGGGTAGCATCCAGTGAGGACCAGGAGTCGAGGGCGGAGCCTGCACCACCTGGCTCAGCTGGCAGTGATTCAACCCGGCCCGCCAGGACTGCCTGGTCTGCCGGGCTGGCCAGCGGCGAGATCAGGCCAGGCGCGATCCGGCCTGGTCCAGAAAGAGGGTGGCCCGGTCGAGGTCGTCGTGGCAGCGCTGCAGCCATGCCTCGCCCCAGAAGAAATTACAGCTGGTCTCGGCGCGCAGGACCCGCCAGTGGGCCTGCTCGAGCAGCCGGTAGACGTCGGGGTCGCGCACCTTGATGCCGGTGGCGTTGCGCCGGGCAGCGTGGATGGCCTGGCTGATCTCGTCGAGGCGAGTCAGGGCGTCCTGCTGGGCCTGCGAGCCGATCCACTGGGTAAAGCCGGAGCCGTCGTGCCAGCCGGTGTTCCACGCGCCCGGACGCACGGTGACCTCGCCATGCGAGCCGTGGCGGTCGAGGTAGTCGTCGATAAAGCAGGGACGGATGCCGTCGCTTCGGTTGTCCCGAACCCGCTGCAACAGGCTCTCGTAGAAGGACTGCCAGAAATTGGCTCCGGCCGAGGTGTTGCGGAACCAGCCGCCGTTGTCGCCATCGGTGCAGGTGGTCACGAGGGGCGGGAAGTCGCAGTGGCTGGTCCGCCGGGACACCTCGTGAACAAACCAGCCTGGGTCCATCCCCGCCTGCTGGGCGTTGGAGAGCTCCCGGTCCCGTACCACGACGATGATCTCCTCGCCCCCGAACCGCGCGACGTGCGGGCGGTAGCGCAGTTCGCCCCAGTCCATCGGGGTGACCGCTTCGACGTTTTCGCTGTCGACGAGCGCGTAGCGGTAGCCCCGGCGTTTGAGCGCGGGGATGAGCTCCATGCAGAAGCCCATCTCCGGTGGCCAGAACCCGGGAAAGCTGGCCCGCGCAAAAAGGTGCCGGCCAATGCCCTGCCAGCGCTCGAGCTGCTCGTCACAGTCGGCTCGGGGGATGAGGGGGAGGACGGGATGGTAGTAGGCGGTTCCCAGGATGTGAATGATCCTGGTGTTCTGCAGATACCACAGCAGCGATCCGCAATCGACGATGCCGTAGACCCGGCGCTGGAAGCCCGGGCTGGCCAGGGTCTCGAGCAGGGTGCCAGAAAGTGCCAGGTGCACCCGGCCGACATCCTCGTATGCCCACAGCGATCGGGGGATGCGGTCCATGGCCCAGAGGATCTCTCTGGCCTCCCACTCGTTCCGCTCGAGGAGGTCCTCAAGGTTGTAGGCAGGCTGATGCAAGTTGAGGACCAGGGCGAAGGCCACGTCGGCCATCGGGCGCTCCTTGGCGGTTACAGGTCGTGGGTCACGATGTCGACGGCCCGGCGGGCCAGCTCGGCACGGGTCTGCGTGCCCGAGCACCCGCGGATCACGTCGAAGTACTCGGTCGGGAAGTCTTTCATCACTACCCTCCCGTTTTCCCTGCCGGCGATCCGGGTAACCAGCGGCGGCACGCTGCTGCCGCCCAGTTCCCGGCGCGAAAGGCCCCGGGCCTCGTGGTGGGGCTGCATCTGGCCGACCAGCTTGGTGCCGCTGCCCTGGGCCTTGACCACGGCCGTGATGCTGGCGACGTCGCCCTGGAGCTGGTGCAGACCAGCCGGTGCGGAAGGTGCGGCTGCCGGAGTCCGCCACGGCATGCCCCCACGCGCAGCCCAGCCATTCCACCGCCTGCCGGTTCCGCGCGTCGGTCGTGATGCGGGCCTATTTACTGCGGATATGCTCATAGATGTTCAGGTAGTGCTGACCGGGGCCGGTCCAGGAATGATCCGCTCGCATTCCGTTCAGCATAAGCTGGCGGAAGTCGCCCGGGTAGGAGTACCAAAGCCCGATGGCCCGCAGCATCGCGGACTCCAGCCCGGGATTGTCGAACTGGTGGAACACGTAGCCGTTCCGGTCGTCCGGGTGCCGTGCGGAGTAATCGCGATCGAAGACGGTGTCCACCAGGCCGCCGACGGCCCGCACGATGGGGACGGTGCCATACTTGAGGGCGATCATCTGGGTCAGGCCGCACGGCTCGAACAGGCTGGGCATCACCACCATGTCGGCGCCGGCGTAGATCAGATGGGCCAGGCCCTCATCGAAGCCAATTTCCATGTGACAGTCGGGATTGTCATTCATGAAGTGCTTCAGCTGCCAGAATTGAACATTGACGGCCGGATCCGGACAGGAGCCCAGCAGGACAAACTGCGCACCCTGGGCCAACGCGTAGAACATAGCATGACGGATAAGGTGCAGGCCCTTCTGGCGGTCGATGCGACCGACATAGGCGATGATCGGCTTGTACTCCTTCCGGAGCAGTAACCGGTCGCGCAGGGCATCTTTGTTCCCATATTTTCGCTCTACTGTGCCCGCCCCGTAGTTCGACGGGATCAGGATGTCTATCTCCGGGTTCCAGACGTTGTAGTCGATGCCGTTCAGGACGCCGCCGAACTTCTCCCGGTGGATGTCGAGCGTGTATCCCAGCCCCATCCCCTGATCGGCGTAGGTCGCTTCCCAGGCATGTTGCGGCGACACCGTGGTGATGAAGTTCGAGTAAACAATGCCGCCTTTCATCAGATTGATCGCACTATGGTTGAAGTTATCGCGGAGCCGATCGTCAGAGAAGAAGTGCTCCGGCCGGGTGAGGCCCGTCGCCCACAGGACGTACTCACCGCAGATACCCTGATGCCCGAAATTGTGGATGGTATAGCAAACACGCTGATTGTGCATGCCAACGTGCTGGTAGATCTCATAGAGCAGCACCGGCACGGCCGCCGTCTGCCAGTCGTGACAGTGGATCACCTCGGGCCGTTTATCGGTTTTCCACATGAACTCCAGGGCCGCCTTCGACAAGAAGGCAAATCTGGTCACATCGTCGGCTGACCCGTACAAGTGGCCCCGGTTGAAGAAATTGTCCGGTGAGTGCGGCTCGATGAAGAAGCACCGCCTGCCGTGCACGAACCCGAACCAGACCGTGCAGTGCACCACCCCGCCGTACCAGGGCACCTGCAGGTCGTGATAGGTGATCGACAGCCCGAAGATCTGGTCGTAGCGCAAGCAGTCGTATTTGGGCAGGATTATCTCGACGGCGTGGCCGCGCAGCTCCAGCTCCCGGCTCAGCCCGAAGATTACCTCACCCAGCCCGCCCGCCTGCGCCACCGGCGAGCATTCCGTCGCAATCATCGTCACGAACACGGCTGTCTCACCGTTCCTGTCGCATTTCGTGCCGCCGCCAGGCCGGTAAGACTGGCGGGCTGGTCAGCCGGAGGAGTGCGTCGAAGACAAGGGAGCCTGCTGGCGAAGGCTGTCAGGTCCCTCCGCATGATCAGAACCACCGGGCCGGCGGAGGGCACATTTGAGCGAAGACTCCTTGGAGAAAACTGGCTGGTCAGCTTTGCGCTGGCTAACCGCGCTAACGCGCTGGCTGAGGTCGACCGAGGACGTTTCCAGTCGTCCGAGCGGGTGGCGGTGCGCGCAGCGCCGGAACCCGAACTGGAAGCCGACCAGCATCAGACAATTCCAGAGGAGGACAACGCGGTCAATAGGCACCACGTGTCCAAGGGTAAGACTCGCTCCCTGGCGTCCCAGCCAGCCCCTGCCGGTGCTCAGCCGCCCCGTCTGCGCGCCCGGCTCGCCGTGCTGCCGCCGTGCCGCTGCCGCGCGCCGTCGCTATCGCACGTCCGGGCAGGTCCGGCGGATGGCCTGCTGCTGACCGTTCCAGGATCTGGACCGGGTCGCCGACCAGAATGGTGCCCGGCGCGTCGGGGATCATGTTCTGCCCGAAGATCAGCTGCTTGCCGAACCGGCGCCGGCGGCCGAGCAGCGCGAGGGGCTCCCGGCCGCGCCGCGCGGATGTCTGGTCGATCGTGGTGACCTGGCAGCGTCCGCAGGGCTTGACAACGCGGAACGTCACCGTGCCGATCCGGATGCGGCGCCACTGGTCCTCGGCCCAGGCGGCCGTGCCGGTGACTACCACGTTCGGCCGGAACCGGTTCATCGGGACGGGCGGATGGCCGTCGTCGATCAGCCAGCGGCCGAGCGCGTCCAGCGAGCTGACGCAGGTGAGCAGCAGCGGATAGCCATCGGCGAAGCTCACCCGGTCACCGGGAGCACCGTAGCGCTCGTCCACTTCACGGCGGGTCGGATCGTCCAGGTGGACGAGGCGCACATCGCGGCCGAGGAAACGGGCGAACCAGCTGTCGGCCTCCTCTCCGGCGGCGGCGGCGCAGACCTTCGAGCCCCAGACCGCAACCCACAGCATCTCGGCGCCGGCGTGCCGCGACGGGACGGGAACGGTCAGCGGCGAAAGACCATCGGCGGACACCGCGATCAGATCGGCCGGGACCGGGGAGGACCGGGTGGCGTTCTTCGCCGCGGGGGCTGCGAGGTACCGGGCGGTGACGCGCGCCAGCGCCGGTTCCTCGCGCTGGCTGACGAACCGTCCGGCGTCGTCGACGACGAGCCACCGGCGGTCGCCAGCCAGTCCCCACGGCTCGACCAGCGACTCGTCGAGATCGACGGCCCGCCCGGCCTTGAGCGGATAGACGTGAATCGACGCCAGGCAAGGGGATGCTTGCCTGCCGCTCGAGGCAGGCTCCGCGGCGCGGTGACCGTGCATGCGCCGAACTTACGGCATCACGTGGATCACGGCGCTGCTGCCTGCGGCAAGCGCCCGACCTGAAGGATCGAGCGGGTCGGAGCCGGGGTTAGTGTGGCCGGATGCTGGAGTCGTTCCACCCGGCGGTGCGTGCCTGGTTCAGCGGGCGGTTCCCGGCCGGGCCGACCGGGCCGCAGGCCGAGGGCTGGCGGCAGATCGCGGCCGGGAACCACACGCTCATCGCGGCGCCGACCGGGTCCGGCAAGACGCTGGCGGCGTTCCTGGTGTGCGTCGACCGGATCTACCGGGCGCACGAGGCGGGCGCCGATCCGGTTGGCGGCCCTCAGGTGGTGTACGTATCGCCGCTGAAGGCCCTGGCGGTCGACATCCACCTGAACCTTGAGCGTCCGCTGCGCGAGATCGGCGAGGCCGCGGCCGGGCTGGGGATGAGCGCGCCCGCCATCCGGGCGGCGGTGCGGACCGGCGACACGGCGGCCGCCGAGCGGGCCGCGATGCTGACGCGCCCGCCGGAGTTCCTGATCACCACCCCGGAGTCGCTTTATCTGCTGGTGACGGCGCAGCGGGGCCGGGCGATGCTGGCCGCCGCCAGGACGGTCATCGTGGATGAGATCCACGCTGTGGCGGGCAACAAGCGCGGCTCGCACCTGGCCGTCACGCTGGAGCGGCTGGAGAGGCTCGCGGCGCATCCGGTGCAGCGGATCGGGCTGTCGGCGACCCAGCGCCCGGTCGGGGCAGTGGCCCGGCTGCTCGTCGGCGCGGGCGACGGCCGATCACACCTGGATGGGTCGCCGAGGTGCGCGATCGTGGACGCCGGGCACCGCCGCGACCTCGAGCTCGCCCTGGAGCTGCCCGGTGATGAGCTCGGCGCGGTCGCGTCGGCCGAGCAGATGGCCGAGATCCTGGACCTGATCGCCGGCCACGTGCGGCAGCACAGGACCACGTTGGTGTTCGTGAATACCCGCCGGATGGCCGAGCGAGTCGCCCATCAGCTAGCCGAGCGGCTCGGCGAGGGCCAGGTGGCGGCCCATCACGGGAGCCTGTCGAAGGACCGGCGCCAGCGGGTCGAAGCGCGGCTGCGGTCGGGTGACCTGCGGGCACTGGTGGCGACGGCGTCGCTGGAGCTGGGGATCGACATCGGGCCGGTGGAGCTGGTGTGCCAGATCGGCTCGCCGCGCAGTTTCGCCGCCTTGCTGCAGCGCGTGGGCCGGTCGAACCACACCCGAGGCGGAACGCCGTCGGGGCGGCTGTATCCGACGTCGCGGGATGAGCTGGTAGAGTGCGCGGCGCTGCTGCGCGGCGTGCGCTCGGGCCGGCTCGACGCGCTGGTTGTCCCGGCCGGTCCGCTGGACATCCTCGCCCAGCAGGTGGTGGCTGAGTGCGCGGCCGCGGACTGGGCGGAGGAGGACCTGCTGGCCATGGTCCGGCGGGCTGCCCCGTTCGCGGAGCTGTCTGCCGAGGATTTCGGCGAGGTAGCCGAGCTGGTCTCCGACGGCATCCCGACGGGCCGCGGCCGCAGGGCCGCCTACCTGCACCGCGACCGGGTAACCGGGCGGCTGCGGGGCAGGCGCGGAGCCCGGCTCGCCGCGCTCACCTCCGGCGGCGCGATCCCCGAGCTCGGCGAATACCGGGTCCTGGCTGAGCCCGACGCCACCCTGGTGGGCACCGTGAACGAGGACTGGGCCATCGAGTCGATGGCCGGGGACGTGTTCCTGCTCGGCACCGCCTCATGGCGCATCCGCCGGGTGGAGCCGGGAATCGTCCGGGTCACAGACGCCCGGGGCGCGCCGCCGTCGGTCCCGTTCTGGCTCGGCGAGGCCCCCGGCCGCACCAGGGAGCTCTCCGAGGAGGTCTGCGCCCTCCGCCAGGCAGTGGCCAGCGTGCTCACGGCCAGTCAGCCTGCCGACGCCGTCGGGTGGCTGGAGCTGGAATGCGGGATCGGCAGCGCCGCGGCCGAGACAATCGTCGCCTACCTCGGTACCGGGCTGGCGCAGCTCGGCGTGCTGCCAACCATGGACACGATCGTGCTGGAGCGGTTCTTCGACGATGCCGGGGGGATGCAGCTGGTGGGGCACGCGCCCTACGGCGCGCGGCTGAACCGGGCACTCGGGCTCGCGCTGCGGAAAAGGTTCTGCGTCACATTCGACTTCGAGCTGCAGGCAGCCGCCAGCGATGATGCGATCCTGCTCTCCCTCGGGCCGCAGCACAGCTTCCCGCTGGACCGGGTGCCGAGATTCCTGGCTTCGGGGACTGTCGAGGGTGTTGTCCGCCAGGCGGTGCTCACCTCCCCGATGTTCGCCGCACGCTGGCGGTGGAACCTGAACCGGTCGCTGGCCGTGCTGCGGATGCGCGGCGGCCGGAAGAACCCGCCGGCGATCCAGCGGATGGAAGCAGACGACCTGATGGCCGCGGTATTCCCGACGCTGGCCGCCTGCCAGGAGAACGTCGCCCCGGGCCCGCTGGAGATCCCCGGCCACCCGCTGGTCCGCCAGACGCTGGAGGACTGCCTCCGCGAGGCCATGGACATCGACGGCCTCACAGAGCTGGTCAAGGGCATCGAGTCCGGCCGGGTCACCGTGGTCGTGCGGGACACCACCGAGCCGTCAGTGCTCGCGCACGAGATCCTCAACGGGCGGCCGTTCACCTACCTGGATGACGCTCCGCTGGAGGAACGCCGCAGCCGGGCGGTGTCGCTGCGCCGGGGCCTGCCGGCCCGGGCCGGTGAGCTTGGCAGGCTCGACCCGGCCGCGGTCGACCGGGTGGCCGCGCAGGTCCGCCCCGACCCGCGCGACCCAGACGAGCTGCACGACCTGCTGATGACAGTCGTGGCCCTCCGCCCGGCGCAGGAATGGCAGCCGTGGTTCGGCGCTCTGGTCCGGGACCGGCGGGCGGCCGCGGTGCACGGCCCGGCCGGGGCTCTGTGGTGCGCGGTGGAACGCCGGCCGGCCGCGCAGGCGCTTTTCCCGGGCGCCGCGATCGTCCCGGACTACCCATGCCCGGTCGGGGACGGACCCGCTGACACCGACACCGCGGCAGCGGACATGCTCCGCGGGCATCTCGACTGCCGCGGCCCATCCACCGCCGCCGCCCTGGCCCGGGCGACCGGGCTGCCGGAAAGCCTGGCGGCGCGCGCGCTGGCCCGGCTGGAGGAGGAAGGCTTCGCCATCCGGGGACGATTCACCTCGCCGCCGGGAGCCGAGGAGTTCTGCGCCCGGCGGCTGCTCGCCCGCATCCACGCCTACACCCGGCAGCGGCGCAGGGCCGAGATCGAGCCGGTCACCGCCCGGGACTTCATCCGGTTCCTGCTGCGCTGGCAGCACGTCACCCCCGGCACCAGGCGCGAGGGACGGCTGGGCGTGCTTGCCGTCATCGAGCAGCTGCAAGGATTCGAGCTGGCCGCCGGAGCCTGGGAGAACGCCGTCCTCGCCGCCCGGGTGGACGGGTACCGCCGCGAGTGGCTCGACGAGCTATGCCTGTCCGGCCAGGTCGCCTGGGGGCGGCTGTCGGTACGCGACGGCCAGCCCTACAGCGTCCCCCGGCGCAGCGGGCTGACCCCGTCACGCGTTACCCCGATCACCTTGACCATCCGCGACGACCTGCCCTGGCTGCTCCGGGCCGCACGCGGAGACCAGACCCCGGCCGAGCCCGGCGCCGGCCGCACCCGCGACGTGCTCGACGCGCTCGGCGAGCGCGGCGCGCTGTTCCGGCCCGATCTCGCCGCGGTGACCGGGCGCCTGCCGTCCGAGGTAGAGGAAGCGCTGTGGGACGGCGTCGCCCGCGGGCTGGTCACCGCTGACGGATTCCGGGCCGTCCGGTCCCTGCTGCGCCGCGGCGGCCGGACCGCTGTCCAGCCGAGGCGCGGGCTCCGGCAGGGGATCGGCGCGGCCCGCCGGGGGTCAGCCGACCGCGCGGGCTCAGCCGGCCGGTGGTGCCTGCTGCCCGCCCCGGCCGCTGCCACCGACCGGGACGAGCTGGCCGAGGCCGTCGCCGAGCAGCTCGCCGCCCGCTGGGGCGTGATCTTCCACGATCTCGTGCGCCGGGAGAATATCGCGGTGCCCTGGCGTGACCTGCTGTGGGCGCTGCGGCGGATGGAAGCCCGCGCAACGATCCGCGGCGGCAGGTTCGTCGCCGGGTTCAGCGGGGAGCAGTTCGCCCACCCCGATGCGGTCGATGTCCTGCGCACGGTCCGCAGACAGCAGCACACTGGCCAGCCGGTGCAGATCTCCGCAGCCGACCCGCTCAACCTCACGGGCATCGTGCTCCCCGGCCCGCGCATACCAGCCATCCCCGCCTGCACGGTCACCTACATGGACGGCGCCGTGGCCAGCCGCGCCGTCGGTGCGCCTGCCTGACAGACCCGGGACCGCCGCGGAAGACCGCCCGGCGGTTCACTGCCGCGGACTAGCCAGGCTGAGGATGGTCCGCGCGATCGCCCGGTCGACGATCGCCAGAACCTCGTCGCCGGTGCGCTGCGCCGCGTCGTTCCAGCGGGTGAGCGTCCGGACTCGCGCCAGCCGGACCTGCGGTGACGATACCGCCGGCAGGCCGGGCCCTGGCTCAGCCGACGGCTGGCCACGGGACTCCCACAGCGCGTCGTGCACCGCGTCGATGGCCCTGCCGACCTCGGCGCCCGGACCCTGCCTGGAGGCTGCCCGGACCAGCGCGCCGACCAGGCAG
>DATJZH010000290.1:0-3721 GCA_035499215.1 Streptosporangiaceae bacterium | reverse complement strand
TGCGCCCGCGGTGTGCCGGGTCGGGCGGCCAGGGGATGATGGACGGGTGACTGTGCCTGCCCGGCGATCGCAGCAGTGACCGTATGGCTGCGCGGCGGCGAGCCGCGGCTGCCGCCAGGCAGGCCGGGATCTGCTCACCGGGCCCCGCGCCCCTTGCCCGTACGGCGGCAGGACCGGCCGGCATCCGGAGTCACCCGGCGAAGCTGGAGGTGATGGGTTGGCCGCGCTGGCCGAGGCGGGGTGCTCCTATGCGCTGCTGGCTGACGGCGCCACGATGACCATCCGGCCCGCCGGCCCCGCGGACTACGCGCTAGTCCGGCAGCTGCACGAGGCGATGTCGCCGGAGAACCTATACTTCCGGTTTTTCAGCGCGAACCGGGCGGCCGCCGAGCAAGAGGCCCGCCGGGTGTGCCGCGAGGCCGGCCCTGACCACGGGGCGCTGCTTGGCTTGCTGGGCGATGAGCTGGCGGGAGTCGCCAGCTACGAGCCCACCGCCGACCCGCGGGCGGCGGAGATCGCCCTGGCCGTCGCCGACGGAATGCACGGGCGCGGCATCGCCACCCTGCTCCTCGAGCACCTGGTCTCGCTGGCCCGTGCCGGCGGCGTCAGGGTCCTCACCGCAGAGGCGCTGGCGGCGAACAGCGCCGTGCTGCAGGTGCTGAGCGACGCGGGGCTGGCCCTGCGGCGCAGGTTTGACCAGGGCGAGGTCGAGCTGTCCATGCCGGTCCCGCGCAGCACGGCCCTCAGCGCGGCCAGTCCCTACCTGGACGCGGTGGCCGGCCGGGAGAAGCGCGCGGATGTGGCCAGCCTGGAGCCCCTGCTGGCGCCCCGGTCGGCCGCGGTGATCGGCGCCGGGCGCCGCCCCGGATCGATCGGCCGGACGATCTTGCTTAACATCCGCGACGCCGGCTTCGGCGGCGCCTTGTACGCGGTCAACCCGCACGCCGACGACATCGACGGCATCCCCTGCGTCCCGTCGGTCGCCGCGCTCCCCGAGGCTCCCGATCTCGTGGTGGTGGCGGTAGCAGCGGCGGGCGTCCTGGACGTGGCGAACGAGTGCGGCAAGCGCGGAGCCAGGTCGCTGGTGGTGATCACCTCGGGCCTCACGCCAGCGCAGGAAGCCGGCCTGCTCGAGGCGAGCCGGCGCGGTGGCATGCGGCTCGCAGGACCGGACAGCTTCGGCGTCAGTGTGCCGGGGATCGGGCTGGACGCCACTCTCGTCCGGCAGCACCCTTTCGCCGGCAAGGCCGGCCTGGTAACCCAGTCCGGCGGGGTCGGCGTGGCGCTGCTAGAGCACCTTTCCCGGCTGGGCGTCGGGACCTCGTCGTTCGCCTCGGTCGGCGGCATGCTCGATGTTTCCGCCGACGACCTGCTGATGTGGTGGGAGGCCGACAGCACCACCGAGCTGGCCGTCCTGTACCTGGAATCTTTCGGCAACCCGCGCAAGTTCGCCCGGACCGCGCGCCGGGTCACCGCCAGCGTCCCGGTCCTGACCGTCCACGCCGGGCGGTCGGCGCCAGGGCAGCGGGCTGCCGCCTCGCACACGGCGGCCGCAGCCGCGCCGCTGATCGCCCGGCAGGCACTGTTCGAGCAGGCCGGGATTATCGCCACCACCAGCCTGGGCGAACTGCTCGACGCAGCCGTGCTGATCGCATCCCAGCCGGTCCCGGCGGGGAGCCTGGTCTCCATCGTGTCCAACGGCGGCGGTGCGGCCGTGCTGGCTGCCGACGCGTGCGCCGAAGCCGGCCTCGCGGTTGCCGCACCGGGCCCGAGGACCCGCAGCCGCCTGCGGGATGTGCTGCCGGCCGGCTGCGCTGTCGGCGGCCCGGTCGACACCACCATGGGCGTCAGCGCCGAGGCGTTCCGCCAGGCCCTGCGCCTCGCCGCCGGCGAGGAGGGCGTGGACGCCGTCATCGCGCTGGTGATCCCTACCGCTGCTGCCGACCTGATCCCCGCGCTCACCGCCGAGCGGCTGCCGGTCCCGGTGGCGGCGGTCGTGCTGGACCAGCCAGAGGCGGTCCGGCTGCTGCACGGCGCTGACGGCGGACCGGCCGTGCCCGCGTACGCCTACCCGGAAGCGGCCGCACGCGCGCTGGGGCGGGCCGCCCGCTACGGTTCATGGCGGTCCCGGCCAGCCGGCACGGTGCCGCAGATCAGGGACATCCGGGTATCGGACGCGCGCTCAATCGTCGGTTCCTTCCTCGGCCGGATGCCGGGCGGCGGCTGGCTGTCCGCCGGCGAGGCCGACGACCTGCTCCGCTGCTACGGCATCCCGATGGTGGAGTTCCGCCGTGCCGGCGACGTCGACACGGCGATTCGCGCAGCAGCCGTCCTGGGCGGTCATGTCGTGATCAAGGCTGACGTGCCCGGCCTGCTGCACAAGACCGACGCGGGCGCGGTCGAACTGGATCTGCGCGGGGCCGACCAGGTGCGCGCGGCGATGCGCCGTCTGCAGGAGAGGTTCGGCGGACGGATGACCGGAGTGCTCGTCGAGCCAATGATCACCGGAGGCACCGAGACCATCGCCGGCATCGTGCAGGAACCGGTGTTCGGCCCCGTTGTGGTGTTCGGACTCGGCGGGATTGCCACCGAGGCGCTCGGTGACCGAGCGGCCCGGCTCGCACCCCTCACCGGCGCCGACGCCGACGACCTCATTCACTCGATCCGCGCGGCACCGCTGCTGCTCGGCCACCGCGGCCAGCCGGCGGCGGACATCGAGACGCTGCGCGATGCCCTGCTCAGGATGTCACGGCTCGCCGACGAGCTGCCGGAGGTCGCCGAGCTTGACCTCAACCCTGTGATCGCCCGCCCGGACGGCGTCACCGCCGTGGACGCGCGCATCCGCGTGACCAGCCACCGCCCTGCCGACCCGTTCCTGCGCCAGCTTCCCCTGTCGCGGCACGGCACGACGTAGCGCCGTCCGAGGGGCGCTTGGGCTCGTCATTAGTCCAGGACGACCAGGTCGAGCTGGCTCAGGCGCACGGAATCGGCGATCGTCGCAATGCAGGCGATTCTTCCCGGCCGGACAGGGCGAAGGACCGCACGACGTCTGGACGATCCGCGCAGTGCCCTTGCCGAGAATGTCGGCGGGCGCGGCGGCGCGGACCTTACTTTCGTCAGGTATGGACCGTACTTTCGGGTGCATGTTGTCGGGACCTAGGACCCTTTCACCGGCATGCGCAAAAAGCACACGCTTCCGGCAACACAGGCTTCCGGCAACACAGTTGGATATGTCAGGAGGATGACATGACTTCCGCTGCACATTACGTCGAGCCAGCGGCCGACGGACCAGCCAGGATCGCCGCTCCGGCGACGGCGGCCCCGGTAACGGCGACGGGGGTGGCGTGGGGCAACTCCGCGCCGCTCGCGCTGGCCGCCTTCGCGGTGACCACCTTCATGCTCAGCATGGTCAACGCCAGCATTGTTCCCAAGGCGGTCACGCCCTTCGTCTTCGGCGTGGCGCTGATGTTCGGCGGGCTGACCCAGCTGATTGCCGGGGTGATCCAGCTGCGCACGGGGAACACCTTCGCCGGAGTGCTGTTCAGCGGCTTCGGCGCGTTCTGGCTGTCGCTGTGGGCCATCGCCGAGTTCTTCCTCAAGGGGGTGCCGCCGGTGCAGGCCGGCCACGGCCTCGGCCTGTTCCTGTACGCCTTCGGCATCTTCGCCGCCATCATGCTGGTCGCCTCGCTGCGCACCAGCGTCGCCGTGGTCACGGCGCTGG
>DATJZH010000289.1:0-4638 GCA_035499215.1 Streptosporangiaceae bacterium | reverse complement strand
ATGATCTTGTCGCCCGACCACAAGCATTCCGCCGCAGTACGGCCGCCGACCGCGGAGGCCGGTTGCGTCCCGCTGCCCGCGATGATCCAGACCGACCCTGGACTCCAGGCCGAATCGACCAGAACCCGCCCCTTAGAGCCGACCCGCCACCGAGGGGTGACCTGGGTGTTTAGGCTGCGGCGCGGGAAGCGGCGCGCAGCGGGGCGAGGGCTGCGCTCCAGGTGATGACCTGGTCTAGCAGCGTGTCCAGCGCCGCGACGTTGTGGTCGCCTGGCTTAAAGACGGTGTAGTTGTCGGTGAATTCGGTCAGCATCTGCACCACGACCTGCTGGGGCACGTCGGCGATCTGCAGTGCCCCGCAGATCAGCCGCAGGTGCTCAGCGGCCCGGGTTCCGCCCGCGGCGCCGTAGGAGACGAACCCGGCTGCCTTGTTGTTCCATTCCTTGTACAGGTAGTCGAGGGCGTTCTTGAGCACCCCGGAGGTGGAGTGGTTGTACTCGGGGGTGACCATGACGTACCCGTCGAACGAGGCGATCTTGTCCGCCCAGGCCCTGGTGTGCTCGTGCTGATAGTGGCCGTGTGCGGCCGGCAGCGGCTCATCGAGCGGCGGCAGCGGGTAGTCGCGCAGGTCTATCAGCTCGAACTCGGCGTCGCTGCGGCGGGTCGCCATGTCGTAGACCCACGTGGCGACCTGCTCGCCGTTACGGTTGGGGCGGGTGCTGCCCAGGATGATGCCGATCCTGATCATTGAGACTCTCCCGTTCTGGTTGTGATGCGCAAATCTGTCTCCGCCGCTGCGGCGGCGTGGGGCGTGCCTGCCAGCGGGGTGGTGTCGAGGTACCTGACTTCGTAGACCCGCTCGGTGAACTTCCAGCCGTCCCCGGTGCGCTGGTAACTGTCGTGGTAAATGGCGTAGTTGAGCACCGACATGCCGTCGCGCAGGCGCCCGAGCTCGCAGAGGTACGCACGACCGGTCGCGGTGTCGCCGTCGACCTGGATCGCGCCGGGGTGCGTGGTCTGGACGAAGAACTCCCATTTGGCCTGCATCTGCTCGATTCCGGCGCGGATCGCGTCGCGGCCGGCGAGTTCGATGCCGGCGTCGGGTATCCGCACCGCGGCGCCGGGGGTGAACAGCGACGCGAAGCGGTCGTAGTCGCGTGTCATGGCGGCGTCGGTGTATTCACCGGGTAGCGCCTCGATCTCGACATGGTCGGCAATGCCCTGAAGTGCAATGCCCTGAAGATCGCTCATCGGTTTTCTTGCCTTTCATAGGTTCATCTGGGTTGCGTGGTGTACTCACGCCTCGAACAGGACAGCGCAGCCGCACGCATCGGCTGCGGCCACGACGAGTCGGCCGCCAGCCGCCTGGAACGGCACGCCGTTGCGGGTGAGCAGGTCCGCGACACGGTCCAGGTCGGCGACGAGGACGGTGAAGCCGACGAGGGAGGGGTCGGCGGGCGCGGTGCCGCCGGGCACGATGCTGCCGACCTGATCCGGGGTGACCACGGTGACACGTGACCGGGCACCGAAGTCCACTGTGAAGCGCTCGCCGGCGCGCTGGTAGTCAGAGCCCGTGTAGAGGGCGTACTTCCTGGCGTACTGCTCGGGGCTGCTGGTGCAGACGATCGACTCGGTGACCAGGCGCGCGCCGTTAGGGTGCCGCATGAACCGGGGCTGCAGCACCAGTTCCGGGGTGAGGTGCTGCGCGATCTGCACCAGGCCTTCGGGGTTGGCCTGCGGCGGGAACGAGAAGGCCTGCGCTTTCATCATCTGCGGTCCGCTGGGGGTGTCCACGTTGCGTTCGAACGGCCTGATATCGGTGCAGGTCACGCCGTGGGCGGTCAGCCGGTCGCGCAGCCCGGCGAGGTCGTCGGTGCCGAAGTGCATGACGTGCATGCCCTCGTAACGGGCCAGCGGGACGTCAAGGTTGTAGGGGCCGCGCTGCTGCGGCGTGGTCGAGTTCCACAGGCCCAGGTCGGTGTGCGCCAGGACTTCGAGGTAGTTCTCCTCGAAGACGGCGGTCCGGTTGCCGGCGCCGAACGGCTCCGGCGGGCGGCCCGGCCTCAGGATGATCCGGGGCAGCGATAGCGGGGTGAAGAAGAACCCGAGCTGCTCGTAGCGGTTGATGGTCGTGTCCATGTCGTGCGTGATGAGGCCGACGTGATGGAACGTGGTCGCCTGCGTGGTCATTGTTCTCTTCCTTTCTTTCCGTGAAATCACGATCCGGCCAGGCCGGCCAGATCACATACCGCGCCAGATGACTCGCCGAACACCATCGCGTGGCGCTGCTGCCCTTCGTAGGCGGGCCACCGTGATCCGAGCCCGGGATGTCCGTGTCGCGCGAAGGACAGCCAGGCGGCGCGCATCTGGCGGCCCACCCGGTCCCGGCTGGCGTCGCCTTCGTCGGTGCCGGCGAGCATCGGCGCGGACGCCCAGGCCCGGCCGGTGCCGAAGATCAGCGGCAGCTCGAGGCAGTGGCAGGCGCCGAGCGGCGACCCGGCGGGTGCCCAGTCCAGCTGGTAGGCCCAGACGCTGGCCCCGGCCTGCGCCGCCTGAGCGGCGAACTGCAGCGATGGCCGCACGAACGCAACCTCGGTCATCGCGTCGGCCAGGACATCGGCCGGACGGGCGGCGGCGAGCCGCCGCCGGTAACGGCGGGCGGCGCAGCCGCCGAGCGCGGACTGCAGGTACGCGTTGACCTGCTCCCGTCCGGCCCGTTCGGCGTCCGGGCTGGCGGCCACGATGGCCCGTGCCTCGTCGCGGTTGGTGCCGATGATGACCTGAACGTTGCCGACCGCCGCGCCGCGGGCGGCGGTCCTGAGAAATGCACCCGGATCGGCGAGTTCGTCCATTACGGGGAAGAACGGCGGCTCGACCTGGCCCAGGCGGGCGGTGTCCCGGGCCAGGGTGCTGGCCGCCTGCACCAGGGTGGCCGGCTCTGCAGCCAGCAGGTGCTGCGTGACGCGGGCGCGCGGCAGGCCGCTGAGCCCGAGCACACCGAGGTACGCCTGCGTCCATCTGGCCGCCTGCGCCGCCGGGAACGGCGCGATGCCGGCCGGGGCGCTTTGCAGGATCACCCGCCGGAACAGCTGCCGGACATCCGGCATGGCCAGCATGCACAGCGCCGAGTGCGCTCCGGCGGACTGCCCCATCACGGTGATCTCGCCGGGGTCGCCGCCGAACGAGGCGATGTGCGCCGCTACCCAGCCGATCGCCGCGATCATGTCGCACAGGCCCATCTGGCCATCGCCCAGCCCGGCACCGGCCAGGTAGCCGAGCGGACCGAGCCGGTAATTGACACCGACCACGACCACATCGCCCTCGCGGGCCAGGCCGGCGCCGTCGTACCAGTCCAGTGATCCGGCGCCGGTCCCGTAGCCGCCGCCGTGCAGCCACACGATGACCGGCCGCCGCCCGCCGTCCGGCGCGGGCGTGGTGATAGTAAGCGTCAGGCAGTCCTCGCTCTGCGGCCGGCTGAAATCTCCCACGGCCACCCGTAGGCGGGACGGCCCCTGCGGCGCAATCGGCCCGTGTGCCCTCGCGTCGAGCAAGCCAGGCCAGGGCGCTGGCGGGCTCGGCGGCCGGAACCGCGATCCTCCGAGCGGCGGCCGGGCGTACGGCACGCCCCGGAACTGGACGACGCCACAGTGCGCTACCCCTTGCAGGCGGCCGAGTTCGGTGTCTACGGTCACTGACATGACATGCTCCTAAGCTGGCATCTACTGGACGCTGACGAGCTTGCCCGTCGTCGGCGCCCGGGCCGAGCTAGCGGAGCGCAGACGCAAGAATCCGACGTCAGATACGCTTGATCCGTTGAAAACCGACCAGCTCGATGACCTCGACCGCAGCCTGGTGCACGCCCTGCAGGTCAATGGCCGGGCGCCATTCGGCGTGATCGCCGCCGCGCTCGGGGTATCCGACCACACCATCGCCCGGCGTTACCGGCGGCTGCGCAGCCGGGGCGTACTACGCGTCGTCGGGCTGCCCGACAGCGTGCGGCTGGGCCGCACCGACTGGTTCATCCGGCTGCGCTGCGTCCCCGACGGCGCGCTGCCGATCGCCCGTGCCCTGGCCCGCCGCGACGACATGTCCTGGGTCATGCTCACCTCGGGCGGCGCCGAGATCACCTGCCAGGCCAGCATCGCCTCCCGCGGCCACCGCGACGCCTTGCTGCTCGGTACCCTTCCCCGCAGCCGCCAGATCGTCCAGGTCGATGCCCTCAGCGTGCTGCGCAGCTTCTTCGGCGGCGCCACCGGCTGGAACGGCCGCACCAGCGCCCTGACCGCCGACCAGGCCAGCCACGTCGCGCAGTCAGGCGCCGGCCCGCCCGTTCCATGCCCCCCTGCGCCGGCCCTGCTCGACCCCCGGGACGAGGCGCTGCTGGCCGAGGTCCGGCGGGACGGCCGCATCCCCCTAGCCGACCTCGCCGCCGCGCTCGGCTGCTCCCAGCCCGCGGCCAGCCGCCGGCTCGACCGCCTCATCGCCTCCGGTGTGCTGTTCTTCGACGTCGAGATCGCACCCGAGCACCTCGGCTACCAGGTCGAGGCCTTGCTGTGGGTCACCGTCGCGCCGGGCCGCCTCGAAGCCGCGGCGACCGCGGCGGCCCGGCATCCCCAGGTCGCCCTGGCCGCGGCCACC
>DATJZH010000288.1:0-4103 GCA_035499215.1 Streptosporangiaceae bacterium | reverse complement strand
CTGATCTTGTCGCCGGGGTGGTGGGGCACCAGCAGCGCCTGGATGACGGACGGCGATGACACCGGGCGCCCGCCGACCGAGATGATCACATCGCCGACTGCCAGGCCCGCCCTGGCGGCGGGCATTCCGGCCATGACGCCGGCGACTATGACCTGCGTGCTGGTCGGCCGGCCGGGTACGGCGGCCTGCACCAGCTGCACGCCGAGGAAGCCGGTGGCGCCGACGTGAACGGTGGCTGAGGAGGACCCCGCCGTGATCTGGCCGGCGATGGCGACTGCGCGGTTCGCCGGGATGGCGTAGCTCCGGGTAGCGCCGGACCGGAACCGGAACGCCGCGGAGGCCGCGGTGTCCAGGCCGATCACCTTCCCGGCGGCGGTGACGAGCGGGCCGCCGGAATCCCCCGGCTGCAGGGCCGCGCTCACCTGGATCAGCCCCCTGAGCTGCTCGGCGGTGCCGGCCGCCTCGTCCGCGGCGGTGATCGACTCGCCGAGGCCGGTGATCCTTCCCGTCGCGACCGCGGGAGTGCCCCGCTTACCGCCCGAGTTGCCCAGGGCGACGACCTTCTCGCCTACGGCGAGTTTCGATGAGTTACCAAACGTGACGGTCCTGAGGCTTGATGCCCCGCGCAGTCGCAGTACCGCGATGTCGTCGCTCTCGTCATAGCCGACGATCGCCGCCGGATAGGTACGGCCGTTGCCCACGTCGGTGACCGCGGTGGATGTCGCGCCCTCGATGACATGGTTGTTGGTCAGCACCTCGCCCGACGAGGTGAGCACGAGCCCGGTACCGGCCGAGGTCGCATGCAGGTAGCCGAGCCTGGACAGGACGTCGACCAGGCCAGGGTCGACCCTCCTAGAGACGCCCGGCGCGCGCGGCGCCGCGGCGCGCGACGTGGTCTGGGCAGGGCGCTGCCCCGAGGTTACGGCGAGGGCGGCGGCCAGCCCGAGGGCAACGCCGACTGCCCCGATGACCAGGCCGCGGCGGCGGGCCCGCGCATTTCGAAGCACTGGCCCCTCCCCCGAACACGACGCAGGATCCCGTCCTTACCGAAAGCCCGCACAGACAGCTTGCGCCGTCGCGCCCGCGCGGGCCAGGGTCTAACGACTTGCGTCAGCGGGCTAACGGCCCGGCGCGAGACCGAGTCCACGCCTGTCAGCGCGCCTGCTCCGCTGAGCGCGCCGCCCGCGGCCGGAACGGAATGCACCATTCGATCGTCGTGCCGCGCGGAGCCCGGGGACGAATGCCGCAGTGCCCGCCCAGTATCCGCGCCCGGGCGCCCATGTTTCGCAGCCCGTTGCCCGCGCCCGGCGCCGCCGGCGGGCCGACACCGTCGTCGGACACGGTCAGGATCAGCTCGCGCCCGGCAGCCACCGTCACGTCGACGGCAGTCGCCCTGGCGTGCCGCAGCACGTTTGACAGCGACTCACGCAGGACGGCGAGCATCTGCCCGGCGAATTCCGGGGTGATCAGCGCGTCGACGGGACCATCGAAGCGCAGCCGGGGCGCGAAGCCCAGCTGCTCCCCGGCCTCGGCGGCGAGCGCCGCCACCTGCCGGCGCACGGGGGGCGGGCCGGCCTCGGGCTGGCGGGCGGGGCCGGAACGATCTCGGAGCCCGAAGATCGTCGTGCGGATGCTGGAGATGATGTGATCCAGCTCGCTGACTGCCTCGTCGAGGCGCCCGGCCAGCACGGCAGGCGCCAGCGGCCGCAGCGAGGCGACGCGCATGCCGAGCACCGACAGCCGCCGGATGACCTGGTCGTTCAGGTCCGCGGCGATGCGGTCGCGATCTGCGACCGCCTGCAGTTCCCGCAGCTGCCGTTCGGCCAGCCTGGCTTTGACCAGGTTGTCGGCCCGGGCCCGGAGCTCTTGCACGGCGAAGGGCTTCAGCAGGTAATCGTTGGCCCCCTCATGAAGCAGCCTGATGCGCAGGGCCTCGTCGGCCCGTGCGCTCAGGATCAGTATCGGCGTCTGCTCCAGCTGGTCATCCTGACGGGCAGCGTGCACCAGTTCCCCGCCGCTCAGCCCGGGCATCATGACGTCGCAGACAATCAGGTCCGGGGCCAGCGCCCTGGCCATGTCGAGGCCGTCCCTGCCGCTCAGGGCGGGCTGCACCCGGTAGGCAGCGGCCAGGGCGTCGCGCACGTACCGGTTCATGTCAGGGTTGTCCTCGACCACGAGCACGAGCGGGCGGCCAGCCGGGCCGGCGGCCTGGCTCGCCGCGACGCCGGCGGCCTGGCTCGCCGCGACGCCGGCGGTGTGGCTGGCCGCGAGGCCCGCAGCGCTCGCCAGGTCATCGGGGCCGGCCGGCAGCTCCGCCTCCGCGGCGTTCTGCCGCTCGCGCCGCAGCCGGGCGCCCGGCGGCGCCGTCACCGGCAGCTGCACGCGCAGCAGCGCCCCGCCTTCGGGAGCGTCGGCCGCCGTCAGCGTCCCGCCGTGCAGGCTGACCAGCTCGCGCGCGATGCTCAGGCCGAGCCCGGTGCCGCCATGGCGTCGTGTCGGTCCGCCGTCGATCTGGCGGAACCGGTCGAAGACCGCCGCGCGATGCTGCGCGGGGATGCCGGGACCGCTGTCCGCGACCTCGACGACGGCGAAGCGGGCACCCGGCGCGTGCCCGACCTCGATCCGGATGACGCCGCCATCGGGCGTGAACTTGACGGCATTCGACAGCAGGTTCAGCAGAACCTGGCGCACTCGGCGGCCATCCAGCTGCGCGGCCACGCGCTGGCCGGCCTGCACGGCGAAGGCAATCCGCCGGGCCGCCGCTGCCGTCTCGAAGTGCGCGGCCGCCAGCCGCGCCAGACCTGCCAGGTCGACGTCGATGTAGTCGAGCTCGACCTTGCCCGCCTCGAGCTTGGACGCGTCGAGCAGGTCGACGACGTGACTCAGCAGCAGCCGGGCATTGAGCACGATCATTTCCAGGTCGCGGCGCCGCGGGTCATCGACAGCGCTCTGGGCGAGCATCTGCTGCGCGGGGCCGAGGATCAGCGTCAGTGGCGTGCGCAGCTCGTGGCTGACGTTGGCGAAGAACTGGGTCTTCAGCTCGTCGAGTTCGCAGGACCTGTCATACAGCACGGCAAGCTCGGCATTTGCCTCCTTGAGCTTGCGGTTGGCCTCCGCCACCTGCCGCGTCCGCTGGTAGACCTCCGCTTCCATCGCCTCGGCGCGTGACCTCAGGTCCTCGGCGATCTGATGCTCGGTGTCACCGGCATGCCTGACGCACAGGAAGTCGGTGACATCCTCGACGCGGTGAATAATGTGGGTCACTGTCCCGCAGGGTCCGAACACCGGCGAGTTGACCGGGCTCCAGAACCGCTCTTCAAACCCGCCGCCGTCAGACTCCGGCCTGCGGATGTCATATCTCTGCACGGGCATGGCATCGGTCACGCCGTCCCGGATCACCCTGGCCAGGGATGCCCTCAGGTTGCGGACGCCAGCCGACTCTGGGTCGTCGGGGTTGTCGGGGAAGATGTCGAACAGGCCCCGGCCCAGGATCGCGTCGCGCTCGGTCATCGTGACCCGCAGATAGGCGTCACTGACCGCGGCGATATTCAGGCCAGGATCCAGCACCAGGTAAGACCCGGGCGCTGCCTCGAACAAAGCCCGGAAGTCTGGGCCCTGACCAGCAGGCTCCCCAGCGCTCACCGGTCCCCTCCACCTCACGCCGCCTACACCAAGGAAGGTACACCCCGCCCCGGCTCGCAGCCACTGCCCGGGTCCGGGCTGACGAGAACGTGACCGGGCTGGCCGGCCGGCAGGCCGGCGCTGTCCGCGCAGCCGGGGTCCAGCCGCCCCGGCAGGCTCGTCATGGCGGGCCGGCGCCGCGGAAAGCGGGTCACACGGTGGTCGCGAGCCCGCCGTCCACCGGGATCACAGCGCCGGTTACGAAGGCACCTGCGCGTGAGGCCAGGTAGACGGCCGTTCCGGCCATGTCGTCGGGGCGGCCGATGCGCCGCAGCGGCGCCGCGGCGGCGATCTCGTCCCCGGAGCTCTCCAGCGTTGCCGCCATCATCTTGGATTCGAACGGGCCGGGCGCGATGGCGTTGACGGTGATGTGCCGGGGGCCGAGTTCCCTGGCCAGCACCCTGGTCAGGTGGTGCAGCCCG
>DATJZH010000287.1:0-23217 GCA_035499215.1 Streptosporangiaceae bacterium | reverse complement strand
CTCGCGGACCAGTCGCACCGCCCGCTCCCGCAGCTCCGGCGGGTACCGGTGCGGGGACGACTTGCTCCTGCTCGTGGACTCGGTCATGACTCCCTACCTTCCCCAGGTCAGGAGCCTCCAAGATCACCGGAACCTTTCACCGCTCATGCTCGTTATCGGGCGGGAAGCCGCCGGCCCAGAATGCCTCCGCTTCCCGGCTGCCGCTCCCGCCCGGCCCGTAGCGCCCCGCCGCCCGGGTCTTCCCGCTGTCCGGCTCCGCCTGCCCGGCGGCGCGTGCCCGGTCTTGTCCCGGCTGCCGCCCGGCGGCGGGGCGTGCGGCCTGGCTGATCTGCGCTGCCCTGTCCCTGATCGCGCCCCTGATGCTCACTGCCCTGTCCTCTCTGGTGGTGCTGTTCCCTTGCGCTGCCGCCCCGGCGGCTTCCCGCCGGCGGGTGCCGGGCAGGGTGATCTGGATCTGCGGCCGTCCGCGGTCTGCGGTGCGGAGCGCGCTGGCGATGGTCCGCCCGGCCTCGCGCTCGCCCAGCCCGGCCGCGAGGGCTGCCTCCCTGATTGCGTCCAGCGCCGTGGCGTCGCCGGCCTCGGCGGCCCGGCAGGCGGCCCAGTACAGGCCGCCGTTGCGGTTCCCCTCGGCCTGCCCGGCGACCCATGCCGCCAGGTGGCCGAGATCCCGCGGGCGCCCGTCCTGCTGCCACTGCTGCGCCTGCCGGTCCCTGACTGGCTCCAGCAGTCCCCGGATCGCGCTGAAATCGACCGTGGCGCTGCTGGCCCGGTGCTCGATGACCTCCTCGTAGGGCCGCCCGCCCACGCGGGACGGCGGGGCGGCCACGTAGCCGCCCGCGGCCCGCCAGTCGAGATGGCGGCCCGGAAGGCTCCCCGACCGCTGGGACGTCCCGGCGAAATAGGCGTGCAGCCCGCCCGAGGGCGTCGACACGATCGCCTTCGGATCGCGGACCAGCCCGGCGCGCTGCAGCTGGTTCCACGCCGCGTAGCCGGATCCGGCCTCGCCGTGGTGGTCGACGTCGACCACGTCCGGGCCGGGCGCCCCGGTGGCTATGCCGACGTTGCGGTCCGGGTTCCGGGCCCAGGTCCGCTCGATCTCCCGGTGCCCGGTGGTCGCGTCCAGGAAGCCGTGCCGGGTGACCGGGCTTTTCTCGCCGGGCACCAATCCGAACACTGGCCAGCCCGTATCCGCGTACTGGTGCGCGGCCCGCTCCGCCGGGCCCATCTGCCGGGTCATCAGCCCAGCTCCGACTCGGGCTCGCGGGATGCCTGCGCCTGCCCGGACCGCCACGGCTCATATGCGCCCGGCAGCCGGCCCGGCTCCTCGCCGGCCTGCCGGAGCTGGCTCCAGATGGTCGACTGGAGTGTCGGATCAGTACGCGGCGCCCGCTCAGTCACCCGCGACGCCGGCTGGCGTGCCCCGGCTATGGCGTTGTGCGCCCGGATCCGCTCCAGCGCAGGATCGTCCGGCGAGATCCCGGCCGCCCTCAGCCGCGCGGCGGTCTGCCCGGCCAGGCCCCGGCCGGGCGGCGGTGCCGCCGGCACCTGCCGGAAGGTCGCGCCCCGCCGCTCGTAGTACGCCCTGACCTCAGCTTCCGGCCTCCCGGCCGCCCACCGTGCGATCGGCGCCGCCCCGGCCACCCTGCCGTCCTCGATCGCCAGGCCGAACGTCGCCGGCGGCTCCGGCAGGCACACCTGCACCATCCGGGCCGCATCGGGTATCCGCGCCGCGTCCGGCCCGGCCCGGCTGCCGTCGCTGCCCCCGGCCGTGCCCGGGTGCTGCCCTGCGGAGGCCCCGGCCCTGGCTGCCCGGCCGTCAGGGGCTGCGGCTGCGATCACCCGCAGCGCGTTCTGCCACTCCGCCTCGCGCTCGGGGGCAATGCCCTGGCACTGGCCTATGAGCATCAGCGCCCGGCCGTGGTCGGCGCCCCGGTAGGCGGTGATCGCCTCGGCCTTCAGCCGGTCAGCGTCCCCGGCCGCCGCCCGGTAGTCCGCCGCAGTCATGGCCGGACCGCCTCAAGCCGCCGTGCCTGCTGCCCGCCGGGGACGCCCAGGGCCGTGATCAGCCACTGCTGCCGCTCTTCCAGCTGGCCGATCTGCTGCCGGGCCTCCGCCAGCTGGCGGGCCAGCTCCATGACGAGCATGTCCCGGCCCGCGTCCGCAGCGTCAGGGCTGCCGTGGCAGTCCGGGTTGTGGTCGATCTCCCAGCCGCCGCCCGGCAGCCGGTTCGCGTACCTGCCGCAGTCCGCGCAGTATCCGGCGATGCTCATGACGTCCTCCCGGCTGCGGAGGCGGTCATGCTGTCGCGCAGCCGGACCGCGAGGGCACGGCGGCGGAGGGCCAGGTCCGCCATCAGGTCGTCGATGCGCCGTATCTCGGCCACGGCTGCGGCCTGCCAGGCGCTCATGCGGCACGCTCCGCTGCGGCCCGCCTGCGCCGGATCGTCGCCGCCGTGACGCCCGCTGCTGCGGCTGCGTCCCGTGCCGTGGCGCCCGCGTACAGGGCGGGTGCTCTCGCAGGCTGCTGCGGGATTACCGCCGCGCCCGTCCGCAGTGCCGCGCGCCTGCGCAGGATCGTGCGCTCGGATACCCCGGCCGCCCGGGCCGCCTCCCTGACTGCCACGCCCGGCCAGGCGTCCGCCGGGCGGACTGCCTTGGGCCCGCGCTGCTGCGCGAGCACTGACCGCTCCCCGGCCGACAGGCCGCCGGCCACGCCGTGCCGGGCACCGGGCACGTCCAGCCGCATGGCCTCTTCGAGGCACTCGCCCCGGACCGGGCACCCGCGGCATATCCGTTTCGCCGGGCGGGTGTCATGCCCGGTGTCAGGGAAGAAGATGCTCACCGGCATTCCCGCGCAGGCGGCCTGCCTGCCCCAGTGCCCGCTCACAGCGACAGCTCCGGCTCCTGGCCTGCTTCCGCCTGGCGCCCGCCGTTCGGCCCGTGCTCACGGCTGCCCGGCAGGTGCCGGACGTAGACGCCGCGCTCGGCCTGCCATCCCCGGAGTGCCAGGAACGGATCGGCGTGCGGGGTGCCGTCCGGCAGGCCCGCTGCCTCCGGCGCGGTCACTGCTGGGCCCTGGCGGGCCCCTATAACGTTGCTCATGACTGGTTTCCTCTCTCTCTGGGTTGCTGCCGGTCACCGGCCGGCAGGAGAAGTGGGTTCCCCTGCCGGCCGCCCTGCGCTAGAACGGCGGTGCGTCACCGGCGAACTGGCCGTTCCCGGCCGCTGCGCCCTGCGGCTGCCCTTGCCCGCTGCCGTTCCGCTCGGTCCTGCGCACGGTCACCGCTGCGAACCTGATGCTCGCGGCGATCTCCTCGGCCTGGACCTCGTACACGGTCCGCTTCTCGCCGTCGCGGGTCTCGTAGGACCGCTGCCGCAGGGCGCCCTGCACCACGACGCGCATGCCGCGCCGCAGGCTCTCCGCCGCGTTCTCGGCCAGCTGCCGCCACGCCGTGACGGTCAGGAACAGCGCCTCGCCGTCCCGCCACTCGCCCGACGCCTTGTCATAGGTCCTCGGGGTCGATGCCACCCGGAAGGTGACTGCCGGCTGCCCGGAGGGCGTGTACCGCAGCTCCGGATCCGCCGTGATGTTGCCGATGATCGTGATGGTCGTCTCGCTGCTCATGGTCTTGTCCTTTCGGGTTTTGATCTTGCACGGCTTGTCCGTGCCATCTCCTGAGCCAGCGCGGAGCGTGGCCTCCGCCCCGGCGTGTCAGGAGCGAAGCCGCGCAGCGGGCCCAAGATGCTTTCGGGCCGGAGGCTCGCCGCGCGCGTTCTTTGCGCGTGGTGAGGGGCCGGAAAGGATGTTGGGACTCTTGACACGGCGGGGCGGAGGCCGACACTGGCGGCGAGAGATGGCACGGCCCCGCCCGTGCGGAAAGCGCAGGCATTTCGCCTGGCCACTGCCCGTCCTTGCCAGCTGCGGACTGCCCCGGCTGTTCTCACAGCCCGGCCTCCAGGTCCATATCCCGGCCCGCGGCCGGAGCCGCCGCCTGCCGGTCCTGCCAGTCGCCGGCCCCGGCGTCCCGCCCGGCGAGGCGCGCGGCATCACGGCGGGCCTCCGCCTCTGCCCCGGGGTCCCCGCCGCCCCGGTCAGCACCAGTCCCCGGCCGCCTGGCCGCATCCGTGCCGGTCCCGGCTGCCGTGCCGCCCGGGCGTGCCTCCGGGTGCGGCGCGGGCCCGGCCGTGCCTGCCGCCGGCCTGTCCGTGCCGGTCTCCGGACGGGTCCCCGCCTTGCCCGGCCCAGGCTGCCCGGCCTGCGGGCGTGCAGCCGCGGGGGCCAGGCGCGCGATCGCCGAGGCGTAGCCGGCCTGCCACTCGCGGTCAGAGGGGCGCTGCATCTGCCGGTCCAGCACCGACCGGGCCGACCGCGCGACGAGCTTCTCGTCCAGCCCGGCGGCCCGCTGCAGGCCGGTGATCCGCCTGGCCAGGTCCGCGCCCTTCTCGCGGGCCGCCCGCAGCCCGGCCGAGGCGGCCTCGCGTGCCCTCGCCCCGGCCTCGCGGGCCTGCTGTCCCGCCCAGGCGGCGCCGTCCCGGACGTGCATCCCGTACCGCGCCCACCACGGCAGCTCGCGCTCCGGCCTGGGACCGGCGCCCCTGCGGCTCATCGCCCGTTCCCGTTCTCAAGCGGGCAGCCGCCGTGCCGGGACGGGTGCATGACGGCCTTCTCGTCTATCCGCCGCAGTGCGCCCGGCAGCCACCGGTCGGAGAAGTCCATCGCTGCCCCGGCCAGCGGGGTTCTGCGCTCGAACGCCCAGGCCCAGTACTGCCGCAGCTGCTCCAGTTCCATGAGCACGGTCTGGTGATTCGCCCAGCACGGCCGCAGCACGCCCTCGGCGTAGGCGCCGTACAGCGGGATGAGCTTCCCGGAGACCCAGGCCCGCAGCTGCGCGATCCGCCGGTCCCGCTCCTCGCCTTCGAGCAGCGTCCAGTCGGTGGCCGTCAGCTTCGGGCACTCGCCGTCGTCCAGGTGCTGGTCCAGCCGCGCCTTCAGGTCGTCGGCGTCGGCGCGCAGCTGCGCCAGCTGGTCGCGGGCCTGCTCCAGGACGGACGGGTCGGGGATCCTCTGTTCCTGGCTGCGCGCCAGGGCGGACAGCTCGTCCACCCTGGCCCGCAGCGCGAACACGATGCTGCCGATGTTCGTGCTCTCACTCATGGCTTGCTCCGTTCCTGTGCCCGCTGCCGTTGGCGTGTGTCAGCGCGGCGCCGGGCCGGGCCCAGGGCTGCAGCGGGGTGATGATCTCCGTGACCTGGCCCTCGGGCCGGATGACCCGGGCCATGGCCGGGCGCGTGACCGGCGGCGGCGGGCTCTTCCAGCCCCGGCGCTTCCAGTAGGGCCGGATCTTCACGCAGACCGGGTCCAGGGTGGTGACCAGGACGAACGCCCAGCGCCTCGGCAGCGTCCGCAGGAACGCGGGCGAGATGCCGTGCTCGCCGTCGTCGTGCCCCTGGCGCCTGGTCAGCTCGCTGACGGCCTCGGCGGTCCCGTGCTCCTTGCCTGCGCCGAGCAGCATGAGGATCCCGCTGTTCTGCAGCAGCTTGGCGGCGCCCTTCTCGCCCCACGTCTCGCCGAGCGCGGCCCAGGACTGCACGACCGTGGTCACCTGGATGCCGTGGCCGCTGGAGTCGGCGGTGATGTCGGGCACCGAGACGGAGACCGTCCGGTCCGCCTCGTCCAGGAAGTAGGCGAGCTGGGGATTCAGCCTGCCCTCCGGCTGCCGTGACGCCTCGATCAGCGCGGTGTAGTGGATCTGTTCCAGCAGCACCGAGAAGACGGCATTGGTCAGGCCCGCGTCGGCGCTGCTGCGGGCGATCAGGTAGAGGGTGTCCCCGCCGGACAGGACGAACTCCGCCGGGCTGAACAGCGGCCTCTCACGCTGCGGCGTCACCGCGGCGAGCAGCTCGGGAACCGCGGTCCAGGTCAGCCAGGACCCGGCGGTGATCCGGATCGAGTTCTCCGTCCGCCCTTCTCTCCTGCAGTACTCCGAGATGGCGTGCAGCGCCCGGCTGACCTTCGCGTTACGCAGGATCTCCTCGGGGACGCCCTGGTCGGTCCGCGAGATCCAGGCGGCCACGTCCTCGATCGTGTAGTTCTGGTCGCTGACGTCGGCGGCGTAGAGGTAGGCGCCGAGTAGCGCGGCGGCCGACAGCAGGAACATCTCGTTCTCGCCGCTGGAGTGCTGCCGCTCTCCCGCGCTGCGCAGGGCCCCGGCGATCCTGGCCGCCACCGCCGGCTCGCGGCAGCCCGCGACCAGGTCGTAGCAGAAGTCGCTGGGGATGCCGCCGACGCCCAGCGGGTTGAGGACCCGGGTCCGCCCGCGGGCGGCGCGGTGCCGCCAGGTCTTCAGGAACACGTCGCCCTTGGTGGAGCAGACGATGGCGGCGCCGTGCCAGTCGAGCACCCGGCCGATCAGGTAGACCGTCTTGTACATCCGCGGCGGCGCGATGATGAGCATCGCGGTCTCCGCCGTGGCGTAGAGCAGCTGCCCCCACGGCCCGCGACCCAGCAGGATGGCCATGGACAGGACCGGGACGGCGGCCCGCTGCGCCAGCGTCAGCCCGGGCCGGACCCGGGCGCCGTCGCAGACGGCCCGCGCGCGGCTGAACCCGGTCAGCAGCTGGGACCGGCTGGCGAAATCCTCGCCGGGGTGCAGGTGGCAGCGCATCCGCCACCTGGCGCGCTTCCACGGCCTGCCCGAATAGATCGTGCAGCGGCAGGCCAGGGCCACGGCACTGCCGCCGAGCAGCAGGAGCAGGGCCGAGCACAGGACGAGGTGCCCCAGGACCCAGGCGCCGAAGGTGACGATGCCCATCGTGTAGGGCCAGACGATCATCGTGCGTCCTCCCGCCCTGCGAGGTAGCGGCCGAGGACCGTGCGGGCCGAGCCCCACTCGCAGCCGACCTGCGCGGCCAGCTCGCGGGCGACCGGCGAGACCTGCGACCGGTCCAGGTAGCGGGGGTCCCCTGCGGCGCCCAGCGCCTCGTAGGCGGCCTCCAGCTGCGCCCGCTTGCTCGGTCCCGGCGCCGTCCCCTGACCGCCCGCGGGCGGCTGGTGCCGCCCCGCAGAGGGACCGTCCGGGTCCTGCGCCGGGCTCTCCCCGCCCTGGTCAGCCTTGGGTGCGGCGATCTCCGCCGCAGTTATGGCGGCCGGGCCGGAGCACGCCGGCGGCAGCGGGGTGGCGAGCAGGACTGCCCGGCGGCCTCCGGCGAGCGTTGACGGCGCCGCGATGAGCAGCCGCAGCCCCCACAGCGCGGCCGTGCCCGCCGCGGACCACGGCGAATGCCCCTCGCGGACGCCCAGGACGTGCCGGCGGACGACCACGACGACCCGGTCGACCACGACGGCCAGGAACACCGGCGGGGCCACCCAGGCCAGCACCGACCGGGGAGACCCCGCGTCAGCGGCGGCGAGGTTCATCAGCGCCGACCCGGCCGCACAGGCCACGACCAGGACCCGCTCGGCCCTCGCGGACTGCCCGGCCCTCGCCAGCCCGAGAGCCAGCAGCGAGAAGATCATCATCCCGGCGTCCAGGGCCCCGGCCTCCAGGCCGCTGGCCAGCGACTGATGCCGCTCGGCGAGCATGTAGCGGTACTGCGCCGTGATGCTCACGATGAGCAGGGCTGCTCCCAGCAGTCCCAGCAGCACCGTCGCGGCGCCGATGAGACGCGCCCCCGGCCTGCGCGGGCTGCTGTCCGCCCGGCGGTCCTGCCGCCTGCCGAGCATGTCGTACAGGAGGCCCTCGGAATTGACCAGTCCGCCGTAGCGGTGGTCCTGGCCGTAGCCGTTGACGCGCGTCTCAGTGCTCACTGCCTGCTCCTCCGGTGATGACGCACCAGGTGACCCGGCCGCCGCTGTCTGTCTCTGTCCCCCAGGCCGCCGACATGGCGGCCACGATGGCCAGCCCGCAGCCGTGGCCGTCGCCCGGCGCCCTGGCCGCCGGCCCGGGCCTGCCGCCGCCGTCGCGGACGGTGAGGTACGCCGCCCCGGGCAGGCCCGCCACGGCCAGCTCCACGTAGCCGCCCGGGCGCCCCGACCTGGAGTAGGCGATGGCGTTCGTCACCAGCTCGCTGGCGCACAGGGCAGCCGCCTCCGCTGCCGGGTGCCCGGCGCCGAGCGCCTGGCGGACCAGCGCCCTGGCCTCCCGGACGGACTCCGGCACGCCGGGCAGCCCGGCCGTCACGACGGCCGCCGGCTCGCGCACCGCGGTGGTGATGCCGCGCTGGCTGGTGCTCATCGCTGCCCGCCCGCCTGGACGAGCGCGGCCAGGTCAGCCCTGCTCGGCAGCTCTGCCTCCAGCGCGTCCTCGATCAGGTGGGACTGCGGCCTGCCGAGCGCCGCCGACGCCAGCCGCAGCCGGGCGATCGTCTCCGGCTGCAGGTATGTGCCGTACGGCTTCCTGGCGTCCTGCTCCTGGTCAGCCATGGTGTGGTCCTCTCTGGTGCTTGCTTGCTTGCACCCCATCCTCCTCAACCCCCATGATAGTATCAAGGACCACCGCACTATTGATGGAGCTTGATGCTTCCCTAGGGCAGTCAGGCCACTTAGGCTGGGCTGCGTGACAGCTATCGACCGGCCGCGGGTGCCGTACGAGGAGATCGCGGCGGACCTCCGCGCGCAGATTGCATCGGGGAAGCTGGCGCCGGGCACGCAGCTGGGCAGCCTGCGCGAGCTTCGCGAGCGCTATGGCGTGGCGGAGGGGACCGTCCAGTCAGCGCTGCGGCTGCTGCGCGCGGAGGGCCTGGTAGAGACCTTCCAGGGCCGGGGCTCCTACATCCTCAAGACCCCGGAGGAGCCGGAGCCGTCCCGCGAGTACCGTGCTCTGGCTGCCGAAGTGAGCCGCCTGGCGGCCCGGGTTGAGGCGCTGGAAGCCGAGAGAGCCCGCGCTACCGGGCCAGATCAGGACCCCGGCGCGGGCTGACGATGCTCTCGCCCAGCTCCAGCCGCCCGATGCGGGCTGCCAGGTCCCGCAGCATCCCGCCGATCCGCTCGCGCTCTTCCGGGCTCATGCCGCCGAGCGTAGGCAGGCGGCTGCGCGGGCTACAGGGACCGGCAGTACACGTTTGCCGGCGGCCCCGGTGACCGGCGTCATCGCCGGCGCTCTCCTGCAGTCCGCCCGCCGCACCACCGGGCTTACCCAGGAGGATCTCGCCGAGGCGGCCGGGGTGGCGGTAGACACGGTCAAGCGGTGGGAGAACGGCCAGCGTCCCCTCGGCCATGTGAAAGCAGCCAGCCTGGTGCAGCTGCAGCGGTGCCTCCGCCGTCAGGGCGCCCGGCCCGCCCTGGTCACCCGCCTCCCGCTCGCCGTAGACGCGGACGACTTCGTCACCAGGGCGGTCAGCGGGGACTGCAGCCGCCTCGGCAGCGAGGTCACGGTCCGGGCATGGAGTTCCCTGGTCGCGTGGGCCGCCGCCGGGCGGCCTCCGGCCGAGGCCGGAGATGTAGCCCCCGGCCACGCCCTGCTGACCGTCCCGCAGCGGGCCGCCCTGTTCACGTCCATACGGGAGGCGGCAGTCCGGCCCGGGACGGGCGGCCTGCTGCTGCGCCACCAGGCGTATTACCTGGCGGGCCTGGACACTTCCGCGGAGGGGGCGGCCTGGCTGGCTGACGCCGCTCGCGCCGAGGCGTCCCGCCTGCGCCTGGACGGCAGCTGGAGCCCCGACTGGGTCGCGGCAAGATCCCTCGCAATTGCTGCGGCATGCCAGGGCGACCCCGGCCAGCTGCACTGGTTCCTCACCCGGCACATGGAGGACCGGGGCGAGTGCGCCGAGGCAAACCTGAGCTACTGGGCGTACTGGGCAGGCAGCGACCCCGAGCCGGCTGCCGACGAGGACTTCATGATCCGGCGGCGGATGGACCCGCAGCGCGGCGCCGTTCTCCTGCAGCACTTCACGGCCAGCCTGTCCCCTGAGCTGCCGTACGCGGACCTGTCCGCCGCCTCGGCGAGGTCGCTGCTGCAGCGGTGGCCTGACCTGCTCGGCCGGGACCGGCAGCTGGCGTCAGATCTCGCTGCCCGGGCGGGGCAGATGCTCGACCAGGCGGCACTCACCCCCGGCGCCCGCGCGCAGCTCTCCGACCTGCACGTGTCGGCGCGCGCAGCGGCGCCCCGTTCCCGGAGGAGCACATGACCGGAAGCGAGCAGGCGGCAATCGTCCGCCTCTTCCACGAGGCAGGCCATCTGAAGCGCTCCCGGCGCACTGGCTGGTGGGTCGCCGGCGTGAAGGACCCCGAGAGCGTCGCCGAGCACTCGTGGCGTACCGCGCTGATCGCGTACTTCATCGCGATATCGGAAGGCGCCGACCCGGAGCGCACGGTCACGATCGGCGTGTTTCACGACCTCGGGGAGACCCGGACCGGCGACATCGAGTACGTGGGCAGGCACTACCTGTCGGCCGCCTCCGCCGAGGCCATCGCGAAGGACCAGGCCGCAGATCTGCCCTCGGCCATGACGGACGGGCTCCTCGCGGTCGTCCGCCAGGCCGGGGACCTCGCGACCCCCGAGGCCGCCTGCGCCCGCGATGCCGACAAGCTGGAATGCCTCCTGCAGGCCCGGGAATACCAGCGCCAGGGTCATCAGGACGTCCAGACATGGATCGACAACATGGCCGCAGCCGTGCGGACCAGGACCGGCCGCGAGCTGGCGCAGATCGCGCTGCATGCCGACCCCGGCGACTGGTGGCGCGACGTCGCGGCCCTGCACGCGGCCCGCACCGGGCCCGAGTCCGCAGAGCCCTGCTAAGCCAGCCTGCCAGCCCGGCTGCCCTGCAAGCCCCGTCCCGGCGTCCCGGGCCCGCAGCGCCACGCTCAGGATCGCCCCCCCGGGGTCAGCGGATGTCCCCTGGCCCGGCATGGATGACCGCCCCCGGACAGGCAGGAGGCCCGCGGCGGCGAACCGCGGGCCTCCCGCAAGCCTTCCAGGGTCCGTCAGCGCCGGAACGGCCAGAGACGGCGCCGGGGCCCGCCCTCCGGGGGCAGGGCAAGAGGCCCGGTCGTCTCCCCCGCCGGGCCGGTCTCGCCCTGGGCAGCATCATCCCCGGCCCGGCTGCCGTCCCGCGCTCCGGCGGGCGCCTGCCTCGCCTCGGACGCCGCCCGGGCAGCTGCCGCCTCCGGGGTCAGCCGCAGCCTGTAGCCGCTGAGGATGCCCATGTCCGTCCGCCAGTCCTGGGCCGACCGGCGGTGCCACGTCTCGAACGCCTCCTCGATATGCGCGTCGGCCTGCGCCTGCGTCCACCCGGTCACCCTGGCCAGGTGCCGGAACGCCTCGCCGGACACGCCGTCGATGCCCGCCTTGCCGAAATGGGTCACGCGGTGGCACTCGCGGCAGAGGCAGATCAGCCGCCGCAGCGACTGGACCCGGCGCCGCTCGTCGTAGAAGTAGCGCTCGTGCGCTTCGAGGACGGCGCCGCCCGCGCGCGAGGCCCCGCATGCCTCGCACTGCTGCCCGGCCCGGCCGTAGACCATCCGGCGGACCCGGTCCCAGGACTCCTCCCGCAGGCAGTTCGCCGCCGACGCGAACCAGCACGGCGCCGGGATGAGATCGACGAACAGGCCGGATCCGAAAGACCGGTCCTCGCCGGGCAGCACCGACGGCAGGTCCGGCAGCGCCAGCCACCGCGACAGCTGCCCCCGGCGGCCAGGCGGCGCGTACCATCGCCGCGCACGGGGGTCCCATAGCGCCCCCGCCGCCTTGGCCTGGTGCTTGTTGCTGTACGGGACGTCCAGCCATATCCTCGCCTGCCCGCCTGTATAGGCGTCGTGCGCCCAGTTCATGGCTGCCTGCTCCTCGTCCCGGTCCTCGGCGGCCTGCGGCAGCCGCCCGCCAGGCGGCAGGATGACCGCGACCGGATCCGCCCGCCCGGTCGCGTACAGCCCGAACGCCAGCCACAGCCCGAAGGCTGCAGCCCGCGACGGTCCCGGCGGCCCGTACAGCTGCGCCAGCTCGTGCCAGAACCGGCCCTCGGCCAGCGGCGCGCACTGAGGGCAGGCGATCCAGTCGCCGGTCATTTCCGCCCGCTGCTGCCGGGCGAGGTCGGCGGCCGGGCTGCCCGCGTCTGCCGGCGCCACCTTGTGCCCGTCGTCACTGGTGAAGAACGCGATCCCGGCGCCGGAGTCGCTGTGCGGGATCACCGCGCGCATCGTCGCGCCCAGGTCAGTGGGCACCGTCATCGTGGTGAACGGCTCGCAGCCGAACGCCACCCACTGGCCGCCCGCCCTGCCCTGGCCGCAGAAATCGCAGAGCACCGGCCGCCCGGGGCCCTCCAGCTCCGCCGCCATGTCCGATTCCGCCTTCAGTAGTCGTTACTGCCAGGGTATCGGCCGGTACTGACAGTATCCGGGAAGGCGGGCCTGCTAATCGCCGAGCAGTTCGGCCGCCGTCCCCGCGGGACCGCTAGCCGCCCAGCTCCGGCTCGGCTCCGCGGTCCGGCCCCTGCTCCCAGCCCCGGCCGGCGTCGTACCCGGACGACTGCCGGGCCAGCCACGCCAGGTCGGCATCGTCCCTGGCCGCCTCTGCCTCTACGTCCGCATCCGGCTCCGGCAGCACGGGCCCGGGCTCCGGCTCTGCCTCCCGCGCCGCCATGGCCTGCTCCGCCGTCTGCCCGCCCCCGGCAGGATGCTCAGCTTCCCCGGCCTGCTCCGGCCCGTCGGCATCCGCGCCCTCCGGTGCCGGCGCCTGACCGCCGCCCGCCCCCTGGCCGGCCGTGGCGGCGTCTGCCTCGGCCTGCGCCCAGAACGACGCCTCCGCGTCGATCTCGTCCAGGAACGCCCGCACGGCCGGGTCGTCATCCTCGACGGCCTCAGCCCCGGCCTCGCCCTCCTGGTCAGCCGCCGCGGTGAGGCCGTCCTCCCGTGCAGGCTCCCCGGCCGCCTCTGCCTCTGCCTCTGGCACTGCCTCGGCCTCTGGCACTGTGCCGGCCGGGACCTCGTCTGCCGCTGCCTTGCCGCGCGGCTGCGGCTGCGGCTGCGCTGCCTCGCCCATCTCGGCCGTCTCCGGTGCTGCAGCCGCACCGGTCGCCGTCTCCGCCGCCCGCTCCTGCCCGCCCGCGGGCTCCGGCAGGCCCCCGCCGGCCGGGGCCTCCGGCGTCGCCTCATCAGCGCCTGCGGCCGTCCCGGCGGGAGCCTCCTGCATGCCCGCAGCGTCGCTCCCGGCCTCCTGCTGCAGGCTGGCCGGACCGCCGCCCGCCCCGGTGCCGTCTGCCTCCGCAGGAGCGGCCTCGGCGCCCGCAGCCGCCCCGGCAGCGTCTCCGCCCGCATCCGCTTCTGCCTGCTCCGCCGCTGCAGGCGATGCAGCACCGGGCATCTCCGGCAGCTGCCCCTGTGCCGCCCTGGCACCGGCCGCCTGGCCGGCCATGACCAGCTCCTGCTCTGCAGCGGCGGCGTCCTGCTCTGGCTCCTGCTCCTGCTCTGGCTCGGGCTCCTGCTCTGCAGCGGCGTCCTGCTCCTGCTCCGCGCCCGTGCGCACCTGTATCCCGCGGGCCGCCAGCTCCATCGCCGCATAGCGGCCGGACGCCAGCACCCGCTCGGCCGCCGCCAGGTCAGCCGCCCGCTGCTCCTCTTGAGCGACGGCGTCCTGAAGCTGTTCCGCGGCCAGGTCGGCGGCCTCCTGGTGCAGCGCCGCCAGCTCGGACTCCCGCAGCCGGTCCTCAGCCGCCCGGGCCGCGTCGGCGCGGGCCTGCGCCCGGGCCGCCTCGCCCTGATGCTCTGCCAGCTCCTGCTGCGCCTGGCGCCTGGCATCCCCGGTGTGCGGGGTCAGCCGCGCCTTCGCGGCGCCGGCCTCGTGCACCCGCCGGGCCAGCTCCCCGGCAGAGGCGGCCTTAAGCTCCTGCTCCTCCGGCGACAGCCCGAGTGCGATCATCCCCGCCCGGTGCGCCGCCAGGACCTCGGTGTACGCCCTGGCCGGGACCTCGCCGAGCGGGCGCGCCGGATCCTGCCACCCGGTCAGCTCCCTGGCCGCCAACACCGCCGACGCCCGCGACGTCCACTCCGCCCGCTCCGCCGGGTCCCCCGGCACCGGCCCCAGGTGCGCCCGGGACCACTGCGGCGGGTCAGCCGCCGCCTGCTCGCCCAGCTCCCGCACCCGCGCGTCGGCGATCCCGCCCAGGATCCGCACCGCCTCCGCCAGCTCCTGGTCAGCCACCCGCCCGGCCGCGTCCTCATACGAGGTCACCGGCCTCGCCTCCACCGGGCCGAGGGCCTTCGCCACCCGGCCGTGCAGCACCGCGCCGACCGACCGGACATGCTCGAAATCAGCCGCGTGCACCGCATCCCGCGCCGCCTGCCCGGCGTCGATCCCGGCCTGCTCCGCCGCGTGCAGCAGCCTGGCCAGCACCGGCCGCTCCGGGTCGGCCTGCAGCCGCTCGTACTCGTCCGGGTCCAGCTCTTCCTGCAGCACCTCGTCCATCCGCCGCGCGTGATCGTGGCGGATCAGCGACGCCTGCTGGCCGACCACGGCAGGCAGCGCCGTGGCCTCCGCCAGCTCCGCCGCGATCGTGTCGGTCGCCGACAGGTTGTCGCCGGGCCGGTCCATGATCTCCGCCAGCGCCTGCTCCTCGGTGCGCGCCTCCACCCGCTGCCCGTCAACGATGTCGTGCGTGGCCACGTGCACCGTGTTGTACGCCGCGCCCCGCGTCATCGCCACCCCGAGCGACCGGCGGGTCGTCGTCGGCCCTGGCACCAGCACGCTCGTCTCCGTGCTGCGCCCCTGCACGTTGTGGAAGTTCATCGCGTACGCAAGCTCGCCGTGCTCGGCCAGGTAGGACTCCGGCACCCGGAACTCCGCCGACCACCCCTCGCCCCCGGTCAGCCGCCGCGCCACCACCGCGCTGCGGCTGCCGTCCGCCGCCGTCACCAGCCCGCGCAGCCGCAGCTCGTCGCCGTTCTGCAGCGACCGCCCGCCAGTCAGGGCCCGCCCGTCGTTGTGCCTGGCCCGGATCACGTCCCCGGCCCCGGCCTGGTTGCCGTCCCGCCCGAGCGTCGTCTCCGGCCCCGGCCGCAGCAGCCCGTCGGCGATCAGCAACTCCCTGGCCAGCCGGGACAGCTCCGCCGCGTGCTCGTTCGACCAGGCCGTCATGGCCGTGTTCCCGCCCGTGCGCAGCCAGTCCCCGGCGAACTGCTCCGCAGCGGCCCTGTTGTTCTCCTCGGCCGTCCCGCCGTACACGTGGCCCCGCTCGCGGTACTCGCGGATCACCGACTTGTCGCCGTCCAGCAGCCGGACGCTGGCCTGCTTCTCCCAGTCCCGCCGGAACCGCCAGATCTCCGCCAGCTGGTACGCCGAGCCCGGCTGCAGCCGCCGGATCGTCGCGAACATCCCGCCGGGCCCTACCGCCGTGTTCTGCCGGGTGTCGCCGATGCCGGTCCCCCGCCCGCCGTGGCTGCGGATCACCGCGGTGAGCTTGTCCAGCTCCTCCGTCCCCGTCATCGACGCCTCGTCCAGCACGAGCAGGTCCTCCCGGCCGAACGGCAGGTGGCCCCGGCCGCCGTCATGCATGCACCCGCACCGCCCCGCCGACGTCCCCGTGCGCTCGTCGCCGGGCGCCCGGTAGCCCAGCCAGTCGGCGGTGTTCCACGCGTGCGCCGCGCCCGCCTCGCGCATCTGCTGCGCCGCCCGCGACGTCGTCGCCAGGAACACCGCCCGGCCGTTGTCGGTGGACCGCTCGATGACCCGCTTCAGCGCGTCCGTCACCGTCGTCTTGCCCGCCCCGGCCGTGCTGTCCAGCGTCGACAGCGTCGCCGGGTCCAGCGCGATCCCGGTGACCTGCGCCCGCTGGTCAGCCGACAGCTGCGTCTCCAGGTCCGCCGCCTCCCGCACCCGCCGTGCATCGGGCACGAAGCCCGCCGGCGATGCAGCCCGCAGCAGGATCCGGTCCTCCATGTCGAGCTGTCCTGCAGTCGTGTACTTCAGCGCCGACGCCTGCTTCGCGTACACCGATGCGCCGTCGCTCGCCCGGTGCAGGTACTCCGGCACGCGCACCAGCTCCGGCGGGGTCAGCAGCATCACGTCCGGGCTGCGCAGCGCCTCCTGCACCATCTCCTGCCGCCGCGCGCTGTCCTGCGCCGCGGTTATCCCGGTGTCGATCTCCGTGAAGTACTTCGACAGCTCGTGCGACAGGTCCGTCCAGCCCCACGCTGCAGCGCCCCGCTGCACCGATGCAAGCGCCATCTGCTGCATGACGTCCGGGTCCTGCTGCGGCGCTGCAGTCTCCTCCGTCCGCGCTGCAGCTGCCGCCTCCCACACCGACGACAGCTTCTCCCCGGTCGCCAGCGTGAACTTCCGCTCCCAGCCCGCCAGCCGCTCCTCCTCCGACGGCGCCGGCTTCTTGGCGTCCCGCGTCTCCCGCTGCGCCCGCCGCGAGATATCCCACAGCTCCGTCCGCGACGGCTCGCGGCCGTAGTCCTCCCGGAACCGCGCCAGCAGCTCGGACTCCCGGCCCTCCGCCTGCGCCGCGCGCGAGGAGAACGCCTCAGCGTGCGCCGCCGTGACCCCGCGCACCTCCCACGCCAGGCCGTCCTCCCGCTGCACCATCACCCAGCCGTCGGCGGCCATCCCCCGCGCCATGTGCGCGTCGACAACCCCCTGGATGTGCCCGGCCGCCTTCAGGACCGTGTGCCCGTCCAGCGTGCGGAACTGCTCGTCATCCCGCCCGTCCGACCAGGCGGCCTGCACCATCGCGAGCAGGTAGGAATGCACGTGCAGATGCGGCTCGTTCGACCGGTTCTCGTGGTGCAGCCAGTGCGACGCGGCAACCCCCCGGATGTCCTGCTTTTCCTGCCCCCCGGCACCGGTCCGGGTCCCGGCCAGCCGCTCTATCTCGGGCACCGCCGCCTCGGCCGCCTCCAGCAGCCGCGCCACGATCTGCTCCGCCTGCGCGGTCCGCGCCGCCGCCGCATCGAGGTCCCCGGCCTCCCGTGCCTCCCGCGCCGCCGACAGCAGGCTCGCGTACAGCACGTCCACGCTCTTGACCGCGCCGGTCACCCCGTCCCAGCCGCGCACGCTGCTGCGCGCCAGCGTCTGCTCATACCCCGCCCGCAGGTCCGCGATCCGCTCCCGGTCGGCCTCCGGGTCCAGGTGCTCCCGCGCTATCACCCGCGCCAGCTGCTGTTCCACCTTCGCCTGCGACGCCTTGTAGCTGACCCGTTCCGCCCGCCCGAGCTTCAGCCCGTTCGGCGCCACCCGGTCATCGAAAAGCGCCAGGAAATCGTCATGATCGACAAGCGAGCCGCGCTCGATCCCGAGCACCTCCAGGCCCTTTCCCGACCACACCCCGGCAGGCTCCAGCAGCTCGCCCCCGGCCCCCTTCGCCAGATACCCGGTGTAATTCTCCGAGCCTGGGTTGAGCGCATGCGACAGCGGATAATTCCCGCTGCCGACAGCCGCCACCGCAAAGCTCATGCCGGGAAACATACCAGCCGCCGGCGACACCGGCCACTAAGTGCAATACTGGTGTCCGTTGATCTCGTGTCCGTTGATCTCGAGCGTCCTTTCCTGCCCTGCTGATCTTGGCGTCCTGCCTGGTCCTGGCGTCCTCTCCTGCCCTGCCCTGCTGATCTTGTGCTGCCTGCTCTGCCTTTGCCTTCCTCTTCCTTCCTGCCTTTGCTGATCTTCTCGTGGGCCTTGCGAAATGTGATCTTCCTGCCTTGCCTGCGCCTTCCTCCTTCCCTCCCTGGTGTATTGGCGCCTTGGTGTCTGCGTGCATTCTCGGATGGCGTGATGCTTGATTGCTTGCATGCTTGCATGATGTCTCTTCCTGACCTGTCCTCCTGATAGGGCGGAATCGTCGGTCATTCGCTTTAGAGTGCGTTTATGAGCGCAAGAGACAGACGTGAGTTAAAGAAGGCCAGGCGAGCCTCACGGGCGAGTGCGGTCCCGCCTGGCGGACCCGTCCGGGACCCGGCGCCGGGAAAGCAGCTGCCGGTCTGCTACGAGGTGGCGGACCTGGAGAACGTCCCGCCGTCAGACGAGTCGCGCAGCCGGGGCGTCACCAGCGTGGCGTGCTGGGTCTGCGGCGATCCCGCCTGCCCGGTGCTGCCCGGCCAGGATCCGGGCCCCGGGTGGAACCGGGACCTGCTGACTACCGCGATGCCCGCCGGCCGGGTCCACCTGCTGGTGCTGCATGGTGGCGCGGAGCCGCCGCCTCGCTGGGACGGCCCGTTCAGCTACGAGACCTGCGCCGATCCCGGCTGCCCCGACTTCGGCCTCCGCCCGGTCTTCCTGGAGGTGCGCGCGGAGCGCCTGGCGGCCCGGTGCCAGGAACTAGCCGGGGCTGCCGGTCCGGGCGAGTTCCTGCCGTCGCACAGTCACGTGCACCCGCTGACCCGCGAGGTGGCGCTGACGTCCTCGTGGCCGTGCCCGCAGTGCGTGGCGCTCGGCCGGACGAGGCCCATGCGGTACGGCGACGGAGTCCCGGACGAGGGCGGCGTCACGCTGACGCCCATCCCGGGCGACGTACTGCCGGACTTCGCCGCAGCCTTCCTCCTCAGCCGCAGGCAGGCCCCGCCCCGCCCGCGGCCCGCCTCGTGAGGCCCTGGGAGCAGGGCCGCGAATCGCAGCGCCGGGATCGGACCAGCCCGCCCCACTGGTGCGCTCCCCGCTGACACGTACTCCGCCTGAATGGCAGGCTTGCCTGCTAAAACAGCGTCATGGCTATCATAGAGATCATCGCCGACCCGGGCACGCGGCTGCACCTGGGCGGGCCTGGCCTGGCCGCGCTGCGGGAATGCTTCTTTCCTGGCGACTGCCAGTCGTGTAACCGGCCGCTCGGCGGCCGTCCCCCGGCGCTGTCGGTCAGCGTCCTGTCCCCCGGCCACGCGATGGCGCGGCTGTACCATCCGGCCTGCGTCCCGCCGCAGTGGAACGACAGCGGCCTGATCGAGGTCGCCCCCGGGCCGGGCACCGTCTCCAGGTCCGCGCGGTGCTGGCTGTTTCCCGCCGCCGGGGCGCCCGGCCCCGTCTACCTGCCGGCGCTGCTGGTGAACCCGGGCTTCGAGTCGGTGTTCTTGCGCGAGGGCCCGGACGGCTGGCGGCCGGTGCTGCCCGAGTGGTTCAGCGCGGCCGGCATGCTTCCCGGCGCTGCCGGGAGCCCGCTGCCGGGCGTCCGCTCCGCCATCGACGGGGGCATCGCGAGCGTGGTCTTCCCGGCCTCGCCGAATCCGTACAGCGCCCCGGCCGAGCCGGTCACCCTGGCCAGGGCCCGCGAGCTGGGCGGCTTCCTGATCCTCGTGTCCCAGGTCGTCGACCCCGCCGCGCTGAGCCCTGCCAGCGCGACGCCCGTCCTGCAGCGGGCGTTCTCGGCCGGCCAGATCATCAGCGGCTGGGCTTCCCTGGATTCCTGACCTCCTGGTCAGCCGCGCGCTGGCCTCCGCCCGTGCCTTCGGCGGCTGGGTGGAACTCGCCGCCTGGCCGCCGCCCTGCGGTCCGGTTTCGCTCCACGCGAGAGGTTTCGTCTTCGGTGCGTGGTTATGTCAGTACTGCCGGTTACCCTGCGCCCATGACGGACACACACCTGCACCCGCACCTGGACGAGACGGACGAGGGCTAGGGTTCGGCCATGATTCCGCTGCAACTCCGCCGACAGACCCCCAGCGGGCAGATCGTCGTATGGGTCCTGAGCCTCCCCCGCCGCCAGCCACTCAGACCGCGAGCCGATGGCAGAGCAGGCGGTACCGCCGGCGGCCCTCGTGCCCACTCCCGGGCACCCTCACGGTGTCCGGCATGGGCCGCGTGGTCTGGCTAGATACCAGTGAACCCCGTATCAGGCAGGATCCTCGGCTGGTCTGCCTCTGTGGAGACATGACACTACTGAGCATGGGAGAACCCGGATGTCCACATCGAATGATCCCCGCGATCCAGTTTCGGGGCCAGCCCGTCCTGCCGTGGCCGGCGATGCCGAGCCTGGTGCCCGCAACGTGGGCCTTGCGCAGGCCGGTCCTGGTGTCAGGCTGCACGAAGCACCGGCGCCGGTCGCGGCTTCGGTCGGGGAGGCTGCTGCACGCGCGCGGCGTACCGGTTTCTTCCTGGTGCTGCCGGCGCTGCCGCTGCTCATCGTGATCTTCGGTTTCCTGTCCGGTATGGCGCTGGCGTCGACCGGCTCCACGTCGGCGCCCGCCACATCGACCTCGGCGGGCCCGGTCTATGGACCGGGCGGCGGACACATCGCGTACATGGACAGAATCCGCGGCATGGCAACCGCCGCCCAAAAGCGGTGGACCCCCCCGAATTTCAGTTGCACTGGCTGCCGAGGATGAAGCCGTGTCCGTCGGGCTGGCCTTGGGTCACGAAGTGTTCATCGATGAACTGTCCCTGATCCAGCAGCCGCCGGTCGGCATCGGCGGGGACCAGCACTCCCGCAAAATCTTGGAAGATGGCCAACTTGGCCAGGGCGATGTAGTCCGAGAGGTCGACGAGATGGTTGGGCAGGGCCTCGGCCACCCCGGTCCCGGCGACACGATCGCGGGAATGGCAGGGTCATGCCGGAACTGGATGATGCCCGCGGCCGGCGGCTGCGCCGGGTCGCGGCCTGGGCCGGCGCCGTAGCACCAAGACCAGCGCGGCCCTGGGGCGATCAGGCCAATCTTCCCAGGGCTTGCGGTGACGTGCTGGAGGGTTTGCCAGCGCTGAGTCAAAAGCGCGAAGCCTCGCTCGCCCAGGCACCGCGCTGACTGCAGCAGCGCAGGTGCGACGGGGACTCCATCGCCGCGCGTGCCCGCCAGGCCGCCACCACCTTGGGCGCGACGTCGGCAAACAGCCCGGCCGGCAGGCCGATCGCGCGCACCGCCTCCAGCCGCGCGATCTCCGTCAGCATCGAGGCCAGGCTGACGTTGCCCGCCGATGCCTTGATCAGCGCCAGCAGGCCCGGGTCGGCCTCGTCGGCTTCCGTGCTGACCAGCGCCAGCAGCCGTGCCCGCACCTCGGCAGGCAGCCGGCCCCGCCCCACTCCCCCACCCGGCCGGGCGGCGATCTGCGCCGCCGTCCCGGGCGGTTCACGGCGCTGCCGCTCGCAGCGCGAATGGCTCCGGGCCGCCCTGGACAACATCGAGGCCCAGGGCTGGTACACCAACCGTGCCGCCCACTACGCCGGCGTGTGCCGTGTCTTGATGCGCTCGATGGACTGGCGGGAGCGCACCAGCAGGCCCGGGCACGAGCGGATCTGCCACGCCCCGCAGATCCCGGCCCAGCTGGCCGCCGTCCTGACTGGCGCGGCAGCGGGTTATCACCCGGTCAGGCGTGAGACTCGTCGTTACCGGCGAATCCGGCGGTCAGTTCGGCGAGTGCTTCGGGCAGCGCGCCGGCCGGCTCGGCCAGGCGATCCCGCTCTACGAGCACACCCTGGCCGACCGCGAGCGGGTCCTGGGCAGCGACCACCCGCAGACGCTCACCTCGCGGAACAACCTCGCATACGCCTACAAGGCGGCGGCCGGACTGGCCGTAAACGTAAACGTAAATGAAATGGAATAACGTAACGTTATTGACCTGGTGATCGCGTGTGGGGCGTCACGACGGGACGGACCGCGCGCCGCCCGTTACAGACGAGCTGGCTGGCCCGGCGCCCAGATCCCCTCCCCCCAGAGCGGGGCTACCGCGCCAGCGCCCGATGGTCCTTGCGGGCCTGCTCGCGGGCGCGCATCTGGCGCTGCATAGGCTGACCAGCAATTCGCGGGCGGTGCCGCCCTTGCCCGTGCACCTGATCCAGCCATGCTGCGCGTCCCGGGCCTGCCACACGGCGCTGGACTCGGTGTCCTGCCAGGTGCGCCGGATCCACCCGACCCGGACCCCGCCGGGCAGCACCTGCCAGCTGCCGGACTCGGCGTAGTTATCGGCCCGGACGATCTCGCCCGACGCCGCGCGCTTGCAGGTCGTCGGCAATGGTGAGGATCTCCTTCTTGGACCGGCCGAGGCGGTCCAGTTGCCAGACGGCGAGCGTGTCACCCTCGCGGAGGTAGTCCAGCGCGGCCGACAGGCCCCTCGCGCTCCGCGACGGACTTGCGGCTGGACACTTTGTCGGTGAAGATCCGGCCGGCGCCTGCCGGTGTCGGCCTGCCTCGGTGAGTGCCTGGTCGGCTGGGTTCGGCGGCCCCGCTACGACGAGGACTGCCCGCACGCTGTAGATGGTGAGCCCGTCCTGCGGGCCGTGTGTGACCTTCGTCTCGCCGTCAGGCTGGGGGCATGCGCTCTGGCGCGGCTCAAGTGTTCCGATGACGAGAGACTCGCGGGCGGTTCCGGTGACTGCCCTGCTTATGGTCCGAACCCCGCCATGGCGCCTCTCGGCAACGAGGGCCAGGCCGCCAGGGACGGCGGCTCCCGGCGCTCGCGCAGCTCCTCGGGGTACTTCCGCTGTGCTGGCATGACTCTGCGTCCTCCCGGGAATCAGAGCCTCTAAGATCACCGGGGCGGTCCAGCTTCTCCTGGCGATCAGAGATCGGGCAGTCGGGTGACAATAACGGAGCGGTTGTGCTCGGCCGGGCCGGGGAGGAGCGTGCCGTCAGGTCCCTGGTCGTTTTCATAGCCGGGGAAGCGCCAGCCAAGTCCGCGGGTGACGGTCTGGCTGCGCAGGGCGCCCATCCGTACCAGCACGGCTTTCACCGTATTGGCCCGTTGCTGTGCCAGGGCTATGCATCCGGCAAGGGAGCCCCAGCGCGCGGTAGTGCCAGTGAGCTCGATGCGCGCCGAAGAGTTGGCGGCCAGGTATCCGGCGAGCCGCCTGAGCGCCGCATGCGCGGCGGGCGGATCGCGGAACGCCGCAGTATCAGGGTCGAATCCTACGGGGCCGCTGTCGGGAAAGACGAATGTGGAATCTCCGCTGTTCCAGACTGGCTGGGTGGGCGGCACCGGGACTGCCCGCACGGGCTGGTCGGTCTTGACCGACGGGCCCTGGCCCGGCTGAGGGATGATCTCGACCGCGGCCCCGGCGGACCTGAGGACGGTGGCCCAGATCTGGGTGACGTTACTCCGCCACTTCGCCGGCAGCGGAGCCTGCGGCGGGGCGGTGTAGCCGATGCCGACCAGCAGGATTGCGAAGCCGCGGAAGTCAGGCAGGTTGCCTGAGGCTTTGAGCTGCCGGGCGACCTCGGCCGGGTTGGCCGCGACCGTTCCGGGCGCGGTGAAAGCAAGAGCGCCGCGGTCGTCGAGGCCGGGGTCGATCAGTACCAGCTCGGCGTGCGGGTCGCCGGCGCTGCGGGCCTGGTCGGCCGCGACCGCCAGGGCCGCCAGGTCGTCAACTCCGGGAGAGT
>DATJZH010000286.1:0-23667 GCA_035499215.1 Streptosporangiaceae bacterium | reverse complement strand
GTTCATCCTCGCCGTCAATGCTGCGGGCTGGGGCATCTACATCCTCTGCGTGATGCCCCACCACTTCGACTACCGGGGGCAGGGCGGGAGCAGGGGGCTCGGCGTCGGGCTCGGGGTGGCCATCACGGCGTGGTTCCTGGGGCTGCGGCACGCCTTCGACGCCGACCACATCTCGTGCATCGACAACACCACGCGCAAGCTGATGGCCGACGGCAAGCGCCCCCTGGGCACCGGTTTCTTCTTCTCCTTCGGCCACTCGACGATCGTCCTGGCGGTCGGCGCCGGCGTCACCATCGCGGCCAGGGCCGTCTTCGGCGCGGTGGTAAGCCCCGGCTCCGCCTACGAGACGGCCGGCGGGGCGGCCGGTACGCTGGTCTCGGCCGGCTTCCTGTACCTGATCGCAGTGCTGAACCTGATCGTGCTGGCCGGTATCTTCAAGGTTTTCCGTGGCATCCGCCGCGGCACCTATGACGAGCAGGAACTCGAGGCCCAGCTGCAGGCCCGCGGGCTGATGTACCGGTTCTTCGGCCGGCTCACGCGCTCCATCAGCCATACCTGGCAGCTGTACCTCGTCGGCCTGGTCTTCGGTATCGGCTTCGACACTGCCACCGAGGTCGTCCTGCTCGCGGCGACTGCCTACGCCGCGATCCAGGGCCTGCCCTACTACGCTGTCCTCGCGCTGCCGTTCCTGTTCTCCGGCGGCATGATGCTGTTCGACACCCTCGACGGCTGCTTCATGAACTTCGCCTACGGCTGGGCGTTCGCCCGGCCGGTCCGCAACGTCTACTACAACCTCGTCATCACCGGGCTGTCCGTCGGCGCGGCGTTCATCATCGGCACCATCGAGATCCTCGGCATCCTGACCACCGAGGCGCACCTGCACGGCAGCTTCTGGTCGCTCATGGCCGGCTTCGACATCAATGTCGCCGGGTTCTGCATCGCCGGACTGTTCGTCACCGTCTGGGCGGTGGCGCTCGCCTACTGGCGGTGGGGCAAGGTCGAAGCCCGGTGGGCCGCCAGCGCAGCCGGCCCGGGCCGGGGTGCCGGGCCAGGAACCGGGGGACTCTCCGGCGGGCAGCCGGGATCATCCGTCCGGTAGGAGGGGCGCGGCCATGCCAGGCGCGGCGACCGGAGCTGACGTGGCACCCGTCCGCAGCGCGCAGACCGCCGGTCCGATCACGATAACCGCGGGGTTGCGGACAGCAGGTGCCCGCCCGGCCGCGGCGAGATCGCACAGCGTGCACAGCGTGCACTGCTGGCTTGCGCTGGCTGCCCGCTCGATGCAGGCGACCGGGGTCACTGGCGGCTTCCCCAGCTCGATGAGCCGCTGCGCGATGCTCGTCCTGTTGCGCACTGCCATCAGCAGCACCAGGGTGTCGGCGCAGCGGGCCAGGATTCCCCAGTCGACCGGGCTGTCGGGGTGCCCGGGCGGCAGGTGACCGGAGACGACGGCGAAAGACCGGGATACGCCCCGGTGCGTCAGCGGGATGCCGGCCAGGGCAGGGACTGCCGTGGCGCTGGACAGCCCCGGGATGACCCCGCACACGATCCCGGCCCGGGCGCAGGCGATCATTTCCTCGCCGCCGCGGCCCAGGATGAACGGGTCCCCGCCCTTGAGCCGGACCACGTCACGTCCCGCCCGCGCGTGGGCGACAAGCGCGGCGCCTATCTCCTGCTGGCTGAGCCGGTGCTCGCCAGGGGCCTTGCCGGCGTTGATCAGGAGCACGCCAGGGCGGAGCTCCGCGGTGAGCCGGGGGTCGGCGAGCCGGTCGCTGATGACGACATCAGCGCGATGCAGTGCCCGCCAGCCGCGCACCGTGATCAGGTCGGCCGAGCCCGGCCCGGCCCCGACCAGGGTGACGCGGCCCGGGACCTTTGGCCGCGCCGGCCGCGCCGGCGCCGCCGCGGGCTGCCAGGCGGGCGAGGTGCACCTGGCGAAAGACTCGACAATGCGGTCGTGCTGCTCAGGTGCCGCCACGGCGATGCGGATCCAATTCTCGTCGAGGCCAGGGAAGGTGTCGCCGCGCCGGACCGCGATGCCGAGCTCGCGGAGCCGGGAGCGGACCCTGCAAGCATCGGCGACCCGCAGGAGCAGGAAAGGCGCCTTACCGGTCGTATCGGTCGTCACGCCCGGAAGCTCATTGAGCGCGGCGGCCAGGTCCGCCCGCCATCCGGTGATCCGGCGGGCCTGGTCGTCAGCCCACGCCAGCGCCGCGGGCTCGCTGCAGGCGGTGAGCGCCTCCAGCGCCAGCGCGTTCAGGGGCCAGAGCGGCTGGGCCCTTTTCAGCGCCTGCAGTGTCTTTGGCGGGCCGAGCAGATATCCCACGCGGAGCCCGGCCAGGCCCCAGGTCTTCGTCAGGCTGCGCACCACGACGAGGCCGGGAAGGTCGGATCGCCCGGACAGCGTTGCGGGCTCGCCGGGGACGGCATCCGCGAAGGCCTCGTCGACGACCAGGGTCCGGCCCGGCCGGGCCAGCTGCTGCAGGACGCTGACCGGATGCAGCACGCCCGTCGGGTTCGTCGGGTTGCCGACGACGACGAGGTCGGCATCGCGGCGGACGAGCGCGGGGTCCAGCTCGAACGGCCGCGGGAGCAGCACGCGCTCGACCGCGTGCCCGGCCGCCCGCAGGGCGGCCTCCGGCTCGGTGAAAGACGGGTGCACGCACACCGCGAGCCGCGGGGAAAGAGCGCGGGCGAGCAGCGTGAAGGCCTCCGCCGCGCCGTTGGCCAGCAGCACGTGGCCCGGGTCGCGGCCATGGCGGGCCGCGACCGCGGCAACGGCAGCGTCCTGCCGGGGATAGGACGCGAGCCCGGGCAAGGCGTTCTGCAGCCGGGCCAGCAGCCAGGCCGGCGGCCGCGGCAGCCGGACGTTGACGGCGAGGTTGAGGTCCGCGCTGCCGGCATCGGCGTCGCCGTGATGATCCAGGTCGTGCCGGGCCATGCCGCCGGCGACCCGGGCGTGGCTCATGCGGGCCATCCCCGAGGCGCGGCCGCGGCCCGCCGCTGCATTCCCGCGCCAGCCCGGCCGGCGATCGCGGCCCGGATCAGCCGGCCGGCGGCCTGCGGGACGCCGGCCCAGTGCAGGTGCAGGTAGGAGGCGAGCAGGCTGGGACCGGCCCAGCCGGTCCGGCAGCCGCCGGCCAGCTGCCAGGCCGGATCGGCCCCGTGCGCGGGCTCGCTCACGGTGCGGTGGAACTCGTGCGCGCGCACCCGCGTGCCGGACGCCAGCAGCGGAGTGCCGCGCAGTGCCGTCGCCTCCCGGTAGCCAAGGGACAGCGATCCGGTCATCCGGGCATGGGCAGGCACCACCTCGCATTGCGGCCGGCCGTCCAGCGAAGCGCCGAGCCACAGCAGGCCCGCGCACTCGGCCACGACGGGCATGCCTTCCGCGGCCCGGCTGCGGACCTGCGCGCGCAGTGCCGCGTTGGCGGCCAGCCGGGCGGCATGAACTTCGGGGAAGCCGCCGCCGACGACAAGCGCATCGGTGCCGCACGGCAGCTGCTCGGCCGCCAGCGGGTCGAACGTCACGACCTCGGCGCCCGCCGCGGCCAGCAGCTCGTCATGCTCGGCATAGCCGAAGGTGAACGCGGGCCCGGCAGCCACGGCGATCCGCGGCCGGGCGGCAGGCAGCCCGCCCGGGCCCGCACCGCACGCGGCCGCCGGCGACCACGGCTCAGCGGCCAGCTGGGGCGCGCGGCAGGCGATGGCCATCAGCAGGTCCAGGTCAAGGCTTCGCCCGGCCAGCTCCCGCAGGGCAGGCAGCCAGGCATCGACAGACGCCGGCCGCTCCCCGGCCGGGACGAGCCCGAGATGACGCGACGGCATGTGCAGCGCCGCCTCCCGCCGCAGCGCGCCGATCACCGGGATGCCCGACGGCGCGAGCGCTTCCCGGAGCACCGCTTCGTGCCGGTCCGTCGAGACCTGGTTGAGCACGACTCCCGCGAGGCGGACCCCCGGGTCCCAGCCGGCGAAGCCGTGCAGCGTCGCGGCGACGGACCGGGCTGTCCCGGCGGCGCCGACGACGAGCACGACAGGGGAGCCGGTCAGCCGCGCGACGTGCGCGGTGCTGGCGAAGTCGCCGCGTCCGGCCGCCCCGTCGAACAGGCCCATCACGCCCTCGATGACAGCCACGTCGGCGCCCTGGGCGCCGTGCCGCAGCAGCGGCGCGACCAGTCCCTCGCCGGCCAGCCAGGGGTCCAGGTTGCGGCCGGGCCCGCCGCAGGCGGCGGCGTGGTAGCCCGGATCGATGTAGTCGGGCCCGACCTTGTGCCCGGACACCCGCAGGCCCCGGCCGCGCAGGGCCGCCATGATGCCGGTTGCCACGGTGGTCTTGCCGTCCCCCGAGCGGGTGGCGGCGATGACTACCCGCGGCAGGTTCACCATTCGATGCCGCGCTGGCCCTTGCGGCCGGCGTCCATCGGGTGCCTGATCTTGGCCATCTCGGTGACCAGGTCGGCTGCCTCGAGCAGGGCCGGGCTGGCCCGGCGGCCGGTGATGACGACATGCTGGACGCCCGGCCGGGCTGCCAGAACGGCCAGGACCTCTTCGATGTCGAGGGTGCCGTTCGCCAGCGGGTAGGTGAACTCGTCCAGGACCAGGAGCCGGTAGGTCTGCGCGGCCAGGTCGCGCCTGACCTGCTGCCATCCCTCCCGGGCGGCGCGGGCGTGGTCTGCTGGCTGGGTCCGCAGCCAGGACCAGCCCGCGCCCATCCGGTGCCAGGTGACCGGCGCCCCCTGGCCGGTGGCAGCGTGCAGCTCGCCGAGGGCCAGCAGCGCGTCCTCTTCCCCGACGCGCCACCTGGGGCTCTTGGTGAACTGGAATACGCCGACAGGCCAGCCCGCGGACCAGGCCCGCAGCGCCAGGCCGAAGGCCGCGGTGGACTTGCCCTTGCCGTCTCCGGTGTGCACCGCGAGCAGCGGCTGAGCGCGCCGCTGGCGGGTGCTGAGCCCGTCGTCGGGAACGACGGTTACCCGGCCTTGCGGCATCAGGATGCCTCCTTCGCGCGGATGATGTCGGCGAGCGTCTGGCCAGCCTGCTCGCTGACCGGCCCGGCCCTGGCGGCCAGACCGGGAATGGTCACGAGTTCCGCCGCCAGGTGGCGGGCAATCTGGCCGGCCAGCCCGAGGCGGACGGGTCCCTCCTCGGCGTCCACCACGATGCTCGTGGCCGGTGTCCTGGCGAGTGCGGCGGCGGCGCGTTTCGCCTGGCCGACTGCGTCGCCCGCGCCGGTCGCGCGGCCATCGGTGATCAGGACGAGGATGGCGCGGCGGGCGGGGTCTCGCCAGCCCTCACGTCGTATCAGCTGGCCGGCCGCCGCCAGGCCCGCCGCGAGGGGGGTTCGCCCGCCGACCGGAAGATCACGCAGACGCCGGGCGGCGAGCTGCGCGGATCTCGTCGGCGGGACGGCGACGGTCGCGTCCGTGCCGCGGAATGCGAGCAGCGCTACCCGGTCCCGGCGCCGGTAGGCATCGCTGAGCAGGGAGAGCGCGGCGGTGGCGACCGCGGCGCTGCGCCGCCGCGCGGCCATCGAGCCCGAGGTGTCGACCAGCAGCACCACAAGATTGGACTCCCGGCCCCGGCGCAGGCTGGCGCGCAGGTCGCTGCCGGTGACGGTGAACGGGGCGCCGGGCCGGGCCAGGACGGCCGCGCGCATCGTGGGCACCAGCTCGGGCCGCCGTGCTGACCGGATGCTGGCGACCGGCGCGCCGTGCGGGCCGCGGGAACCCGACCGGCGTCCCTCGTGGCCGGCTCCGAGCCCGCTGGCCTGAAGACGCCGGACCTGGAACGTGGCCCCGGCAGGTGCCGAGGTGCCCGCGGGAGCCGGCGCGGGCACGCCCTGCCGGTCCGCGGCTTCCTCCGGCGCCGCGGGCGCGTCGGCGCTGCCCGGCTGGCTGTCAGCGGCCTGCGCCGGGCCGGGACGCTCGCCGCCGCCTCCGCCCCCGCCGCCATGGTCCGGGGGCGGGTCGTTGTCGGCATCGGGGCCGAGCGCCTCCTGCAGCTGGGCGGCATCGGCGCCGGGATCGTCGAAGGGTCCCCGCCGCTGCCGGTGCAGGAGGGCCAGCCGGGCGGCCACGCGCACGTCCGCGCCGGTGACGGCGTCGCGCTGCTGCCATCCGGCGTGGGCGATCGCCGCCCTGCAGGTGATGAGGTCCCCGCGCATGCCGTCCACGCGCAGGGCCGCGCACGCCGTGGTGACCCGCAGGAGCTCGGCGTCGGGAAGCGTAACGGCTGACAGGCGCGCCCGCGCGGCGCCGATCTGGCTGGTGAGCTCCTTTTCTGCCGCCGCGTGGGCCTCGGTGCTCGCCGCCGGGGAGCGGTCGTGGTCGAGCCGGGCCCGGACCACGGCGGCCCGGCGGGCCGGATCGTCGCTGGCGGCGACGGGGACGCACAGGCCGAAGCGATCCAGCAGCTGCGGCCGCAGCTCGCCTTCCTCGGGGTTCATGGTCCCGACGAGCAGGAACCCGCAGGCATGCCGCAATGAGATCCCCTCCCGCTCAACGCCCGCGCTGCCGGTGGCCGCGGCGTCGAGGAGCACATCCACGATGTGGTCGGGGAGCAGGTTGATCTCGTCGACGTAGAGCACTCCGCGGTTGGCCAGCGCGAGCAGGCCGGGCGCGAATGCCTCAGCGGTTCCGGCCCCGGCCAGGACGCGGGGGACATCGAGGCTGCCGGTGACGTTCTCTTCGGTGGCGCCGAGCGGCAGCTCGACCAGCCGGGCAGCCCGGTGCTCAGCGGCGCTGCCCGGCCGGTGCGGGCCATCGGGGCAGAGCGGGTCCGGGTCAGCCGGGTCGCAGGAGAAACGGCAGCTGGCCACGACGCTGATGCCCGGCAGGACGCCGGCCAGGCCCCGGACCAGCGTCGTTTTGGCGGTGCCTTTCTCGCCGGTGAGCAGCACGCCGCCGATGCCGGGATCCACGGCGCCGAGCAGCAGGGCGAGCCGGGCGTCGTCCTGGCCGACGACTGCGCAGAACGGCAGGCGGCTCATGCCTGCGCCTCCTCGAGCTGGCCCTCGACCCGCAGGTAGATCTCGCGCAGGGCCGTCAGGGTCTGCTCGGCGGGTGCCTCCCAGAGGCCCCGGTCGGCTGCCTCGAGCAGCCGCTCGGTGATCCCGCGCAGCGCCCACGGGTTACTGGTCTGCAGAAACTCCCTGGTCTGCGGGTCAACCACGTAAGAGGCTGCCAGCTGCTCATACATCCAGTCGGCCAGCACGCCGGTCGTGGCATCCCAGCCGAAGAGATAGTCGACGGTCGCGGCGAGCTCGAAAGCGCCCTTGTAGCCATGCCGGCGCATCGCCTGGATCCAGCGGGGGTTCACCACCCGGGAGCGGAACACCCGGGCCGATTCCTGCGCCAGGGATCTGGTCGCGACACTGCCGGGCCGGGTGCCGTCGCCGACGTACGCTGCCGGCGCCGTGCCGGCCAGCGCCCGCACAGTGGCGATCATCCCGCCGTGGTACTGGTAGTAATCGTCGGAGTCGGCGATGTCATGCTCGCGGGTGTCAGTGTTCTTGACGGCAAGCGCGATCCGCCGGTAGGAGGACTCCATGTCGTCCCGCGCCGCCCGGCCGTCCAGCCCGCGACCATACGCGTGGCCGCCCCAGGCGGCGTAGACCCCGGCCAGATCGGCGTCGTCGCGCCACGACCGGCTCTCCAGCAGCGGGAGCAGGCCCGCGCCGTAGCAGCCGGGCGGCGAGCCGAAGATCCGGGTGGTGGCCCGCCGCAGGTCGCTGTGCCGCTCCAGGTCCGCGAGCGCGTGGGCGCGGACGAAGTTAGCGGCGGGGTCCTCGTCCAGCTCGGCGACGAGCCGGACAGCGTCGTCGAGCAGCGCCACGACATGCGGGAACGCGTCACGGAAGAAGCCGCTGATGCGCACGACCACGTCGACGCGCGGCCGCCCCAGCTCGCCGGCCGGGATCACATCCAGGCCGGTGACCCGGCGGCTGGCGTCATCCCAGACCGGGCGCACCCCGAGCAGTGCCAGCACCTCGGCGATGTCGTCGCCGGAGGTGCGCATGGCGGCCGTGCCCCATACCGACAGCCCCACCGCGGACGGCCACGCCCCCGTGTCCTCCCGGTAGCGGGCAAGCAGCGAGCCGGCGAGCTGCCGGCCAGTGTCCCAGGCCAGCCGCGACGGCACGGCCTTGGGATCCACCGCGTAGAAGTTCCTGCCGGTCGGCAGGGTGTTGACGAGCCCGCGCAGCGGGGATCCGCTCGGGCCTGCCGGCACGTGCCCGCCGTCGAGAGCGTGCAGCACCGCCGCCATCTCGCCAGCGGTGGCCGCGAGCCGGGGGATGATCTCCGCGGCAGCGAAACGCAGCAGCCGCCCGACAGTGTCGTCTTCCCGGCCGAGCACGCCGGTGACAACCGCCGGGGCGGCATCGGCCTGCCAGCCGGCCAGCTCCATCCCCTCGACCAGCGCCCTGGCCAGCTCCTCGGCCCGGTCGACGACGGCACGGGGCGACATCCCGTCCTCGACAAGGCCGAGCGCCTCGCGCAGGCCGGGCATCCCGCTGCCGCCCGCCCAGATCTGCCGCGCCTGGAGCATCGCGAGCACCAGTCCGACCCGCTGCGCCCCCTCGGGCGCCGCCCCGAGCACGTGCAGGCCGTCGCGGATCTGGGCGTCCTTCACGGTGCACAGCCAGCCGTCCACGTGCAGCAGGAAGTCGTCGAACTCGGCGTCGCGCGGGCGGGCGTCCAGGCCGAGGTCATGGTCGAGCCTGGCGGCCTGGATCAGCGTCCAGATCTGCGCCCGGATCGCCGGCAGCTTGGCCGGATCCAGCGCGGCCACGGCGGCGTGCTCGTCCAGCAGCTGCTCCAGCCGGGCCAGGTCACCGTATGTCTCGGCGCGGGTCATCGGCGGCACGAGATGATCGACGATGGTGGCATGCGCACGGCGCTTGGCCTGGGTGCCCTCGCCAGGGTCGTTCACCAGGAACGGGTAGATCAGCGGCAGGTTCCCCAGCGCCGCGTCGGGCGCGCACGCTGCCGACATCCCGAGGTTCTTGCCCGGCAGCCACTCGAGGTTCCCGTGCTTGCCCAGGTGCACGACGGCGTGCGCGCCGAAGCCCTCCTCCAGCCACCGGTAGGCGGCCAGGTAATGATGGCTCGGCGGCAGGTCCGGATCATGGTAGATCGCCACCGGATTCTCCCCGAAACCGCGCGGCGGCTGAACCATCAGCACCACATTGCCGGCCGTGAGCGCGGCCAGCACGATATCGCCGTCGGTGCCAGCGGCCCGGTCCACGTAGAGCTCGCCGGGCGGCGGCCCCCAGGCCCTTTCCATCGAGGCGCGGAGCTCTGGCGGCAGCTGGCCGAACCAGGCCCGGTACCGCGCGGCCGGGATGCGGACGGCCGCGCTGGCCATCTGCTGGCCGGTCAGCCACTCGGGGTCCTGGCCGCCGGCCGCTATGACGGCGTGGATCAGGGCGTCGCCGTCCGGCGGCTCGATGCCCGGCAGTGCACCAGGGCCGCCGGCCGGACCGACGTCGTACCCGCGCTCCCGCATTGCCCGCAGCAGGCGGACCGCGGAGACCGGGGTGTCGAGCCCGACCGCGTTGCCGATCCTCGAATGCTTGGTCGGGTAAGCCGACAGCACGATCGCCACCCGCCTGGCGGCCCGGGGAATGTGCCGCAGCCGCGCGAGCGCGACCGCCGTGCCTGCCACCCGCGCTGCCCGCTCGGGGTCGGGGACGTAGCGCGACAGGCCGTCAGCGCCGGTCTCCTTGAAGGAGAACGGCACGCTGATCAGCCGCCCGTCGAATTCCGGGATCGCCACCTGGGTCGCCGCGTCGAGCGGGCTGAGCCCCGAATGAGCTGCGGCCCAGCCGGCCCTGGGCGAGGTCAGGCACAGGGCCTGGACAACGGGGATGTCGAGGGCCGCGATCGCCCCGACGTCCCATGCCTCGTCGTCACCGCCCGCCTGGGACTGCGCGGGCACCGTCCCGCCGGCCGCTAGCACGGTCACGATCAGGACGTCTGCCTGCGCCAGGGTCTGCAGCAGGTCAGGGCCGGCTGTCCGCAGGCTTGCGCACCAGACCGGCAGGGCGCGGGCTCCGCAGGACCCGATCGCGGCGCAGAGCGCGTCGACAAAGTCGGTATTGCCCGCCAGCTCGTGGGCCCGGTAATAGAGAACCGCCACCACCGGCCCGGCGGCAGGCGGCCACGGGCGGCGGCCCCAGGCCGGCATGGGCGCGGGCGCGGCGAAGCCGTTGCCGGTCAGCAGCACGGTGTCGGCCAGGAAATGCGCGAGCTCACGGAGATTGCCAGGTCCGCCGTGGGCCAGGTACTCGTGGGCCTGTGCGGCGATGCCCGCGGGGACGGTGGACAGGGCCATCAGCGCCGCATCCGGGACCATCTCGCCGCCGAGGACGATCACCGGGCGCGGCTGGCGCCGGAGCGCCGCGAGCCCCTCGGGCCATGCCTGCTCGCCGCCCAGCAGCCGCGTGACGACCACGCCGGCGCCCGGCAGCAGCTGTTCCAGGCCGGCCGGATCCAGGCGCGCGGGGTTCGCCAGCCGGTAGTCGGCGCCGCTGGCCCGGGCGGCCAGCAGATCGGTGTCGGACGTCGAGAGCAGCAGGATGCCGCCCTGATGGTCATGGTCCACGGCGGGCCCTCCTCGGGGTCCTCGCCCCGGGTCGCGGGTGGCGGCGGCCGGAGTGTCCTGGCTCCCGGATCAGTGCGCGCCCCGGTCTTCCCGCCCGTCAGGGCCGTGACCGCGCTCGGGGCTTGCTCCCCGGTGACAGTGGCGGGACCGCGCCGGATTCACACCGGTCTTCCTCCACTGGCCGTCGCGTGCTTGTGCAGACTCTGGCGCACATCGTGCGGGCACGTCAACCATGCTCACCCGGTGTCGTTGACCGTGGCCGTCGCCGGCCGCTACTGTCAGCCTGCCGTCGTGACGATGGCAGGAAGCCGGTGAGAGTCCGGCGTGGTCGCGCCACTGTGTTCGCGCCGCCGCAGGCGGCGGGAGAGCCAGACCCTTCGTCGTCGCGCTCCGACCAGCCGGGACGCCCGATCCCGAAGGAGGCCCAGTGACATCATCCTGCGCGCGCATTCCATGATCGCCACGGATGCCTGCCCGGGGATCCTCGGCCTGCACGAGGCGCGCGACGGCCTGGTCGCCCGGATCCGGCTGCCCGGCGGCTTCGCCGCCGCCGCCAGGCTCAGAGCCCTGGCAGCCATGGCCGCCAGGTTCGGCGACGGGCATGTCGACCTGACCGCGCGCGGCAACGTGCAGCTCCGGGGGATAGGGGCCGGCCTGGCTGGCGACCTGGCGGAGCAGGCCGCCTTCCGCGGGTTCCTGCCGTCCCCCGCGCACGACCGGGCGCGGAACATTACCGCGAGCCCGCTCGCCGGGCTCGCCGGGCACCCCGACCTGCGCGGGCTGGTGCGCTCCCTCGATCGCGCAATCCGGGCGGATCCCGGCCTGGCCGAGCTGCCGGGGCGATTCCTGTTCTGCCTGGACGACGGAACAGGGCGGGCCCGGCTCAGCGGCTGCGACGTCGGCCTGCGCTGGCATCCGCTGGGGGCCGATCTCATCGTGGCGGGCCGCGAGACCGGGCTGCGCGGGCCGGCCGCGCAGGCGATCAGGCACGCGATCGCGGTGGCGCGGGCCTTTCTCGGCCAGCAGCCAGGGCCGCCCGCCGCCACCCGGGTGGCAGGCCTGCCCGACGGCGGGGCCGGCGTCACCGCGTCGATCGGAGGCATCCTCGGTGGCCGGGCGGCGGACACCTCGGGGCGGCTGCCGCTGGGACCTGTGCCGGACGCCGCGCCGCTCGCCGTGGTGGCCGCGCCGCTGGCGCGGCTCACCGCGGCGCAGCTTCGCCTGATCGCTTCGGTGCTGCGCCCTGGTGAGGCTGCCCGGCTGACAGCGGCCGGAAGGATTGTCCTGCCGCTTGCCCGGCCCGCGGATGCGACGATCCCGCGGCTGGCCCGGGCAGGCCTGCTGGTCCGCGATGACCACCGGCTCTCGGCCGTCACGGCGTGCAGCGGACTGACCTGCGCCAGATCGCTGGCGGATGTGCGCTCGCTGGCCACCAGGGTCGCCGGGCTGGCGGAAGTGCACTGGGCCGGCTGCAGCCGCCGGTGCGGCCGGCCGGCCGACGCCACTGCGGTGGTCGCGATATCCGCCGGTCAGTTCGCGTTTGCGGACGGGACCGGACGGCGCGTCCTGACCGTTGCCGCGAGGCCCCGGTGAGGCACTGCTACGAGCGTGACAGCGCCGCCATCTACCGCGCCTCCTTTGCCGCCATCCGCCGGGAGGCTGACCTGTCGGGCGTCCCGGCGGCGATGGAACCCGTGGCGGTGCGCATGGTGCACGCCTGCGGCATGACCGACCTTGTCGCTGACCTGGCCTGGTCGGCGGACTTCGCCGCGGCGGCACGGACGGCACTGGCCGCGGGCGCGCCGGTGCTGTGTGACTCCTCGATGGTGGCGGCAGGAATCACCAGGTCCCGGCTGCCGGCCCGCAACGACGTGCTGTGCACGCTGGCCGATCCGCGGGCAGCCGTGCTCGCGGCGCGGCTGGGCACGACCAGGACGGCGGCAGCGGCCGAACTGTGGGGTGACCGCCTGGCGGGCGCGGTGGTGGCTGTGGGCAACGCGCCCACCGCGCTGTTCCACCTGCTGGAGATGGTGGCGGCCGGAGCGCCCCGGCCAGCGGCGGTGGTGGGCGTGCCGGTCGGCTTCGTCGGCGCCGCCGAGTCCAAGGCCGCCCTTGCGGCTCACCCGCTGCGCATCCCGTTCCTGGTGGTCCGCGGGCGGCGCGGCGGATCCGCGATCGCGTCCGCAGCGGTCAACGCCCTCGCGAGCAAGGCAGAGTGACTTCATGACAGCAGGCAGTCTCACTGCCGTCGGCGTCGGTCCCGGCGATCCCGAGCTGGTGACCGTGCGGGCCGCGCGCCTCATCGGCGCGGCCGACGTGGTGGCCTATCACTGCGCGCGGCATGGCCGCAGCGTCGCGCGCGGCGCGGCGGCCCCGTACCTGCGCTCCGGACAGACCGAGGAGATCCTGCGCTATCCGGTGACCACCGAGGAGACCGATCACCCCGGCGGCTACCCGGGCGCTCTCGCGGACTTCTACCAGGACGCGGCCGGCCGCCTGGCGGCACACCTGGACCAGGGGCGCAACGTGGTCGTGCTGTGCGAGGGGGATCCCGCACTCTACGGTTCCTACCAGCACCTGCATATCCGCCTGCGCGGGCGGTTCAGCACGCAGATCGTGCCCGGAGTGTCCTCGGTCTCCGCAGCTGCCGCCGCGGTCGGCCTGCCCCTCGTCCAGCATGACGAGTCGCTGACGGTCCTGGCCGGCACCCTGCCAGCGGAGGTACTGCGCGCCCGGCTGGCCGGCGCGGACGGGAATGCGGTGGCCATCCTGAAGCTCGGCCGTGCGTTCGCCAAGGTGCGCGCCGCGCTGGCGGAGACGGGCCTGCTGGACCGGGCGCACTTCGTGGAGCGGGCCGGGACCGATGCGCAGCGCGTCGCGCCGCTGGCCGGGGTCGATCCCGCCGCCGTGCCGTACATGTCGCTCGCGCTGGTGCCGGGCCGAGGCGAGCGACCCCAGGCTGCGCCCGGCGTGACCGTCGTCGGTCTGGGCCCCGGCGACCCGGCGTGGCTGACTCCCGAGTCTGCCGCCGCGATCGCCGGGGCCACGGACCTGGTGGGCTACCGGCGATACCTGGCCAGGGTGCCGCGCCGGCCCGGCCAGCAGCACCACGCATCAGGTAACACGGCCGAGGCAGACCGGGCGGCGCTCGCTCTGGACCTGGCGGCCGGCGGCGGCAGGGTGGTCGTCGTGTCCTCGGGCGACCCGGGCGTGTTCGCCATGGCGTCCGCGGTGCTGGAGCAAGCCGCGGCAGGCCCGCGGCGATGGCGCGATATCGACGTCGACGTCCTGCCGGGCGTCACCGCCGCCCAGGCGGTGGCGAGCAGGGCCGGGGCGCCGCTGGGGCACGACTACTGCGTCATCAGCCTGTCGGACCGGCTGAAGCCGTGGGATGTCATCGCCGGACGGATCGACAAGGCAGCCGCCGCTGATCTTGTCCTGGCCCTGTACAACCCGGCGTCGCGCACCCGCACCTGGCAGGTCGGCGCCGTCCGCGACCTGGTGCTGCGGCACCGGCTGCCCGCTACCCCGGTGGTCATCGGGCGCGGTGTGGGCCGGGCCGGCGAGCAGGTGAGCATCACGTCGCTGGCGGCTCTCGATCCGGCCGGCGTCGACATGAATACGCTGCTCATCATCGGGTCAAGCACGACCAGCGTGTTCGCGCAGCACGGTCGCGCCACCGTATTCACGCCCCGGCATTATGAGCCGGAGCGCGCCGGCCAGTCCCCGGCGGCCGACCGAGCACCCAGCGGACCGCGTCGCCGACGGCCGGGACGGACGGCGCTGGCGGAGCATCCGGGCGTGAGACCATGACCACCGGGATGCCCAGATCCCGTGCGGCGTCAAGCTTGCCTGCCGTCAGGCAGCCGCCGCTGTTCTTGGTCACCAGGACGTCGATGCCGTGCCGCCGCATCAGCGCGCGCTCCGCCTCCCGGTGGTAGGGCCCGCGGGCCAGGAGCACCTCCCGGCGGGCCGGCATCGGGCCCGCCGGCGGGTCGACGCAGCGGATCAGGAACCACAGCCGGTCCAGCGCGGCGAAGGCTGCCAGGTCCTGCCTGCCGGTGGTCAGGAAGACGCGGGCGCCCAGTGCCGGGAGCATCGCCGCGGCCGCGGCGACAGATCGTGCGTCGCGCCAGTCATCGCCCTCCTGCGCATCCCAGCCCGGCCGGGCGATGCGCAGCAGGGGAAGGCCTGCCTGCGCGCACGCTTCGACGGCATTCGCGCTGATCGTCTCGGCGAACGGGTGGGTCGCGTCGACGACAGCATCCACGCCCTCGGCGCGCGCCCAGCCTGCCAGGCCGGCCACGCCGCCGAAGCCCCCGGTCCGGACCTCGCCGGCGGGCAGCGCCGGGCTGGCGACCCGGCCCGCCAGCGAGCTGATCACCCGCAGGCCAGTGCGGCCGGCGAGCTCAGCGGCCAGCGCCCGCGCCTCGGCAGTCCCGCCCAGGACGAGCACGGTCATCGCCGTCGGGCCCGCGCTCATCGTGCCGCCGCCATCCGCGGGGGGCCTCACCGGCCGCCGGGCCGGCGGAGCAGGTATGTGTCCATGATCCAGCCTTTACGGGCCCGCATGTCGGTGCGCAGGGCCTGGATCTGCGGGCCGACATCTGCCAGCTTCCCGGAGACGAGGACCTCGTCCGCGGTCCCGATGTAGGCACCCCAGTAGATCTCGGTGTCAGCATCGGCGATGCCCGTGAACGAGCATGCGGCATCCAGCATCACGACCACATCGTCGCAGCCATCCGGGAAGCCTTCCTCGCAAAGCCGACGGCCGGTGGTGATGTGAACGGGCCTGCCGACCTGCGTCAGGCTGACGCGGTGCCGGGCAGCCAGGGCCTGGACGCTGCTGATCCCCGGAACGACCTCGTACTCCAGCGCCATGGTGCCCTGAGCGACGATCTGCTCGATGATCGCCAGGGTGCTGTCGTACAGCGACGGGTCGCCCCAGACCAGGAACGCGCCGCACGCCCCGTCGGGGAGCTCGTCCCGGATCAGCCGCTGGAAGATCTCGGCCCGCCGGCTGCGCCACTGCTGCACGGCGCCGCGGTACCCCGCGGCGGCCCGATCGCGTTCCGGATCCGGCACGCGCACCATCCGGTAGGACCGGTCCTGCACGTACCGCTCGCAGATCTCCTGCCTGAGCAGCATCAGATCCTGCTTCACGGCGCCCTTGTCGATCACGAAGAAGACGTCGGCCTGGCCCAGCGCCCTGATCGCCTGCATGGTGACCTGCTCGGGGTCACCAGCGCCGATCCCGATGATCAGCAGCCGCCTCATGGCCGTGATTCCTCCTTGCCGCCGCCCGCCTGCTTGCCGCCCCCCGCCTGGCGGTCGCGCGCGGCCGAGTAGAGATGGCTGTCCGGGAAACCGCCGTCCGCGAGCACCCTCCCCACCACGATGATCGCCGTCCGGCGGATGCGCGCGGCGCGGACGCGCGGCGCGAGCTCCCCCAGCGCGCAGCGCAGCACGACCTCGTCGGGCCAGCTTGCCCGCGCCACGACAGCCGCCGGGCAGCCCGCACCGTAGTGCGGCAGCAGGGCCCCGGTGACCTGATCGACGTTCTGCACCGCCAGGTGCAGGACGAGGGTGCAGCCCATGGCCCCGAGGGCGGCGAGGTCCTCGCCGGCCGGCATCGGAGTCGCCCGCGCGGCGGTCCGGGTGAGCACCACGGTCTGCCCCACCCCGGGCAGCGTCAGCTCCTGCCGCAGCGCGGCCGCCGCGGCGGCGAAGGCCGGCACGCCGGGGACGATCTGCCATGGCACGCCCGCTGCGTCGAGCCGGCGCGCCTGCTCGGCCACCGCACTGAAGATCGACGGGTCGCCGCTGTGCAGCCGCACGACATCGTTCCCGTCGGCGTGGGCGAAGACGAGCTCGCCGGTGATCGCGTCGAGATCCAGCTCGGCCGTGTCCACCAGCCGGGCATCCGGCCGGGTGCCCGCCAGGACCTCCGGCGGCACCAGGCTGCCGGCATACAGCACGACCGGCGCCAGCCTGAGCAGGCGCTGCGCGCGGACGGTCAGCAGATCCGGGGCGCCGGGCCCGGCGCCGACAAACCACACGGTCATGACCGGATCGCCTGCCACTGCGTCACCGGCAGGGCAGGCCGCCAGGTCGTGAACCCGCCCAGCGGGCCCGCGTAGCTGAGGTCCAGTTTCACCAGCTCCCCGGCCACGGCGCGCTGCCACTGGTGCAGCAGGGCCTCGGACTCGACGGTAACCGCGTGCGCGACGAGCCGGCCGCCGGGCGGCAGCGCCTGCCAGCACGCCTCGAGCACACCGTCCGTCGTGACGCCGCCCCCGATGAAGACCGCATCGGGCCGGGGCAGCCCGCGCAGCGCGCCCGGAGCCGCGGCGCATACCACGTCGATGCCCGGCACGCCGAGGCGGCCGGCATTGCGCCGGATCCGCGCGGCACGTCCGGGACGCGCCTCGACGGCAACGGCACGGCAGCGCGGGTCGACCCGCATCCACTCGATGCCGACGCTGCCGCTGCCCGCTCCGATATCCCACAGCAGCTGCCCCGGGCCGGGGGCCAGCGCCGCGAGGGCAAGCGCCCTGGCCGCACGCCGGGTGAGCTGGCCGTCGGTCTCGTAGGCGCTGTCGGGCAGCCCTGGCACCCGCGGCAGAACAGCGCCGGGGGTGTCCGGGGCACAGGCCAGGGCTACCAGGCACAGGTCGGCGAACGGGCCGGGGTGCAGGCAGGAGGCGGGGTAGGGGCCCCGCACTCGCTCGGCGCTGCCGCCGAGGTGCTCGAGCACCGTCAGCTGCGTTGCGCTCCAGCCGCGGTCCGCCAGGAGCTCGCCCAGCACCGCCGGCGTGCCGCCGTCGCGGCACAGCACGAGGACCCTGGCACCTGGCTGCACGGCCGGCAGAATCACCTCGGCCGGCCGCGACACCATGGAGACGACGTCGACCTCCTGCTCGGCCCAGCCAAGCCGGGCGCAGGCCAGCGCAGCGCACGACACCGCCGGCAGCACGCGCATCTGCCCGGCGCCCAGGCGTCGCGCGAGCGTGGCGCCGATTCCGTGCAGCATCGGATCCCCGCTGGCGAGGACGCACATGCCGGGGTTGGCCGTCACCAGGTCGTCGAGCTGCGACAGCAGCGGTGACGGGAGCGGAATTTTGCGGCCCGGCAGGTCCGGCATGAGCGCCAGATGGCGGTCGCCGCCGGCGATCAGCGGAGCCTCCCGCAGGACGGCGCGCGCCTCGCCGGTCAGCCCCTGCCAGCCGTCGTCGCCGACGCCGACGACGGTCACGCGCGGCGGCCCGCTCACTGGGCACCGGCCGCGCCGCGGCCGCGATCAGGCAGAAGCCGGCCAGCCAGACCGCGCACTGAATTCTCCTTCCTCGGCATGCTGCCGGCGGCAGCGGCCATGACGCCTGCGTCTGGCTCATGCCGGGATCGGCGCGCCCGGCCGTCCTGATGTCGTGCCGATGGCCGCGCCGGCCCGCTGCCCGGTCGCGGCGGACCCGCAAGACCCTGATGCGGCCTGAGCCCGTCGCGGCTGCGGCAGTGGTGCCGAGCCTGCCCGGCAGGCCTGAGCGCGTCAAGTCAGCGACGGCAGGCGCTGGCGGCGGGGCCGGCCGGGGGGATGACCGGCAGCCCGGCAGGCGGCCCGTCCTCGATCAGCCGGGTCAGCGCGTCCGTGTCCAGGTGCCCGGCTACCAGGCCGCCCATCACGTCGAGGTGCGCCTGGCGCGCCGCCGCGAAGCTCGTGTCCGGCGCGGCGGCGAAGTCACGCCCGGCGAGCCCTGCGACTTCTGCCAGGAAGGCCCTGCGGAACTCGTCATTCTCCAGCGTGCCGTGCCAGCTTGTTCCCCAGGTACCGGCAACGCGGCAGCCATCGAGGAAAGACGCGGCCCCGGCGTCCTCGACGGTCACGACGCCGTGATGGATCTCATACGCCGCTACCGGCGCGCCGCAGGCTGATCCGGCCGGCCTGGCCAGCCGCTTGCGCGGGCTGAAGCTGACCCGCACTGGCAGCAGGCCGAGTCCGGGAACCGTGCCCGCGCGGGACTCGATCTGGTCGTCGATCTCGCGTCCGAGGATCTGGTAGCCGCCGCAGATGCCCAGTACCGGCAGTCCCTTGCCGGCGCGCGCCGTGATCGCCGCCGCCAGGCCGCGCTGCCTCAGCCAGGCCAGGTCGTCGACGGTGGCCCTGGTACCGGGCAGCACGACCAGGTCAGCGTCGGCCAGTTCAGCCGGCGTCGTCGCCAGCCGGACGAGCACGCCCGGCTCCGCCGACAGCGCGTCGATGTCGGTCACGTTGCTCATTCTCGGCAGCCGGACGACACTGACCCGGAGCACCTCGGCGCCGTGCGGCGGCAGAGCCGTCACGTGACGGCCGGCATCCAGGCTCAGGGAGTCCTCGATGTCCAGCCACAGGCCGTCGGTAAAGGGCACGACGCCCAGAACGTGACGGCCGGTAAGCCCGCGCAGCATGTTCACCCCGCTCGCCAGCAGCTCGGGCGCCCCGCGGAACTTGTTGATCACGAAGCCCGCGACCAGCCGCTGGTCGGCGGGCTCGAGCAGGGCCAGCGTGCCGTGCATCGCGGCAAGCACACCGCCGCGGTCGACGTCCCCGACGACGATCACCGGCAGCTCGGCCGCCCGCGCCAGGCCCATGTTCGCGATGTCGGTCGCCCGCAGGTTGATCTCCGCCGGGCTGCCCGCGCCCTCGCAGATCACCACGTCGTAGTCGCGGCGCAGCCGCGACAGGCTGTCCAGGGCCACCTCAAGCAGCTGGGCCTTATGCTCGCGGTACTCGACTGCGTCGACCTCGCCCACAGGGTGGCCGAGCAGCACGACCTGCGTCCGCCGGCCGCTGCCTGGCTTGAGCAGCACCGGGTTCATCCGGGCCTGCGGCTCTATCCCCGCGGCGGCTGCCTGCATGGCCTGAGCCCGGCCGATTTCCGCGCCGTCGGCTGTGACGAACGAATTGAGGGACATGTTCTGCGCCTTGAACGGAGCCACGGATACGCCCTGCCGCCGCAGCCAGCGGCACAGCCCCGCGGTAATCATGCTCTTGCCCGCGTCGGAACTCGTCCCGGCGACCAGGATCGCGCCCTTCACCCCGGTGTCCCTGCAGCGCCGCGCCCAGCGATCATCGCGGCCGCGGCCGCGATGATCGAAGCTGCCGCGGCCGTCGCCCGGCACAGCCGGACGGCCCGGGCGATATCTGCCGCTTCCGGCGTGCGGCCGTCTCCCAGTCGCTGCCGTTTCTCCGTCACTCCGCCGTAGGCGTTGGTCCCGCCGAGCGTGACGCCGAGCGCGCCGGCGAAGGCCGCCTCGCACCGGCCGGCGTTCGGGCTCGGGTGGTGCGACCCGTATGTTCGCATCGCCTGCCACGACTGCGCCGCCCGCCCGCCCGCCACCCCGGCCAGGCCGCCGGCCAGCAGCCCGGTCAGCCGCGCGGGCGCCCAGTTCACCACGTCGTCGAGCCGGGCGGACGCCCAGCCGAACCTCGCGTATCGCGCGGACCGGTAGCCGACCATCGAATCCAGCGTGTTAACCGCCCGGTAGCCGAGGAAGCCAGGCAGCCCGCCGACCGCGCCCCACAGCAGCGGCGCGACAATCGCGTCGCTGGCGTTCTCGGCAACCGACTCGATCACGGCGCGGGCCAGTTCGTGCTCGTCGAGGCCTTGCGGATCACGCCCGCACAGGCTGGGCAGCGCGCCGCGAGCCACCTCGATGTCACCGGCCTGCAACGCGCTCCGGATCCGCTCGGCCTCGGACGTCAGCGAGGCCGACCCGATCACCGTCCAGGCCGCCGCGGCAGTCGCGGCGAGCCTGAGCCAGCGGTGCCGCCGCGTGAGGTGCTGCGCCAGGACGCCGGGCGCCATCGCAGCGAGCACGCAGCACGCCGCGTACCCGGCACCGCTGGAAATGCTGTCGCTGTACGCGCGCTCCTGCAGCGCCTGCGCGGCGCGCCCGAAGAGCGCCACGGGATGCCCTCGCCGCGGGTCACCGAACACTGCGTCCAGGACAGTCCCGGCAATGATGCCGCCCGCCAGCGGCCAGCCAGGCCAGGCCGGCTCCGGCCGGATGCCAGCAAGCCGCAGCGCCGACGGCCATCCATGAGATCGGGTCACGGAAAGCCAGGATAGGCAAGCCGGGGAATGGCGCGCAGGCCCGGGACCTGTCCCGGGTACGTGCAACGCAGGCAAGCGGGCGGGCTGCCGGGAGCCGGCGGCGGCTGCCCGGCGCTGCCCCCCGGCTTGCGGCACTTCCGCACCGGCGCTTCGCCGCGGACTCATCGCTTCGCCGCGGTTGCGGCTGCCAGCCTATTGCCGGCATGTGCGCACGCACTTACATTCGGTATATGAGTCACAGTACGTGTCAGGTCAGGCACCCAACGGGAATCCCGTCCCGTGGCTGCGTACACTTAGCAGAGTTCCGTATCCGCCCGCCGCCGCAGTCGGGGCTGCCCGAGCACGCTCGCACCGCGTGCAGCTACCACCTGCCTGCCGTGCTGCGCCAGTTAGAGGATGATTACCGGGCCAGCGGACTGGAGTTCGCTGTCACGAGGCTGCCGTGATCACGGCCAGGCAGCTGCTGGCCCCGCGAGATGGGTGACTCAGGGCAATTCGGAGGTGGACGGACTGACCGCGCCGCCCGGCGGGCCGGGCGGCGACGGGGTCCTCATGGACCTGAACCTGCGCCATTCACCGCGCCATCACCGCGGTCCTTGCGGCGGACGGAGGCTGCCTCGCGGATTTGCGACCGGGTGGGCTCGCGGCACCGGGTAGTATTGCTCCGCGGCGAGCGCCGCGGAGACCGGCGCGGGGCCGACGTCATGGCGCCGGCCCGCGGGTGGATCCCTGGCACGAGATCCCGCCCCGCGGGTCAGGCCGGCTCACGCGCAGCTCAGTGCGCAATTCATGACTACCGTACTCAGTCGCGCTTTCGTAGTAGAGACGCAGGCGCCCATGCGGCAACGCGACGGCTGAAACGTAGCGCAGTGCGCCGCCACCGAAAGGACTGGACGCCGGGCCGGCGATCGGAATATAGCGCGACCCGTCCCACTTGGCGATTCCGGTTCGCTCTTCGTAGTTCTGCTTCGCCGAGGCGCGGCCGTCGAAATAAGCATACTCGCCAACAACTGCCGTTATCCGCGTGCCACGGCTGTACCAGGTTCCCGGCTCTGGCACCATGACGGGCTCGCAATTGCAGGCGACCACGCTCGTCATCTGGTCGGCATTCTCGTCGCCTTCGGTCAGTGGATGCAGCGTTGCCCATATGCGCAGGCCCTTGCCACGAACGAGCACCGGATCCTTAATACCGAAGACAGCGCTGCCAGGAAAGATAGTCTGACGAGTGCGGGAACTGAAATCGCGCGGGCCGTCCGCGCGCAATCTCTCGATCCGCCAGTGCTTAGAATTGAACGTGGCACAGCTGAGATACAGGAACCACTCACCATCAGGCGTCACGTCCAGAGCCGGGCGCTCCAATGACTCTGCGTCCATGTCATCTTTGTCGATGGCACACAAAGTATCGAAACGGATACCATCGTCAATCGGGGAGCGGGCGACGTAAACGCGGTTACCCCGGCCCTGTTCGACCGGGTGCCTGTCACGATAGGCAAGGTAGATGTAGTCACGGTAAATGACGGCGCTGGCGGCGCCGATCCAGTTGCCGGTTCCGTGCGCAACGGGCAACGCTAGCTGACTGTTCTCCCACCTCGGCAACACACTCAGCGTCCCTCTCGCTCTCGTCGGCAGCGGCGATGACCAGCACCAGGTTCTCGTGATTCCGCAGATCCGCCGCGCCGCCAGCACCAGGACGGCGGCGCCCGGGGTCAGGCCGGCAGCGCTGCCCAAGTATGAGCGGGGGCCACCGACATTGACCCGTCCCATTTACCATGCCGCCCGAAAATAGCATTCGGCTCTCGGCGCCGGCGCGGCGGCTCAGTGCTTTCCGACAGGCTCAGTGCTTTCCGACAGGCTCAGTGCTTTCCGACAGGCCCGGCGCTTGGCGGCCGGCGGGCGGCGGCGGTCATCAATGCCAGAGCCGCTGCCGGATCAGGTGACCAGCTGCGACGATGGAGTCGCGGTGCTTCCTGTGGTGGTGCTGGCACAAGAATACCGAGCCGGCCTCAGTAATCACTTCTACCTTTGCGTGTGTCGCGTGGCACCCGTCACAGGGAACCACCAGGCCTGCGCTCGCGCGAGGCTTGGCTTCTGTGACCGTCACCGGCTCGGGCGCGGGCCGGGGCTGGCTGTAGTAGTCATGGCCGAAAATTCCCATTGCCAGTCCTTTCAAGGTTGACGTGGCCCATCCCGGGCGCGGGCCAGCGTAGTGCGATGCCCGCGGCACGACACCGGGGCAAGCGCCGAGCAGCCGGGCGGCGGGCCGTCCAGCACGCCGGGTCCGGGCCGCTCACCGGGCCGGCGCCCAGCCGGCTCGAACCGCAGGCCCGGCGTCAGCGGGCTCGGCGGCCGAGACCTGACGCTGCCGCTTAACAGCCGCTTAACCACCATTTAACCACCGCGTAGCGCCGGCAGGCCGATCGTCCTGTCGAGATTGGTACACTTTAGATCATTAATTCCGGTCATCGCAACACCGGAGGCGCGGCGGCGACATCCGAGAACTCCGCTCCGGACGGCTGAGGTGGCGCACAGTGCATTGGCACAAATTCCAGGCCATGGTCACAACCGGGTCCGGCGCTGAAGACATACTCGCCGAAGTGCAGCCTGGCCAGATGCGGCGCATGCTGGTGCATGGCGAGCACCAGGAGACCACAACCGCAAGTTCTTCAGCGCCCTTGTTACCAACAACGGCGGTGGCTCGCTGCCGGCAGCCGCCGGCCACCGCAATGCTGACCGCCGCGCTCGCCGGTGACGATGTCGCCAAGTACTTTGACATCGGCTCCAGCTTTTCGTTACGGCTGGGCGGCGACGTCGGTCGTGGAATAGTGACGCGCCACCTGTTCCCGTGACCGGCGAATCCTCATTCTTGGTGAGCGCCGATGGAGTTCCTGCCGCGCTCGTTTAACGGCCCTTGCGGCGCATCCCTGCGTTCGAGCGGGGCGTGGAGGTCAGAACCGGTGGCGCGTGTGGCTGAAGG
>DATJZH010000285.1:0-3798 GCA_035499215.1 Streptosporangiaceae bacterium | reverse complement strand
GGGTGATCTCCTCCTCGGTGGGAGTGGCGTCGGCGCGGGCCCACTCGTCGATGCCGTCGATGGCGGCGGCCAGGCGTTCCCGGGTGCGCAGCAGGTCGTCCAGGTAGGCAGTCAGGTCGGGCAGGTAGGACACGTCGGTGCGGAAGTGGTCGCAGCCGGCGCAGCGGAACCGGACCGGGCAGGCCCCGCCGCCAGCGGCCACGTTGGACGGCTCGGCGCAGCGGCCGTAAGGGACGGCGACTGCTCCGACCGCATACCGGGCGTGCTCGGATTCCAGCAGTGCCGCTGCCTGGCGCCAGATCCGGTTGCCGTGCCGGTCGAAGCTGAGCGCGGTCACCTTGTCAACCGCGTCGCGCCGGCGGTCTTCTCCGACCCGGTAGTAGCAGCGTGTGACGTTCAGGTTCCGGTGATCAAGTAGTTCGGCCAGCACGTCGACCGGGACCCCGGCGTCGGCGTGCCTTTGGGCGTAGGTGTGCCGGTAGGCATACGGGGTGATCCTGGCCTTGTCGAACTCAGCGCCGGCACCGGTGCGCAGCACGTCCAGGCCGGTGACCCAGATCCGGTGGCGGTCTTCCAGCATGGAGATGCTCAGTGGCTTGCGCCCGTCCGGGTTGGCCCGCGGGGCCGGCAGCAGCTTCAGCTCGCTGGCTGGGGCGCGCGGGTAGCGGTCCCGGACCCGCTGCTGCTGCCCCGTGATCACTGCGGCGGTGGCCTGGCTGACCGGCAGGCGGCGGCCCAGCCGCCCGGCCTTGGCGTTGTCGTAGACAAGCACGGGGGCGCCGTCGTGATCGCGGGCCAGGCAGTCCAGCGGCAGGCCGAGGATGTCCTCGGGGCGGCGGCCGGTGTCGATGGCGATCTCGGTCGCCGCCCGGGCCTCGGCGGGCTGCAGGCTGTCCAGGCCGGCGCACAGCACGGACATGACCTCGGGTGGCAGGTCCCGGCCCGGCTCGCCCCGCGCCGGCTCGGCCGGGATGTCGCCCGGGCCGATCATGAAGTCACCGGGCAGCCCGGCCGCCACCGCGCCGGGCCGGGTCAGGCCGAGCACCCTGATGCCGGCCAGCGGCATGCGCGCACCGCGGCAGATGACGTTGCGGCGGTAGCGGCTGATCCGCCCTGCTGACTCCAGGTAGCCCAGCCGGGCCAGGAAGCTGGCGATGTCGCCGCGGCTGAGGGCGGCCGGGACGTTCCCGTGATCGGGGCGGGCGCTCAGGCTGCCGGACAGCTGGGCCAGCGCGCTGATCTTCTCCTGGACCTTGGCGGCGCCGCCGCCGCGGTGGCGGGGCAGCTCTTCTGCCGCCCACGCCTTGGCGGCCTGGCGCAGCCACGGCTGGGCGATCCCGGTGAACGACAGCCGCCCGGGGTGGCCGAAGACGGCCAGGTCCCACACGTCCTTGTCCTGCTCGGCGGCCGGGTCAGCGAGCGCGAGGCCGGCGTGGCGGGCCAGTGCCCGCAGCAGCGAGCGGGCCGCTTTCCCGGCCCGGACCGCGGCCGGTGCGCAGCCGGCGATGGACGCCGACTGCTGCAGGCGCAGCGTGTCGCAGACTCCGCGCAGATTCACGTCGGTGGTCTTGGCCCCGCCGCGGGTGCGCTGCTGGAGCCCGAACAGCACCTGCGCCACCACCAGCGGAGCAAGCCCGCGCAGGCTGACCAGCCCGCCCTCGGACACCGCCGGCTCGGTCCGGTCCCAGCGCCGCTGACCGGCGCCGGGGGCGGCGGTGACGGCGGCGCGCCAGCGCACGTAGTGGGCGGGGCAGTACCCGTGCTCGCTTCCGGCCCGCCGCGTGCACGCCGCCACGCGGCACGGGCCCAGCGCTGCCAGTGGCCGGACGGCCGGGTCGGCCAGGAACCGCTGGATCGTCATTCCCGGTATCCGGCGGAACCTGCGCGAGTGCGCCACGCACAGGCCGGTCCGCTGCCCCTGCCGGCCGCCCGGGGACATCCGCTCGCAGCCTGGCACCAGGCAGCGGGCCGGCCGCGGCGGCGGGCCCGGCACCAGCGGGGATGCCGCGATCTGCTCCGAGGTCATCCCGGCCCGCCGCAGCCGCGCAAAGCAGCTCCAGCACAGCCCGGGCGTGCCGGCGTGCGCGGTGGCCGGGCAGCTCCCGGCCCGGCACAGCGTCCGCCCCAGCAGCGGGTGCGCGGCCGGCAGCGATAACACGCGGGCCGCTGGATCCCACCCCGCCCCGGCCAGGAACGCCGGGCCGGTCATCTGGGCCAGCCGGGCCGCCGGGCCATCGAGCACAACTCCGGCCAGCACTGCCGGAAACACCCTGCCCCGGCTCGCTGCCGGCGATACGGGCAGCGCCGTGGCGGCGGTCATGATCCCGCCTTCGCCAGCTCCCGGGGGCTGGGCACCCTGTCCACCGCGGCCCGTAGCCGGCCCGGGTCCGGGTGCAGGTAGACCTGCGAGGACGACACCGAAATGTGGCCGAGCAGGTCGGCGACCACATCGATCCCGCACCCGGCATCAGCGAAGTTGCTGCCGCAGGCGTGCCGCAGCTGATGCGGCGTCACCGCCCTTCCGCGTCGACCGCTGTGGCCAGGCCGGCCCGCCGTGAAGCGGCAGCGAGCAGCTCACCGACCGCGTCCGGGCGCACCGGGGCGCCGATCACCCCGCGGAACAAGTTCACCAGCACGAAGTCGCCCGCCGTAGCTTCCGGGACGCTCATCCGCTCCAGCTCGTAGGTGTCGAACGCCTGAACCACAAGGAAGTCCAGCGGCACCGCGCGCTGCCGCCGCGACTTGGCCCACGCCCCGTTCGGGTTGCCTTCCCGGCGGACCACATGCAGGTGCGCGCGGGCGACGTCACAGCCCAGCGGGCGCGAGTCGGCCAGCAGGTGCACATCAGAGCGGCGCAGCCCGCACAGCTCGCCGCGGCGCAGCCCGGCCCGGGCCATCAGCAGCACGATCAGCCGGTCCCGCGCTGACCGGCACGCCTTCAGCAGCGCCACGATCTGCTCATCGGAGGCCCGGTCGACCGGCCGTTCCGGCTCGTGCAGCCGGTGCCGGGCCCGCAGCCGCCACGCCATCCGGCCCTCGGCGTCCCGAGCCGCCGGCGGCAGATCCCGGTCATCGGCGACCTCATACAGCAGCGGCAGCAGATCCCCGCCCGCCTGCCCGGCCGCGACCGCGTGCACCACCATCGACCGCACCGCGGTCAGCACCCCGTTCACCCGCCGCGCCGACCGAGCCGGAGCCGCCCCCGGGCCAGCTATCACCGCCCCTGCCAGCGCGTCCGCGCCGGCCCCGGAGACATCCGCGCCCGCGTGCTGCAGCCAGCCGATGAACAGCGGCAGATGCGCCGCGCCCGCCTGCCAGGTCCGGCCCGTCCGGCCGCACCAGCGCAGGAACAACGCGATCGAATGCGCGTAGCTCTTCGTCGTCGACTCCGCGCCGTCCCGGCCGAACCGCACCTGCCGCAAGAACCCGTCCGCGACCGCCACCACTGCCAGGTCCTCATCCAGCACCGTCCAGTACCGCGCGCCTGACGGCAGCCTCACCGGAAACGCCCGCATCCCCCGCCCCCCGATCTCACGCTGAGCTGCGTGAACTACTACCAGCAACAAGCACCACACGCAGGGAGACGCGCCGTGAAACCCCGGAAATGACAGGTCAGCGCGACATCATGCGACAGTTTGCGGACGCCTGGAGAAGGGATGCGCAAGGGCGAGTTCCTCCGCCTCAGCACCGATGCGATCGTGCGGATCGGCGACCGGGACTGGCTGCACGTCCCGGTCGGCAAGCTCCACAGCGACCGCTACGTTCCGCTGCACCCGCGCGTGAAAACCCTGCTTGACC
>DATJZH010000284.1:0-2424 GCA_035499215.1 Streptosporangiaceae bacterium | reverse complement strand
CGGGCGTCGGTCGACGCCGATCGGCCCCGGCGTCGGTCCACGCCGGTCACGCGGCCGCGCGGGCGGCGATCGCTTGAGGCGATACCGGCTAGCAGGTACTCGCGAATGCCCGCCACCCTGACCACGGGATGGACGGTGGCCGTGCAGACGCACGGGGCGCGTACCGGCGACCATCGGGCACAGGACCGGCTCCCTCGCGAAGGAGGAGATGTGGCAACGACTACTCTCCGGCTGGGGGTCCGGGCGCAGTCGGCGCAACGTGCCTGGACGCACGCGGCATTCGTGGCCGGGCATTCGGTGGGGGCCTTCGCCGTTGCCGTCACCGTCTGGGTGCTCACCTTCCTGGACGCATTCGCCGCCGTCCGGCTGCGCGGGAACCTGATGGAAGGATCCGCAGGCGCCGGCCCGTGGGGCGTGGCCGCCCTGCTCGGACTGCCGGTGCCTGCCGGCCGCGCTGTCGTCGCCCGGCGTGGCCGCCACCGGCCAGGCGCTCTGGATCGCCTGAGCGGCACCGCGACGGCACTGGACCATGCCGCGCCGCCTCCGATCGCGTTGTCTAGAGGGGATGAATCCGGTGGATGAGGTCGCCAGCGTCATGGACCTAGAGGAGCGGGCCGCCGACATGCCGGGCCCGCCGGCCGGCCGGCTGGGTGAGCATCCAGGCGGGGTGGGCCAGGGCGCTGCCCGTCCGGTCGGCGCTGGCCAGCCGCCGGGGGCCGCCGGAATCTCCCCGGCCGTGGCAGCGGCCGAAGCCTCCCGGCCACCGGCGGGGCCCGGCAAACTCCGGAAGCTGTTTTATGTCACGCTCCCCGGCTGCTGGGGTGCGCTCATTGTCGGGTGCCTGTCCTTCACGCCATCGCTGCTGCCGCGCGACGGTATCGTCCAGGGGCTGGTCTGGGGGATCACCGCAGCCATCGGCTACGGCCTCGGGGTGCTCGCCGCGTGGATCTGGCGTGCTTTCGCCGGCCGGGACGCCCGGCACCCGCGGCGCCGGTCCCGGCCTGCCTTCGTCATCAGCGCGGCGGTCCTGGTCGTGGTCTTCTTCGGGCTCGGGCAGTACTGGCAGTACGAGATCCGCAAGCTGATGGGGGTGACGGACTACAACATCGCGTTCGTCGTCGTCTCCCCGCTCATCGCCGCGCTGATCTTCTGCCTCATCTTGCTGATCGGGCGCGGCCTTCGCGGCCTGTACCGCTGGGCCGTGCAACTGCTCCATCGCTGGGTCGGGCAGCGCGCGGCGCGCGCGGTGGCCTGGGTCCTGGTCGCCGGCCTCGCCTACCTGGTTGTCACCGGCCTGCTGTTCAACGGTTTCGTTAACGTGGCCAACGCTGCATTCTCGGTGCGCAACACGACGACCCCGGCGGGGGTGTACCAGCCCATGACCAGCCTGCGATCGGGCGGGCCGGACTCGCTCGTGCCGTGGGCCACGCTGGGCCGGCAAGGCCGCAGCTTTATCGGTTCGGGCCCGTCGGCGGCTGATATCAAGAAGTTCACCCACCACCCGGCCATGGAACCGATCCGGGCTTACGCCGGGCTGGCGTCGGCCGCCGACGTGGGGTCCCGGGCTGCCCTAGCGGTTCAGGACCTCCAGCGCGAGGGCGGCTTTCAGCGCAAGAACCTGCTGGTGGTGACGACGACCGGCAGCGGCTGGGTCGACCCGGCGCTGGCGGACAGCTTCGAGTACCTCAGCAGCGGCGACTCGGCGATCGTGGCGATCCAGTACTCCTATCTGCCGTCGTGGATCTCCTACCTGGTCGACCAGTCCAAGGCGCGCGAGGCGGGCGCGGCGCTGTTCGACGCGGTCTATGGCCGCTGGTCGCAGCTGCCCCCGGGCCAGCGCCCACGGCTGTTCGTAGCGGGGGAAAGCCTGGGGTCGTTCGGCGGCGAGGCAGCCTTCAGCGGCGAATACGGCCTGAGCCTTACCGCCGGCACGCTGTTCGCGGGGCCGCCCAATTTCAACACCCTGTTCCGGGAATTCAGCGACCACCGCGACCCCGGCAGCCCGGAGGTACAGCCTGTCTTCCAGGACGGGCGGATTGTGCGGTTCGCGGACGACCCGAGTACGGGAATACCGCCCGTCGGCCAGCCCTGGCAAGGCAGCCGGGTCCTGTACATGATGCACCCGTCCGACCCCGTCGTCTGGTGGAGCCCGCATCTGATCTTCAGCGAGCCCAGCTGGATCAGCCAGCCACCTGGCCAAGACGTACTCGCGGGCATGTTCTGGATGCCTCTGGTGACCTTCTGGCAGGTCACCGCCGACCTCCCGTTCTCCGCCGACGTCCCGGCCGGCCACGGGCACCACTACACGGCCGAGTACGTCGACGGATGGAACGCCGTCATGCGGCCCTCTGGTGTTACCTCTCAGGACCTGGCCCACCTCAGGAAAATCATCGCGGCCGGGGGATAATCGCCTGCCACCAGGGC
>DATJZH010000283.1:0-9436 GCA_035499215.1 Streptosporangiaceae bacterium | reverse complement strand
GTCAGGACGGCGGCGCCGGTGATCCGGTCCTCGGCGAGATCGGCAAGCGCCCGGTCTGCCTCGCCGAACGGGTACGGCGTGACCGACACCCGCACCCGCAGCCGCTGCGCCAGCCGGAGGAACTCCTCGGCGTCGCCGCGGGTATTGGCCGTGACGCTGCGCAGCTCGCGTTCCTGGAACAAGTGCTTCTGGTAATCCAGCGGCGGTATCTCACTCAGGTAGATCCCGGCGATCGCGAGGGTCCCGCCCCGGTCCAGGGCCGCGAGGGCGGGCGGCACCAGCTCGCCGACGGGCGCGAACATGATCGCCGAGTCGAGCGGCTCGGGCGTCGGGTCCTCGGAGTCCTGAGCTGAGGCGGCGCCCAGCTCGAGAGCCAGCTCCCGTGCCGCTGGCGCCCTGGTGAACACGTGCACCGCGGCGCCCTGGGCCATCGCGATCTGCGCGGTGATGTGGGCAGAGCCGCCGAAGCCCCAGATTCCGAGGGTGCCGCCGGGCGGCACCTGGGCCCGGTGCAGGGCCCGGTAGCCGATGATCCCGGCGCACAGCAGCGGCGCGATCTCCTGATCGGTGAGCCCGGCGGGCAGGTGGTGCACGTAGGCGTCTGCTGCCACCAGGTATCCGGCGTAGCCGCCGTCAATGTCCCAGCCCGTGTAGGTCGATGCCGGGCACAGGTTTTCCCGGCCCCGGCGGCAGTACCGGCACGACCCGTCGGTGCCCGCCAGCCAGGCCGCCCCGACCCGGTCCCCGACGGCGAAACGGGTGCTGCCGGGGCCTGCGGCCACGACCTCGCCGACCACCTCATGGCCCGGTGTGGTGTCCGGCCGGCGCGGCTGCAGATCTCCCTCGGCAAGGTGCAGGTCGGTGCGGCATACACCGCAGCACAGCACGCGGATCAGGAGCTCGCCGGGACCGGGCTCGGGAACGTCGCGCTCGATCAGGCGCAGCGGCCCGCTCGCCATCGGACCCGGCTGGTGCACGACCCATGCTTTCATGCCGCCCACGCTACGCCAGATCGTCGGCCGCGCGGACGACCGATCAGGCCGGTCAGCGCACGCCCCGCGGGCGGAACTGGACGCTGATGCGCGGTCCGGCGGGCCGGGCCGTCTTGGGCACCGCGTGCTCCCAGGTGCGCTGGCAGCTGCCGCCCATCACGAATAGGTCGCCGTGGCCGACGTCGTAGCGCAGGGCCGCTCCGCCTCCGCGCGGGCGGAGCAGCAGGGCGCGCGGCGCACCGAGGGAGATGATCGCGACGATGGTGTCAGCGGTGCTGCCGCGCCCGATCGTGTCGCCGTGCCAGCTGACGCTGTCTCTGCCGTCCCGGTAAAGACATAGCCCCGCGGTGCGAAACCGCTCCCCAAGCTCGTCGCCGTAGCGGGCATCGAGCGCCTGCCTGGCCTCCTCGAGCGCGGGGTCGGGCAGGGACTGGCCCTCGGCGTAGAAGCACAGCAGCCGGGGCACGTCGACCACCCGGTCGTACATCTGCCGCCGCTCGGCGCGCCACGGCACTGCGTCGATCAGCCGGCCGAACAGCGCGCCGGCGCCGGTGATCCAGCCGCGCCGGACATCGAGCCACGCGCCGCGCGTGAGGTACGTTCGCCGCACCGATGCTCCGAGCGGCTCCGCGCGCACTTCGTCATCCAGATCAAGGAGAGAACCCTGGAAGGCCATGTCCATCCAGCAAATATAACCGGCAGTCAAAAATCAGTTCGAGCCAGGTATCTGGCCGGGCAAGTCCGCGAGATAGCTGTCGGCTGGCAATACGATGGCTTGATGCCAGCTCCCCCCGCTGAGACGCCCGCCGGCGCGCAGCTCTTCTCTGTCGTGACGGCCCCGGTCTGATGGCTGTGCTGACGCCACCCGGCCACCGGCGCTACGTCACCGTGCCCGCACGCGCGGCGCTGCTCGCCGGGGAGACCGACGTGCTGGTTGCGGGCGGGGGGCCGGCTGGACTCGGGGCCGCTATTGGCGCGGCGCAGACCGGCGCAGACGTGGTCCTTGCGGAACGGTACGGCTTTCTCGGCGGCAACGCGACCGTTGCCCTGGTCATGCCGCTCATGTCATTCCACAACGAGATGCGTGCGGCGCGTTCGGATGCGGACACCACTCACCTTCTCCCGACGGATCACGGCGCTGGCGAGCCTGTCGTCGGGGGGGTGCTGAGCACGCTCCTGGAGCGGCTGGCCGACGATGGAGGTGCCGTTCTTCCCTCAGCCGATACCGGGTACGTCGTCCCCTTCGACCCCGAGCAATTCAAGCTCACCGCTCTGCAGCTGATCGAGGAGGCGGGAGTCCGCCTGCTGCTCCATTCATTCGCTTCCGGCGTGTTGGATGAAGCGGGCGGCCGCTGCGTGATATTCGAGACCAAGTCAGGGCCGGTCGCCATCCGTGCGAAGGTCGTCATTGACTGCACTGGCGACGGTGACATCGCCGTCGCCGCCGGGGCGCCCGCTGAAATCGGCCGAGACGAAGACGATCTCGTCCAGCCGATGACTCTCATGTTCCGCATGATCGAGTTCTCTCAGCCGCGATTCGCGGAGTACGTGCGCGAGCATCCGGCACAGTGGCGCGGCGTGTCCGGGCTCTGGGATCTGGTCGCCGAGGCGCGCGCAGCGGGCGAGCTCGACCTTGCCCGCGAGGACATGCTGTTTTTCGCGACCCCGCACGAGCACGAGGTCAGCATCAACAGCACGCGGGTTACCCGCGCTCTCGGAACGGACGTCTTCGACCTCACCCGTGCCGAGGTGGAGAGCCGTGCTCAGATGCGCCAGATCATCTCGTTCCTCCGCAAGCGCGTGCCCGGTTTCGAGGACTCCTACCTGGCCCAGAGCGGTGTCGGGATCGGGGTTCGCGAGACGCGCCGGATCATCGGCGACTACCAGCTGACCGCCGACGATGTCCTCAACGGCCGCCCGCAGGATGATGTCATTGCGCAAGGGTCATATCCGATCGATATCCACAGCCCGTCGGGGAGCGGCACGGACCTTCGGCGACTGCCGCCGGGAACTGCGTATGACATTCCGCTGAGGTGCCTGCTCCCCCGCGGAATTGATAACCTGCTGGTCGCTGGCCGGTGCATCTCTGGCACGCACGAAGCGCACGCGTCGTATCGAGTGATGCCCATCGCCATGGCGACCGGACACGCTGCCGGGGTGACGGCGGCGCTGGCTTCCCGTCAGCACATGACGCCGCGGTTGATTGGCCCGGAAATAGTGCAGCGCGAATTGCTGCGCCAGGGCGCGGTGCTCGGGAAGACCGGTGCCGCGGCGCGGCCAGGGACGCGACCCTGAGGCTGCCGCCCCGGGGCAAGGCCCAGCCGGGTATGATCAGCGCTGGTGCCCGGGCCTGCACAGCCCGGTGTGCCGCGTCACCGCCGACTCGATCGCCCCGGCCTTGCAGACAGTGTCAGGGTCCCGGCACCGATACCGCCCGCGCCAGCCACGACGAGTGCCGAGTCACCGTCCCTGCCTAGCCCCCGCCCCGGCGGGGAAGCCAGGTTCCGTACCCTGATCGACCACTGCGCCTGGCCCCAGCCCTAAGGCGACGTCCATCCCGAAGGCACATTCAGCCCGGGCAGCGCCAGTTCGGCAGTTTATCACCCTCTTCTACATGGCATTGGAGGGCAGGTGACAAGGATTATCGTCGCCAATCGGTGCAATGACCGCGAAAATCTCGGTGACACGATGGCTGGTCCGGATAACTACTTCACCGGGCTGCAGCCTGCCGAGCGCATCGACATCTGGCAGAACAACATCGGCGAACACATCCGCGTTCGCGAAAATGCCGTGGTCATCGTCGGCGGTGGCGGTCTGCTTGCCTACGGCAACGGGCCTGCGCCAGAAGACGCGGCCCGGACGACCACGTTCGACACCAACCTCCGCCGGCTTTCACGTCTGGGCCTGCCGGGCCTCGTGCTGTGGGGCGCGGGTCATCAAGGCAGGAATCTCAGGCATCTGAGCTATCCCAAGGCCCTTGAGCGGTTCGATCTTGTCGGGATCAGGGACTGGCTCGCCGACGACCGGGCCGCCTCCCGGCCGCCCGGCTATCAATGGGTGCCGTGCCCCAGTGCCCTGCACACGGCCTTCGATACGGCCCCCAGGGTCAAGACTCGCGAGGTGGTAATCTTCGAGCACGCCAAGCATCGCGTTCCCTTCGCCGATCCGGCTATTCGGCGCATGGACAACACCGAGACAGACATTCATCGAGTCATCGGGCATCTCGCGTCGGCCGATCTGGCCGTCACGACGTCGTTCCACGGAGCCTACTGGGCGACGCTGGCGGGCTGCCGCGTTCTCGTGATCCAGCCTTTCGCCACCAAGTTCCTCACCATGAAGCATTCTCCGCAGTTAACATTCGAGCCCCATCGGTGGCTGGAAGCGGCTCGGCGGGCGGTGACCTGGCCCTGGGCTCTCGAGGAATGCCGGCAGCGGAACCTCGAGTATGCCGCCCAGGTACAGGAGTTCATTGGTAACGTTCTGCTGCGCCGGCAACGTGCGCACCGAACGAGATCCATCCTGCCGGCGTAGCCGCGCCGGGGTGCTGGCCGTCGCCGGCAACGGGGACGAAGAGTTCAGCCTGGGCCCGGACGGGATGCCGGACGGTGTCTCGGGCGCGCTCGCGGGTCAGGTCTTTGGGCCCTGGCGTCCGGGGGCGGTCGCCGGACTATGGTGTCGGTACGCGCCATGAGGAGGTCGGTACGCGCCACGAGGAGGACAGCCATGCAAGCTGAACTGGGCGATGGACTAACGGTTAAGGGGCGCCGGCAAGGCGATGAGGACCGCCACGGCGAGATCATCGAGATCCATGGGGACAGCGGCGCCCCGCCGTACCTGGTCCGCTGGAAGGACGGCCACGAAAGCGTCTTCTTCCCGTCGGCCGATACGGTCGTGGAACATCACCCCGCTGGCCACGTCAGCTGACGGGACGCGGCCCGGGCGCTGCCGCCCGGGCCGGCCGATGGCGCTCAGAGCTTGTAGCCGATATCCCGAAGGAGGCGGTGGCGGCTGGCTGCGTCGGCGTCTGTCTCGATGCCGACCGGCGGCGAGCCGTCGACCACGGCGAGGACACCGCGACCACGATCGGTGACGGCGACAAGGACGTCGACGGGGTTAGCGGACGCGCAGAAGATCGTGCAGACCTCAGGAACGGCCTTGACCGGGTTCATGACGTTCACCGGGAAGCCTTCCCGCAGCATGATCACAAACGAGTGGCCTGCGCTGATCGCGAGGGCATTCGCCGCGGCGAGGGCCGTGAGTTCCTCGTCGTTTCCGGACCGGCGGACCAGGCGGGCGGCTGAGGCCTCGCAGAAGGCGATGCCGAACCGCAGGTGCGGGCTCACGCCGGTCAGCGCCTCGTGCATGTCCTCGACCGTCTTGATGAAATGCGCCTGGCCGATGACGACGTTCACGTCTTCCGGCTTTTCGATCCCGACCACTTCGAAGGAGACTGCCGTGCCGGTCATCGGGTCATTCCCTTCTTCTGCCGAACTGGCTGTTCGTCGTACCGGCCTGGCCAGCCGGCGCCTGGATCGCGGCACGGCGGGCGCCGGTCAGCGGCCCGTGAAGCGAGCCTCGCGCCGCTCCGCGAAGCTGCGCAGCCCCTCAGCCGCGTCCTGACTGCCAAGGATCTGGGGCAGCAGCGACTCGATGCACTGACGCGCCGCGGCCGGGCCCTGGCCTAGTGCGGCGCGGGCGCTGGCGAGCGTGCCCTGGACGCCCAGGGGCGCCTGCCGGGCGATCAGCTGGGCGAGTTCCCTGGCCCGCTCGACGTGCGACCCGGCCGGCACGAGCTCCTGCACCAGGCCGATCCTGAGCGCCTCGACACCACCGAACTCCTCCCCGGTGAGCAGGAAGCGCATCGCGTTGCCCCAGCCCAGCTGCGCGGGCGCGCGGAACGTGGCGCCGCCGAACGGCATGATCCCGCGGCCGATCTCCAGCTGGCGGAACCGCACGTCATCGGCGGCGACGACGATATCGGCGGCTAGCGCCAGCTCGATGGACAGCGTGAACGCAATGCCATTGACCGCTAGCACGACCGGTTTCGGCACCGGGTCGCGCCAGACCGCGAACGGGTCGAAGCGGTGCCCGCCGCAGATGACGCCGGGGCCGTGCTCGGCAACCGCGGGACCGACCTCGGCCAGGTCGAGGCCGGCAGAAAAGTGATCGCCGTGCGCGAAGAGCACGCCGACGCGCAGTTCATCGTCGGTGCCGAGGGTCTCGTAAGCCGCGCCAAGCGCATCGATGGTCGCGAGGTCGAAGGCATTGCGCTTCGCCGGGCGGTTGACTCCCATGAGCAGTACGTGTCCATCGCGCTCGGCGGTAATGGGCTCGGTCAACGTCGCTCCTCAGCGTCCGGGGACTGTCGGTCGGCCCGACCAGAGGTTACGGCCAGGCTCTCGCGAATCTATCGTGCAAACTGCCACAGCCGCCCGGCCGCGACAAACCTGATCAAGGCGAGTGCAGCGACCGCCGCGCTGTATCTTAGGGGCCCGGGCCGGCTCTGTATGGGGAGAGGAACCCGATCAACGGACAGACGCCAGCGTCACCCGTATCCTGCCCGCCAGGCCGCGTCCCTGCCGAGGCCGCAGATGGCTTTGCGGTGGCGGGCCCGGGATGCGTCCCGCTGCCCGGCGAAACAGCGGTGCGCCGAAGTCGGCCAGGTCAGCCTGGCATCCGGTGACGGCGCTGGCGGCAGGAGAAAAGCGCGGAGGCTCGCCATGACCCGGTTGAACGTGAACGACGCCCGGTGTGAGGCTCTGTTCGTGTCCGGGCTGCAGCAATCGGACGCTCCGACGGCCGAAGCGGCGGCTGATGCGATCAGCCGCGCGGTGCGGCAGTTCGGCATCAGCGGCTGCGCCTGCCAGATGGCACAGGAATTCGGCGACCACCCCGAAGCGGCCGCCGACCGCATGCGGTGGATCCGGCAGCTCGCCGCCGAGTTCGCCGTCCGGCCGCCCGCCGCCCGGCGGCGTGGCGCCCGGCCAGCCGCTAGCAGTGCCCGCCGCGCCGCCTGAACCAATGGCGCCCGGCGGACGGGCGGTATGGACAACGGTATGGACAATCCGCCGTGGGCGCACAGTTGCGGCGTGCACCTGTATCTGGAGGGACTGCATGCCTGGGTTCATAAATTTCCACCAGGACCTGAAGCTCCAGGCGCAGCGCGCAGTGCCTCTCAGCGAGGCACCGGCAGTCAAATAGGGCGCTTCCCCCCACGCATGCCCAGCCGTAGAATCGACTGCGTCGAGCGTGGTGCGAGAACAGCGATCGCTGTCGCCGCTGTCCGTACGCTGCGGGCCGATAACCGGGTTGCGCACCGAGCCATTCTGGAGGTAAGGGCCATGCCGGATTTCAATGATCGTGAAAAGGCGGCAGAGCCCGAGGATCTCGGCAGGCTGTTCCTTGAGCGGGCTAGCTCCGGTGACGTGCAGGGGATTGTCGCGTTGTACGAGCCAGGGGCCGTGCTCGCATCTCTGCCCGGCGTCCTGTCGATCGGCTTCCCGGCGATCCGCCGGGTATATGAGGGGCTGCTGGCAGGCAGGCCGCAGTTCAGCGGCGATGTTTGCCTGGCGCTCCGCCATGGCGATCTTGCCTTGACCTCGACGCGGTTCCCTGGCGGCGCCACCGCAGAGATAGCGCGACGTCAGCCGGATGGCACCTGGCTCTGGATAGCCGATCAGCCGAACGTGGTCGGCTAGCGATCGCGCCAGGGCGGGCGCTGCCGCCGGCGTTGCCTGCGGCGGCCCGCGCGCCGCATGTGCGTGCTCACGTCACGCCCTGCGCCGCGGGCCGCATACCGGGCCGCACACGCGCTCATGTGGACGGCGGCGAGGAACCGCACGCAGCGCGCAACCAGCTAGCGGACCTGCGGCCAGCGGACGGGCCTCGCTAGAGCGGCTGTCCCGGCGACTCCGGCGGGCTGGCGTCGCGAAGGGGCTCCTGGCCGCCTCCCGCGGAGCGCCGGCGGCGGCGCTGCGCCCCTGCGGAAGTCTGCCTGGCAGCTTTGCCCGCTGCCTGGTCGCGGCCTGCCTTGGCACGGTCCTGCTCAGCGCCGGCATGCTCGCCGCGGGCGTTCCCGGCCGCCGCGGCCCGGGCCTCGAGTCCCGCTCGCAGCTCGGCCTGCTCCCGCGCGGCGTCCTCGCGGACCTGGGCCAGCTGCCGGTCCGCGGCGTCGCGGGCCCGGTCCAGCTCCGCGCGGGCCGACTCGGCTGCCTGCCGCGCCCGGGCCGTCTCCTCCTCGGCGGTCCTGGCGCGAGACTCCGCTTCCTCCGCCCGGCGGTCCGCGCCCGTCACCGCCTGGTCCCGCTCCTGCTGCACCGCCAGCACCCGCTCGGCGGCGGACCGTTCGGCCTCGGCTACGCGTGCCTGCGCGGCTACCCCCGCGGCCGCCTCCGCCTGCTGCGCCGCGCCGGCCGCCTCGGCCAGCTTCGCATCGGCCGCCAGCCTGGCGGAGCGCGCTTCCCCGGCGTCAGCCTCGGCCTGCTCGGCCCGGGCCTGCAGCGCGGCGCGAGCGTCGGCTTCCGCCGCGACCTGGGCCTCGAGTCCCGCTCGCAGCTCGGCCTGCTCCCGCGCGGCGTCCTCGCGGACCTGGGCCAGCTGCCGCTCCGCGCCGTCGCGGGCCCGGTCCAGCTCCGCGCGGGCCGACTGGGCAGCCTGCCGCGCCCGGGCCGTCTCCTCCTCGGCGGTCCTGGCGCGAGACTCCGCTTCCTCCGCGCGGCGGTGCGCGCCCGTCACCGCCCGGTTCCGCTCCTGCTGCGCCACGAGCACCCGCTCCTCGGCGGATCGCTCGGCCTCGGCGACCTGTGCCTGCGCGGCTTCCCGGATGGCCGCCTCCGCCTGCCGGGCCGCGGCGACCGCGGCGAGCGCGTCGGTCAGCTGCGCATCGGCCTCGAGCGTCGCGGAGCGCGCTTCCTCGGCACTAGCCTCAGCCTGCTGGCGGCGCTGCCGGTCAGCGTCACGAGATCGGCGCGGATTCCACAGTGCGGCCCTCGGGCGGCCGGGATCCTCTCCGGCCGCCCCGCTGCCCTGCCGGGCGCTCCCCTGGCGGGACAGCTCCTCGCGCCGCCGGAACGCCGTCAGCGCCGAGTGCGGCTGTCCGCTCACGGGATCCGGCAGGCCGCAGTACTTCGGGTTCGCTCCGGCCCCGTTCTGCCCCGGCTGCGGCTTGTTCTCGCAGCCGGGATACGAACACACGACGGCTTCTTGCGTGATCTTGGTCATTCGCGGGCTCCATTCCGTTATGACCTAAGCTAAGTGCACCATAGCGATGGCCCCCAGCACCGCGGGTCGAAAAAAGTGTCCGGCTGGCTCCCCGGGCGCGCGATGTCATCGGGCGGTAGCCGCGTGTAGCTGTCGGCGTGATACGTCATCACCGGGCACTGTCCGGTGATGACGTAATGCGACTTCGCCCAGCCCAGCGGGTTCATGTCGCCGACGATAGCCCG